>JAEXRD010000166.1 GCA_023438245.1 Pseudomonadota bacterium | reverse complement strand
GCGCGCATGTTTGTCGGGGCCTGCACGATGCCGGGGCGTGGCTGCCAGGATTCACGAACCGGGCAACCCGCGGGTCCGGGGGGTCGTCACCCCCCGGCGCGGGGGTCCAGGGGACGCGAGGCCCCCTGGCCTGGTTGTCCGGCCTCCCTGCCCCCGCGCCAGTTGCCCACCGCCGGATGATCTGGTATCGGTCCGTGTTTGCGCGCAATCACGTTTCGCCCCGCGCCCCGAAACCCGCACCCCGGAGGAGTCCCCATGGCCAAGAAGCCCAGCAGCAGCCCGGAAGATCTGCGTCAGGAGGCCCTGAGCACGGCGCTCTCCACCATCGAGCGCAAGTTCGGCAAGGGTTCCATCATGCGCATGGACGACGGGGCCGCGCTTCAGGCCATCCCCGTGATTCCCACGGGCTCCATCGGCCTGGACATCGCGCTGGGCGTGGGCGGCGTGCCCAAGGGCCGCGTGACTGAAATTTACGGCCCGGAATCCTCGGGCAAGACGACGCTGACGCTGCACATCGTGGCCGAGTGCCAGAAGCGCGGCGGCACGGCGGCCTTCATCGACGCCGAGCACGCGCTGGACGTGGCCTATGCCCGCCGCCTGGGCGTGAAGACCGAGGAGCTGCTGATTTCGCAGCCGGACTACGGCGAGCAGGCGCTGGAGATCGCCGACCTGCTGGTGCGTTCCGGCGCGGTGGACCTGGTGGTCATCGACTCCGTGGCCGCGCTGATTCCGCAGGCCGAGTTGGAGGGCCAGATGGGCGACACCCAGGTGGGCGGCCAGGCCCGGCTCATGAGCCACGCGCTCCGGAAGCTCACCGGCACCATCCACAAGTCCCGCGCGGTGGTCATCTTCATCAACCAGATCCGCATGAAGATCGGCATGACCGGCTACGGCAGCCCGGAGACCACCACCGGCGGCAACGCGCTGAAGTTCTACGCCTCCGTGCGCATGGACATCCGCCGCATCCAGAGCCTGAAGGACAAGGAAGAGGCCTACGGCAACCGCACGCGCATCAAGATCGTGAAGAACAAGGTGGCCCCGCCCTTCCGCGAGGCGCTGGTGGACATCCTGTACGGCACGGGCATGAGCCGCGAGGGCGAGCTCATCGACCTGGGCATCGAGCACAAGATCATCGAGCAGTCCGGCTCCTGGTTCGCCTTCGGCAGCGAGCGCCTGGGCCAGGGCAAGGAGAACGTCCGCGCCATGCTGACGGAGAACGCCGAGCTGCGCGGCCAGATCGAGGCCAAGCTCTTGGAGCACCTGGGCGTGATCCCGCCCGCCTTCATCCCCGCCGCGGGCGAGCCCGCGGAAGTCGACGAATAGCCGCCGGTTCTCCGGCAATCCATATTTTCTGGAGATAGAAGCACGCATGAAAGCCGCAGAAATTCGTGACAAGTTCCTGAAGTACTTTGAGAAGAACGGCCACACCGTGGTGGACAGCTCCACCCTGGTGCCCAAGGACGACCCCAGCCTGCTGTTCACCAACGCGGGCATGGTGCAGTTCAAGAAGGTGTTCCTGGGCCAGGAGAAGCGCCCCTACGTGCGCGCCACCACCAGCCAGAAATGCCTGCGCGTGGGCGGCAAGCACAACGACCTGGAGAACGTGGGCCGCACCACGCGCCACCACACCTTCTTCGAGATGCTGGGCAACTTCTCCTTCGGCGACTACTTCAAGGCCGACGCCATCAAGTTCGCCTGGAACTTCGTGACCGAGGAGCTGAGCCTGTCCAAGGACAAGCTCTACGTCTCCATCTACAAGGACGACGACGAGGCCGGCGAGCTGTGGCAGACCGTGGCCGGGGTGGCCCCGGAGCGCATCTTCCGCCTGGGCGAGAAGGACAACTTCTGGAGCATGGGCGACACCGGCCCCTGCGGCCCCTGCTCGGAAATCTACGTGGACCAGGGCGCGGACATGGCCTGCGGCCCGGACTGCGGCATCGGCAAGTGCGACTGCGACCGCTTCCTGGAGATCTGGAACCTGGTGTTCATGCAGTACGACCAGTCCGCCGACGGCACCCGCACCCCGCTGCCGCGCCCCAGCATCGACACCGGCATGGGGCTGGAGCGCATCAGCGCCATCGTGCAGGGCAAGCGCTCCAATT
Organism: Pseudomonadota bacterium; assembly: GCA_023438245.1. Lineage (GTDB taxonomy): Bacteria > Desulfobacterota > Desulfovibrionia > Desulfovibrionales > Desulfovibrionaceae > Humidesulfovibrio. The sequence continues at coordinate 16,936 of JAEXRD010000166.1, read as the reverse complement.
TCGAGACCGACATCTTCCGCGCGCTCATCGACTTCGTGGCCGAGAAGGCGGGCGTGAAGTACCACCAGGACAAGGACACCGACACCGCGCTGCAGGTCATCGCCGACCACAGCCGGTCCATCGCCTTCCTCATCACCGACCAGATCCTGCCGTCGAACGAGGGCCGCGGCTACGTGCTGCGCCGCCTCATCCGCCGGGCCTTCCGCTTCGGCAAGCTCATCGGGCTGAACACCCCCTTCCTGCACGAGACCGCGCGCCAGGTGGTGGCCCAGATGCACGTGGCCTATTCCGAACTGCTGTCCAACCAGGAGTTCATGGCCCGCGTCATCCGCGAGGAGGAGGAGCGCTTCTCCCAGACCCTGGACAAGGGCCTGGTGATCCTGGAGGAGGAGCTGCAGCGCCTGGGCAAGGGCGGTCGGATCAGCGGCGAGTTCGCCTTCAAGCTCTACGACACCTACGGCTTCCCGCTGGACATCGTCAACGACGTTTCCGAGAAGCGCGGCATCAGCGTGGACGAGCCCGCCTTCATGGCCTGCATGAAGGAGCAGAAGCAGCGCGCCAAGAAGGCCTGGAAGGGCAGCGGCGAGAAGGACGTGGCCAGCATGTTCCAGTCGCTCCTGGAGGCCGGGTTCAAGACCAAGTTCACCGGCTACGGCGCCCTTGAGGGCGAGGGCCGCATCGTGGCCCTGCTGGACGAGGGCGGCAACCCCGTGGAGGCCCTGAACCAGGGCGAGGGCGGCTGGCTCGTGGCCGCGGCCACTCCGTTCTACGGCGAGTCCGGCGGCCAGGAAGGCGACACCGGCGAGGTGGGCACCACCTCCGGCGGGGCCGACGTGCTGGAGACCCTCAAGCCCGCGCCCGAGCTGACGGTCCACAAGATCTTCGTCAACGAGGGCGAGCTGGGCCAGGGCCAGGTGGCCACGCTCTCCGTCAACGCGCGCACCCGCATGGCCACCACGCGCAACCACACCGTGACCCACCTGCTGCACAGCGCCCTGCGCCAGGTTCTGGGCGACCACGTGAAGCAGTCCGGCTCGCTGGTGGGCCCGGAGCGCCTGCGCTTCGACTTCACCCACATCGCGCCCATGACCCCGGCGGAGATCGCCAAGGTCGAGCAGATCGTCAACCGCGCCATCCTGGACGACATCCCGGTGGGCCGCGAGTACGTGAGCCAGAAGGAGGCCATCGCGCGCGGGGCCACCGCCCTGTTCGGCGAGAAGTACTCCGACACCGTGTGCGTGGTGGAGGTGCCGGGCGTGAGCATGGAGCTGTGCGGCGGCACCCACCTGACCAACACCGGCCAGGCGGGCAGCTTCGCCATCCTTTCGGAAACCGGCGTGGCCGCGGGCATCCGCCGCATCGAGGCCGCCACGGGCTGGAACGTGCTGAACCTGCTGCAGACCCTGCGCACCGAGATGAGCGAGACCCAGGCCGTGCTCAAGGCCCGGCCCGAGGAGGTCGCCTCCCGCGCCAAGGCCATGGCCGCCCAGGTCAAGACCTTGCAGAAAGAGGTGGAGCGCCTGCAGACCAAGCTGGCCAGCGGCGAGGGCGGGGCGCGCATGAGCCAGGTCGAGGAGATCGGCGGGGTCCAGGTCATCGCCGTGAAGGCCGAGGCCGCCTCCATCAAGAGCCTGCGCGAGCAGATGGACGCGCTGAAGAGCAAGCTGCCCTCCGGCGTGGCCATGATCGCCGCGCCCACCGACGACGGCAAGGTGGCGGTGCTGCTCTCCGTGACCAAGGACCTGCACGCCAAGTTCACCGCCCCCGCGCTCATCAAGGACGTGGCGGCGGAAGTGGGCGGCAGCGGCGGCGGCAGGCCGGACATGGCCCAGGCCGGCGGCACCGACGCCGGGGGCATCGACCGCGCCATCGCCAAGCTGAAGGAGCTGCTGGCCGGGTAGTTTTCCGGCCATCGGGGCCGATGAGCACAAGAGTGCATTTTTTCATTTGACAGGTCGGGACAAAGCTCGTAAGAGTCCTGTTCCCAGTTTTGAGAAGGAGCTGACCAATGAAAACGTACAGCCCGGTCCCCTCGGACCTGAAGCGCGAATGGTTCGTGGTGGACGCCACGGACAAGGTGTTGGGCCGCCTGGCCACGGCCATCGCCCACCGCCTGCGCGGCAAGCACAAGCCCGGTTTCGCCCCCCACATGGACGGCGGAGACTTCATCGTTGTCACCAACTGCGAGAAGATCAAGGTTACCGGCGACAAGCTGAACCAGAAGATGTACTACAAGCATTCGCTGTACACCGGCGGCCTCAAGAGCCGCACCCTGCAGCAGATGCTTGAGAAGAACCCCGAGCTGGTGATCATCCAGGCTGTGCGCGGCATGCTGCCGAAGAACCGCCTGTCTCGCCAGATCATCAAGAAGCTCAAGGTGTTCGTGGGCCCCGAGCACACCCACGCCGCCCAGAAGCCCCAGGCTCTGGACCTCTAAACCAAGGCATCAGGGAGTATTTCCATGATGGATTTCAATTACGGCACCGGCAAGCGCAAGAACGCTGTCGCCCGCACCCGCGTCTACCAGGGCACCGGCCTGATCACCGTCAACGGCCGCCCCTATGACGAGTACTTCCCCCGCAAGACCCTGCAGATGATCGTGCAGCAGGCGCTCAAGCTGACCAAGAACGTCGAGAAGCTCGACATCAAGGTCAACGTGTGCGGCGGCGGCGTGTCCGGCCAGGCCCAGGCCGTGCGCCACGGCATCTCCCGCGCGCTCATCGAGATGGATCCCGAGCTGCGCGGCACGCTGAAGCGCGCCGGGTTCCTCACCCGCGACGCCCGCAAGAAGGAGCGCAAGAAGTACGGTCTGGCCGGCGCCCGCGCCCGCTTCCAGTACTCCAAGCGCTAGGCCTTACCGGCTCGCTTCGACCATGCCCATACGGGCCGGCGCCGCAAGGCGTCGGCCCTTTTCCGTTTGCCCCCGCATGCTTTTATGGCTGGCGGACCGGGGCGTTTCTTCGCTAAGATGCCGCCCATGAGCCCCGTTCGCCCCCTGCGGCCACGCGCCCTCTCCCGACCGGAATGGCCGGACATCTCCCCGCTGGTGGACGGCCGCCCGCCCGGCAGGCTCAGCGCCCGCACGGCCCGGCTGTGGAGCCTGGTGCTGCGCGCCCGCCGGGTGCCCCACCGCACCCGCCAGGCCGGGGGCGGCTACACCGTGCAGGTGCCCGCGCGCTTCGCCCGGCAGGCCGTGGACGAGATCAGGCTGTACGAACAGGAGAACATCAGCCCGCACCCGTCCATCCCGCTGCCCCCGGTGGAGGAGCGCGTGCGCCCCACGCTCATGGCCATGCTGGCCCTGTGCGCCTTCTTCGTGCTCTCCCGCCGCCCCTGGCCGGAGCTGGGCCTGTACCCGCAGTATTTCAACCGCCTGGGCACGGGCGACGCCGCGGCCATCCTCTCCGGCGAGCTTTGGCGGCTGTTCACCGCGCTGACCCTGCACGCCGACCCGGCCCACGTCGCCAGCAACGCGGTGATCGGCGGGGCCTTCCTGGTGCTGCTCTCGCGCAGGCTGGACTCCGGCGCGGCGTGGCTTTCCGCCATCCTGTCCGGCGCGCTGGGCAACCTCATCAACGCCGTGATCCAGGGGCCGGGCCACAACTCCATCGGCTTCTCCACGGCGGTGTTCGGGGCAGCGGGCATGCTGGCCGGACTGAGGGGCGTGTCGGGCGAAGGCACGCTCCAGAGCCCCCTGAAACCCCGAACGGGGTGGGTGACGGCGGTGGCGGCGGGGCTGGCGCTGGTGGCCAGCCTGGGCACGGCGGGGGAGAACACCGACATCGGCGCGCACTTCTTCGGCCTGCTGGCGGGCGGGGGCCTGGGCGCACTGGCGGGCCTTGCCTGCGCGCGCTGGGGCTATCCCAACGAGGACTGGGGCGTGGCGTTCAACCGCGCCTGCGGGGTGCTGGCGGGCCTGCTGCTGGCCGCGGCCTGGCTGTGGGCCTGGCTGGCCGGATAGGCTACGCCAGCACCATGTCGCGCAGGATGATGACGCCGGTATAGAGCTGGTACAGCGCCATGAGCACCAGCAGCGCGTTGACGATGCCGTGCGCCAGGGGCAGCGCCGTGCGCCGGGCCTTGTTCTTGTCCATGAACCAGCCCGTGCCCAGCCCGAAGAGGATCAGCGGCAGCATGACCAGGGCCACCTGGTAGTGGGTGTCGGTGATGAACACGCTGCCCCAGCCCGTCCAGGCCGCGCCCAGGCCGATGACGAAGGCCAGCGCCCACACGATCATCACCGCCGCGCCCTGCTGCACGTGGCGCTTCCACTGGAAGAGGATGCCCTTGTGGCCCAGGTGGGCGAAGCGGAAGCGCACCACGCCCAGGTACAGCACGTAGAGCGAGAGCAGCACGGCCAGGGTCTGCAGCACGGGGTGAATCCACATGATCATGGGAGCGTTCTCCTCAAGCTTTTGATGTTCAGGCCACCAGGCCCAGGGCGTCGGCGGCGAGGCAGGCCAGCAGCAGCGCCAGCGAGGCGTTGACCAGGGCGAAGCCCAGCCTGCCCTGCCCGCGCGCAAGGCCGGGACAGCAGATCATGCCCAGGGCCAGCGCCGCCACCAGCCAGCGCAGGGCCGGGGCGCTCACCAGTCCGAAGGCGGGCAGCAGCAGCATGGCCGCGCCGTAGCCCACCAGCCACAGGCGCAAGGCCGCCGGAGCCCTGCCCTCGCCCACGCCGTGCAGCGGCACGCGCAGGCCCGCCGCCTCGTACTGCTCCCGGCGCGAAAGGGCGAAGAGCCAGAAGTGCGGCACCTGCCAGGCGTAGAACACCCCGGCCAGCAGCAGGGCGCGGTGATCGGCCAGGGTGGCGGCCAGGCCCGCGCCGGCGGCGAAGCCAAGCACCGGCGGCAGCGCCCCGGCCACCCCGCCCACCAGCATGGCCAGCGGGGTGCGGCGCTTGAGCGGCGTGTACAGCCCGTTGTAGACCAGCACCGTGAACGGCACCAGCGCGGCGGCCCCCCACCCTCCCGGCGTGGCGGCCAGGGCCAGGGCGGCGGCGGCCAGCCAGGCCAGCGCCAGCGCCAGCGCGAAGGCCGGGCGCATGCGTCCGGCGGGCAGCGGGCGATTTTTCGTGCGCTCCATGCGCGCGTCCACGTCCCGCTCCTGGAGCTGGTTCAGGGCCGAGCACCCGCAGGAGAGCAGGAAGGCTCCGGCCAGAGCAACTGGCAGGGCCGGGGCCAAGCCTTCGGAACCGTGGCCCGCCATGAGCCAGCCCGCGCCGGCCCCGGCGGAGGCCAGCAGGCCGATGCGCGGCCTGGCCAGCGCAGTCAGGTCACGCAGGCTCGTCACTTGTGGTCTCCGCCCGCCTTGTGGTCCATTTGCGCGGACTTTCCGTCCATCTCGTGCTTCACGTGGTCCACGGGCACGACTCCCGCGACAGGGCCGGGCACCGCGCCCTCGCTTTCCAGGAGCTTCATGATGGCCTCGCGGTCCGCGTCGGAGATCTGCGGATAGGCGGGCATGGACGAGGCCTTGCCCAGCTTGGCCGCGGGGTCCTTCAGCACGGCCTCCACGTAGGCGCGGTCGACAACGCCGCCGCCCTTGGCCAGGCCCTTCCTGCCGAACAGGCCCTTGAAGCTCGGCCCGGCGATGTCCGAGCCGTCCAGGCTGTGGCAGCCCAGGCAGCCCTGGGCCTCGGCCACGGCCTTCCAGGCCTCCGGCCCGGCCGATCCGCCGGGGCCGCCGGGGCCGCCCGCGGCGCTCTCGCCCTTTTCCAGGAACTCCAGGATCTGCTTCAATTCTTCCGGAGTCAGCTGGTCCTGGTATTCGGGCATCACGGCGTCGAAGCCCTTCACCACGCCCGTGCGCGGGCCCATGATCATCATGGTCAGGCCGGCGGCGTCGTACTTGAGCTTCTTCTCCTTCTTGTCCTTGCCTATGAGCACCACCTCGCGGCCCCACACGTCCTTCAGGCTGGGGCCCACGGAGGGCGTGCCGTCCAGGCTGTGGCAGCTCAGGCAGCCCTTGGCGTCCAGCAGGGCCTTGGCCGATTGGCCGACGGGGCCCTTCTCGGCCAGGAAGCGCTCGTACTCCTCCAGGGGCACGGCGCGTATGGTGGAGAGCATCTTGGCGTGCTGCAGGCCGCAGTACACCGAGCAGAAGATGACGTACTCGCCCTCCTTGTCCGCCCGGAACCAGCCGTAGGTGGTCATGCCGGGCACGGTGTCGATCTTCATGCGGAAGGCCGGGGCGAAGAACCCGTGCAGCACGTCCACGCTGGACAGCGTCAGCTTCACCGGCTTGCCCACGGGCACCACCAGCACCGGGCTGTGCTTGCCGTCGGGGTACTCGAAGTCCCAGGACCACATGCGCGCGGTGACCTTGACCTCCAGGCTGCCGGGGGGGGCGTCGCGCAGGGCGCGGTAGCTCTCCCAGCCGGACCAGAACATGCCCATGACCAGGATGGTGGGCAGCACGATCCAGATGACCTCGGCCACGGTGTTGTGCGCGAAGGTGGCCGCCACGGGATTCCGTTTGCGGCTGTAGCGCACCACGAACCAGATCATGGCCAGCGTGATGAGCAGCAGCAGCACCGCGCTGGCGCCGAAGATGAACAGGAAGGTCTGGTCCACCTTGGCGACGGCGTTGACCAGTTCCGCGGGTTGGCTTGCGGGCGCGCTCATGCTCCCACCCCCTGGTAGCGGATGCCCACGTCGATGAACGTGAACCCGATGGCGATGGCCAGGAGAATGAAGGCCGTGAGCACCATGCCCTTGATGAGCAGGTTCTCGTACTTCAGGTGCATGAAGAAGAAGATGACCAGGCAGGCCTTGAGGCTGGCCACGCCCATGGCCACGGCGACGTTGAGGAAGCCCAGGTCCACCTTGGCCACGGCCACGGTGAGCACCGTGCAGGCCATGAGGCCCAGCCAGACCAGGGTCAGGAAGCGGTAGCTCAAAGGTTCGTGCTGATGTTCGTCGTGCATGGCGCCCCTCCTAGGAGATCAGGTAGAAGAGGGGAAAGAGATAGATCCACACCAGGTCCACTATGTGCCAGTAGAGCCCGGCGTTCTCCAGCCAGACGTAGTCGGTGGGGGTCACCCGGCCCCGGCTGATGAGCATCATGACCCAGCCCAGGGTGGCAGCGCCGATGACCACGTGGATGCCGTGCAGCCCGGTCATGGCGAAGTACAGGCCGTAGAACACGCCCTGGCCATGCGGCAGGCTGGCCATGTGCTCCGAGCCGGGGATGACGCCGTGGTGGAACTTGGCGCTCCACTCGATGAACTTGTTGACCATGAACGCGCCCGCGCAGGCCACGGTGAAGGCCAAAAGCCACAGGCAGCGGGTCTTCTCCCCGCGCCTCAGCGCCGTGATGGACAGCGCCACGGTGAGGCTACTCGTGATGAGCACCACGGTGTTCAGCCCGCCGATGAACACGTCCAGGGCGCGCCCGCCCTCGTGGAAGGCCTGGGGGAACTTGGCCCGGTAGCTGGCGTACAGCAGGAACAGCCCGCCGAAGAGCAGGATCTCGGTGAACAGGAACAGCCACATGCCCATCTTGGCGGCGTGGTAGTCCTTGTGGACCGCCATGGGCTGGGAGGGGGCGACGTGTTCAGCCATCGGGATTCACCCCCTTGTAGTCGTAGGGTTCCGGGGCCTCGGGGTCGTGGTGGAAGGCCTCGTGCGGCAGGGGTGTGGGCAGGGTCCACTCCAGGGTGGCCCCGCCCCAGGGATTCCTGGTGGCCAGCGGGCCGTTGCGGCAGCCCTGGTAGAGGTTCCAGAACATCAGGACCAGCCCCGCGGCCAGAATCCACGATCCCCAGGTGGAGACCATCTGCATGGGCGCGTACTGCGGCAGGTAGTCGTAGTAGCGCCGGGGCATGCCCTGCATTCCCATGATGAACATGGGGAAGTACAGCACGTTCATGCCGATGAGCACGAGCCAGAAGGCCCAGGCCGCGCGCCCGTGGTCGTACATGCGGCCGAAGACCTTGGGGCACCAGTAGTGCATGGCCGCGAACATGCCCAGGCCCGTGCCGCCGAAGATGACGTAGTGGAAGTGCGCCACCACGAAGTAGGTGTCGTGCACGTGGATGTCCGTGCCCGCGCTGCCCAGCACCAGGCCGGTGAGCCCGCCGATGGAGAACATGAAGATGAACCCCAGGGCGAACAAGAGCGGCGGGTCCAGGCTGATGGAGCCCTTGTACAGCGTGGAGAGCCAGTTGAAGACCTTGATGGCCGAGGGGATGGCCACCACGAAGGTGAGGAAGCTGAACACGAGCACGGCGGTGTCGCTCATGCCGCTGGTGAACATGTGGTGCGCCCAGACCAGCGAGCCCGCGAACGCTATGGCCAGGCTGGAGAAGGCGATCATGTTGTAGCCGAAGATGGGCTTGCGCGCGAACACCGGCACGATCTCGGAGATGACGCCCATGGCCGGCAGGATCATGATGTACACCGCCGGGTGGGAGTAGATCCAGAACAGGTGCTGGTAGAGCAGCGGATCGCCGCCCTGGGCGGGGTTGAACAGCCCCAGCTTGAGCACGCGCTCGGCGAAGATCAAGAGGGCCGTGATGCCCAGGATGGGCGTGGCCAGCACCTGGATCCAGCCCGTGGCGTACAGCGACCACACGAACAGGGGCAGCTTCTTGAAGGTCATGCCCGGCGCGCGCAGCCGGTGGATGGTGGTGATGAAGTTCAGGCCCGTGAGGATGGAGGAGAAGCCCAGGATGAACACCGCCACCACCGCCACGCTGACGTTGGTGGTGGTGCGCTCGCTGAAGGGCACGTAGAAGGTCCAGCCGGTGTCGGGCGCGCCGTCGCCGGTGAAGATGCTGGTGAGCGCCAGGAGCGCGCCGATGACGTAGAGCCACCAGGAGAAGTTGTTCAGCCGGGGGAAGCTCACGTCGTTGGCCCCGATGTGCAGCGGCAGGAAGATGTTGCCGAAGCTGGCCGGAATGCTGGGGATGACCACCAGGAAGATCATGATCACCCCGTGCAGGGTGAACATGGCGTTGTACTGCTGGGGGGACAGGAGCGTGCTGCCCGGAGTCATCAATTTCAGCTTGATGATGAGCCCCAGCACCGTGGCCGCGGCGAACATCAGAAGGATCAGGCTCAGGTACAGAAGCCCGATGCGCTTGTGGTCGGTGGAGAAAATCCAGGAGGCGATGCCGCCCCCGCCGGGCTGCGCGGGCGCGAGAAATCCCCAGCCGCCCTTTTCCGCGGGCGCCTTGGCCGAACTGTCCGTGTGGTCCATGTCTCCCCCTCTCTCTTCTGACCGCGAGACCCGGGTCCGGAATCTACGGCTTTGGCGCGCGCTTCTTGCCCCCGAAGAACAGGAACAGCGCGAAGATGCCCAGGGCCGCAAGCACCCCCGCCCCGGCCACCTTCATGAAGTCGAACACATACCTGCGGCCTTGCGGGTCGTAGGTGTAGCACATGGCGATGGCCCGCTTCACCGACAGGCCGGTCTTGCCCTCGGCGGCCTCCGTGGCGGCCATGGCGATGTCGAAGGCCAGGGGCCGGATGCCGTACAGGTAGCGGGTGATCTTGCCCGTGGGCGAGAGCACGATGAGCGCGATGGAGTGCTGGAAGGCGTCGCCGTTGCGCCTGTAGCCGAAGCCCACGCTGTCCATGAGGCGGCGCACTTCCGTCTCGCTGCCGGTGAGGAAGCGCCAGGCCTGGGGCGGAAAGCTCGCCAGGCCCGAGGAGGCCCCGGCCTGGAAGAAGTCGCCCTTGCGCTTGGTGGCCGTGGCCGGGGTGTCGCGGTCGTCGAAGCTGACCGCCAGCACCCGGTAGTCCACGCCGGGCTTCAGGCCCACCTGGGGCAGCACGGTGGAAAGCGTGCCCAGGAGCACGTTGCACTCGTTGGGGCAGGAATAATACACCGGCGCCAGGATCGTGGGCATGGTCACGAGGTCGGCCAGGCGCACGGCCTTGCCGTCTTCCTCGTACAGCGTCACGTCCAGGGCCGCCTGCGCGCCCAGGTGCTCGGTGACGCCCGCGCCCGGCCCCACCGGAGCGCCGAGCCGCTGGGGCAGGCTCACCGGGGCGGAACCGGCCTGGACGGCGGGAGCAGCCCCGGCATCCGGCTTGTGGTCGGCGTGGGCGTCGGCCTTTTGCTCAGCCTGCGCGGCCCTGGCCGCCCCCGCCCCCCCGTTCAGGGTCAGGGCGAGGGCGAGGGCCAGGGCGGCGGCGAGGATTCTGGTCCGGGGCATGCCTACAGCTTGCCCACGTACTCGGCCAGGGCCTTGATGTCGGCGTCGGAGAGCGGGGCGGCCAGCCCTTCCATGACGGCCTTCTTGGGTCCGCCGAACTTCTTGGCCTTGTAGCCGGTCAGCGCGGCGGCGATGGCATCGGCCTTCTGGCCCTTGAGGGCCTTGCTCTGCGCGGTCTTGGCGCCATCGGCCCCGTGGCAGCCCGCGCACTTGGCGTACAGGGCCTTGCCGTCGGCGGCCAGGGCGGTGGAGGCGGCGAAGGCGAGCATCAGGACCAGGGCGATGGCGAGTTTCTTCATGGCGTACAGTCCCCCTCGGGTGTTTTGTTTCCGCCGGAAGGCGGGGATTCTAAGCTACGTATGGCACTTTCCCCCGGAAATTTCCAGGGGAAAGTGCATGTTCCGGGCACTAAAGCGTGCCGATATAGGCGGCCACGGCCTTGATGTCCTCCTCGGACATGGCGGCGGCCAGGTTTTCCATGGTGGCCTTCTTGGCCCCGCCGAAGGTCTTGGCCTTGTATCCGGCCATCATCTTCTCCACGTCCGGGGCCTTCAGGCCCTTCACGGGCTTGCTGAGGAGCGCCTTGGAGCCGTCGGCCCCGTGGCAGCTCTTGCATTTGGCCTCGTAGACAGCCTTGCCGTCCGCCCCGGCCAGGGAAGGGGCGGCAGACGCCAGGGTCAGCACGGCCAGGGCCAGCAGGGCGGGAACAAACCGCATGGTCTTCATCGGCACACTCCTCCTTGCACGGGTTGTTGGTTATGCCCGGAGCTTGCCCGCGATTCCGGCCAGGTGCCGGGCCTGGTAGCGCACGCCGTCCAGGTCGCGCTGGCTGGGCAGGCGCGAGCCGTCGCCCCCGGCGATGGTGCTGGCCCCGTAGGGCGAGCCGCCCACGATCTCGTCCACGCCCATCTGGCCCTGGAACGAGTACGGCAGACCCACCACCACCATGCCCTGGTGCAGCAGGAAGGGCAGGAAAGTCAGGATGGTGCTCTCCTGCCCGCCGTGCTGGGTGGCGCTGGAGGTGAACACGCCGCCGGGCTTGCCCACCAGCGCGCCGTTCATCCACAGCCCGCCCGTGGCGTCCAGGAACTGGCGCATCTGGCCGGTCATGTTGCCGAAGCGCGTGGGCGTGCCGAACAGGATGCCGTCGGACTGCGCCAGGATTTCCGGCGTGGCCACGGGCACACCGGCCTGGGCCTTGGCCGACTCCAGCGCGCCCATCTTGGAGAGCACCTCCTCGGGCAGGGTCTCGGGCACGCGGTACAGCGTGGCCTGCACCCCCGGCACCTCGTTCGCGGCCTGCACAGCCGCCTCGGCCATGGCGCGGATGTGGCCGTACATCGAATAGTAGACGACAGAGAGCTTGGTCATGGCGTCCTCCTATGCATCACCGGCTCGGAGCCGGTCGAGGGGTCGTTCCAGTCGGACAACTGGGGATGATTCCTGGCTAATCATGTAGGCTCATCGCGCTGGCTTGTCCAGAATGTGCGCGAAGTTTTCTTTCCTCGCCCCTTGACCGGAGCGGCATATTGCAATATTGCTATATGCGAACACGGAGGAGCCATGAAGGAACTGGTGAGCGTCATGAAGGCCCTGTCCGATCCCGGACGGGTGAAGGTGCTCAAGATGCTGGAAGGGCGCGAGCTGTGCGCCTGCGAGATCATCGGCATGCTGGGGCTGGCCCAGCCCACGGTGTCGCGCCACCTCAAGGTGCTGGTGGATGCCGGGCTGGTGAAGGGCCGCAAGGTGGGGGCCTGGGTGCACTACCGCCTGGCCGACAGCCCGCCCAGCCCCTATGCCCGCACGCTGCTCTCCGCCCTGCCCGGCTGGCTGGAGGACGACCCCGAGGTGCTGCAGATGCGCCGGGGGCTGACACAACTTTCCACACGCTGCGAGGGCAGGCCATGAGCAAGACGCGCGTCCTTTTCATCTGCGGCCAGAACTCCGCCCGCAGCCAGATGGCCGAGGCCCTGCTGCAGCATCTGGCCGGGGAGAGCTACGAGGCCCACAGCGCAGGCCTTGAGCCCGCCCCCGTGAATCCGCTGGCCGTGGAGGCCATGGCCCGGCGCGGCATCGACATCTCGGGCAAGCGCTCCAAGCTGGTCGAGGAGGCGGTGGCGGAACTGGCCGCGCGCGGCCAGGCCTTCGACGCGGTGATCACCGTATGTTCCAAGGCCGCGGGCAACTGCCCGTACATTCCCGGCGTGCGCATCACCGAGCGCTGGAATTTCGACGACCCCGGCCAGATCATGACCGACGCCAACACCACCCCGGGCGAGCGCCTGGAACGCGTGGAAGCGGTGCGCGACGACATCGAGCGGACCATCCGGGCCTGGCTTGCGGCCAGAAGCGCCGGAGCAAACGAGGAGAAGCAGTGAAGCCCCTGACCCCCATCGAGCTGGGCAAGCCCTGCGCCTGCCAGAAAGGTTCCCAGAACAAGCCCCTGGGCAAGCCGCTGAACAAGGAAGAAATGCGCGCCGAGCGCAAGCGCCTGCACGACGCCGCCCGCGAAAACCGCGAAAGGGCCCGGGCCGAGGCCCTGGCCCTGCCGGACAACCTGCCCGGAAAGCTCGGCCTGGTCGCCGCAACGGGCATCGTGTGGTGGTCGGTGTACCGCAACCTGCCGGACATGGCCCGCGCCCTGACCACCCGGCTCTTCGGCCTGGACCCGGCCAGCGCGCTGGGCGCGAGCGTGGAGTTCTTCCTGTACGACACGCCCAAGGTGCTGCTGCTGCTGGTGGCTGTGGTGTTCGGCGTGGGCGTGCTGCGCAGCTTCTTCACCCCGGCGCGCACCAGGAAGCTGCTGGCCGGAAAGCGCACCGCCCTGGGCAACGCCCTGGCCGCGCTTTTGGGCGTGGCCACGCCCTTCTGCTCCTGCTCCGCCGTGCCGCTGTTCATCGGCTTTTTGGGCGCCGGGGTGCCGCTGGGCGTCACCTTCTCCTTTCTCATCTCCGCGCCCATGGTCAACGAGATCGCGCTGGTGCTGCTCTACGAGCTGCTGGGCTGGAAGGTGGCCGCGCTGTACGCGGGCACGGGCCTGCTCATCGCCTTCGCCAGCGGCCTGGTCATCGGGCGGCTGAACATGGAAAGGCACCTGGAAGGCTGGGTGAAGGGCGTGCACGCGGTCGACGGCGGCGAAGAGGCCCCGGAACCCGACTGGGCCGGGCGCATCGACGCCGGGGCCCGCGCCGTGCGCGACATCGTGGGCAAGGTCTGGCCCTGGGTGGTGGCGGGCATCGCCGTGGGCGCGGGCATCCACGGCTACGTGCCGGAGGGCTTCCTGGCCTCGCTCATGGGCCGGGAGGCCTGGTGGAGCGTGCCCGTGGCCGTGGTCATCGGCATCCCCATGTACTCCAACGCCGCGGGCATCGTGCCCGTGGTGGAGGCCCTGCTGGCCAAGGGCGCGGCCCTGGGCACGGTGCTCTCCTTCATGATGGCCGTCATCGCGCTCTCGCTGCCGGAGATGATCATCCTGCGCAAGGTGCTCCGGCCCCGGCTGCTCTGGACCTTCATCAGCGTGGTGGGCGCGGGCATCATGCTCGTGGGCTACCTGTTCAACTTCGTATTGTAGGAGGCGGCCACATGAAGCGCCTGGAAATCCTTTGGCAGCGCGTGACCGTGGACGGCGGCACCTGCGAGCGCTGCGGCGACACCGGCGGCAGCGTCCGCCAGGCCGCGCAGGCCCTGCGCGACGAGCTGGCCGGGCTGGACATCGAGGTGGTTCTGAAGGAAAAGGCCCTGCCGCCCTTCGCGGTGGCCGAAAGCAACCGGGTCTTCTTCAATGGCCGGGCCATGGAGGACCTCCTGGGGGCCGAGGTGGGCATGAACCACTGCCGCTCCTGCTGCGAAATGCTGGGCGGCGACACCGACTGCCGCACGCTGACCCTGGACGGGCGCGTGTACGAGGCCCTGCCCCTGGAGCTGCTGCTCCGGGCCGGGCGAAAGGCTGCTCAAGACCTGTAAACCGCAACAATCCGGGCCGCAGCGGCCCGAACCCCAAGGAGCGCACATGGCGGACAAGACCAGGACCTTCGGCAAGGGCGAACTCATCGCGGCGGTTGTCATCGCGCTGGCCGTGGGCTTCTACGGCGGCACGGTGTTCATGGAGCTGCGCCAGCCCGCCGCAGCCAAGAGCCAGGGGGCCCAGCAGGCCCAGTCCGGCGCGCCCGCCGCCGACGGCCACGACCACACCGACGAACTGGCCCGCATCAAGGTGCTGGAGACCGCCACCGCCGCCAATCCCAAGGACCAGGCCCAGTGGATCGAGCTGGGCAACCTGTACTTCGACACCCACCAGGCCAAGCTTTCCATCCGCGCCTACGAGACCGCGCTGGGCCTGGGCAAGGCCAGCCCGGACGTGTGGACCGACCTGGGCATCATGCAGCGCGAGGACGGCCAGCCCCAGAAGGCCCTGGACGCCTTCAAGGCCGCCCTGGCCATCAACCCCCGCCACGAGAACGCCCTGTACAACATGGGCGTGGTGCAGCTGCACGACACCGGCGACAAGGCCGGGGCCGCCGCCACCTGGGCCAGGCTCATCGAGATCAACCCGAACGCCAAGACCCCGGACGGACGCCCGCTCTCGGGCATCGTGGCCGAACTGAAGAAGTAGCGCCCAACCGAAAGGAGGCTCCCGTGTCCGAGTCCGCGACCAAGCGCCTTTCCTTCCTCGACCGCTGGCTGACCCTGTGGATCTTCGCGGCCATGTTCGCGGGCATCGGCGCGGGCTGGGCCTTCCCGGCCCTCAAGCAGGCCGTGGGCGGCATGCAGAGCGGCACCACCAACCTGCCCATCGCCGCCGGGCTGATCCTGATGATGTACCCGCCCCTGGCCAAGGTGCGCTACGAGCTCATGGGCCAGGTGTTCCGCAACGGACGCGTGCTGGCGCTGTCGCTGGTGCAGAACTGGGTCATCGGCCCGCTCCTCATGTTCGGCCTGGCCGTGACGTTCCTGTCCGGCCAGCATGCCTACATGACCGGGCTCATCCTCATCGGGCTGGCCAGATGCATCGCCATGGTCATCGTGTGGAACGACCTGGCCGGGGGCGACCGCGAATACTGCGCCGGGCTGGTGGCCTTCAATTCCGTGTTCCAGGTGCTGTTCTTCCCGTTCTACGCCTGGGTGTTCCTGACCCTGCTGCCCGGCTGGCTTGGGCTGGAAGGCGCGGCGGTGGACATCTCCATGGGCCAGATCGCCGAGAGCGTGTTCATCTACCTGGGCATCCCCTTCCTGGCGGGCCTGTTCACACGCATCGTGGGTCTCAAGCTCAAGGGCCGGGAATGGTACGACACGGAGTTCGCCCCGCGCATCGGCCCCGTGACGCTCGTGGCCCTCTTGTTCACCATCCTGGTCATGTTCTCGCTCAAGGGCGAGGTCATGGTGGCCCTGCCGTTTGACGTGCTGCGCGTGGCCCTGCCCATGCTCGTGTACTTCCTGCTCATGTTCCTGGCCTCGTTCTGGCTCTCCAAGAAGGCCGGGGCCACCTACGCCCAGAGCGCCACCCTGAGCTTCACCGCAGCCTCCAACAACTTCGAGCTGGCCATCGCCGTGGCCGTGGCCGTGTTCGGCATCGACTCCGGCCAGGCTTTCGCGGCGGTCATCGGGCCGCTGGTCGAAGTCCCGGTGCTCATCGGACTGGTGAACGTGGCCCTGTGGCTGAAGCGCCGCTGGTTCCCGAACGATCCCGGCACGCTCGCAAGCGTGTGCCACGTGGACTGCAAGCCCTAGTCCCGCATGACTTCACACGCGCCGAAGGTCCGGGGCAGGCTGGCCCCCAGCCCCACCGGGCACCTGCACCTGGGCAACGCCTGGGCCTTCCTGCTGGCTTGGCTCTCCGCCCGCTCCGCCGACGGAGGGGGCGGCGAAATCGTGCTGCGCATGGAGGACATCGACCCGGACCGCTCGCGCGCGCACTATGCCGAGGACATCATCCGCGACCTGCGCTGGCTGGGCCTGGACTGGGACGAGGGACCGGACATCGGCGGCCCGCATGGCCCCTACACCCAGAGCGAACGCCTCCCGGCCTATGCCCGCGCCCTCGCCTCCCTGGAGGCCTCCGGCCACGTCTACCCCTGCTTCTGCACGCGCAAGGAGCTGCGCTCCCTGGCCAGCGCGCCCCACGCCCCCTTCTCACCCCACGGCCTCGCGGGCGACGGCTCGCCCATCTATCCGGGCACCTGCCGCCAGCTCTCGCCCGCCGAACGCTCCCAGCGCCTGGCCCAGCGCCTGGCCCAGCGCCGCCCCCCCTGCCTGCGCCTGGCCTGCCCGGACGACTCCCTGGCCTTCACCGACCTCATCGCCGGGCCCCAGCGCTTCTCGCTCACCGACTGCGGCGGGGACTTCGCCTTGCGCCGCTCGGACGGCGTCTACGCCTACCAGCTGGCCGTGGTGCTCGACGACATCGCCATGGGCATCACCCAAATCGTGCGCGGCGACGACATCCTCACCAGCACGCCGCGCCAGCTGCTGCTCCATCGCCTCTTCAACGCCCCGCCCCCGGCCTACGCGCACCTGCCCCTCATCCTGGACCACGAGGGCGAACGCCTGGCCAAGCGCCACGCCTCGCTCACCCTGGCCACCCTGCGCGACCAGGGCGTGTCCCCCCTCGCCATCACCGGCTACCTGGCCCACCAGGCCAAGCTTCTGCCCGGCCCTCAGCCCACGCATCCCCGCGACCTGCTGCCGCACTTCGACCTCGCCCGCATCCCCCGCCAGCCCGTGCGGCTGCCTGCGAATATTGAGGAAGTGCTGCTGAGAGTGTGAGTATCGGGG
>JAEXRD010000135.1 GCA_023438245.1 Pseudomonadota bacterium | reverse complement strand
GCGCGCCACCACGTAGCGGATCACGCCCAGCTCGGCCCCGGCGGCGTCCCTGGCCACAAAGCTCTCGAACCCCGCGCCCAGGCTGGCCAGGGAGCTGGTGCGGTCGCCGAAGCGCTCGAAGGCGGCGTCGAGGGCCTGGGGAGAGGCGTCCATGCCCGCCCCTATCGTAAAAACCGTTTGATGGCCGCCTCAAGGGCGGGCATGGGCACCAGCGTGTCCAGGCAGGGGCCGTTGGGGCGCTCGTTCAGCACGCCGAACACCGGCAGCGGGTAGGTGTCCTGGATGCCGCTGGACAGGTCGCGGTAGCAGGCCACGGCGATGATGAGCGCCGGGCGTTTCTGCACCACGATGCGCCGGGCGATGGTGCCGCCGGTGGCGATGGCCAGGTGCACGCCGTAGCGGTCGCGAAGCTCCAGCAGCCCGGCCACCGGGCACAGCCCGCAGCGCGCGCAGTTGTCGATGTCGTAGGTCAGGCGGCGGTCGCAGCGGCTGTTCTGCAGGCAGTGGGGCATGAGCAGCAGGATCTTCTGCACCGGGAATTTTCCCAGCTCGCGCAGCACCAGCTCGTTGTTCACCTTGATGAACGAGGTGTGCACGTCCTCCTTGCTCAGGCCCACGGCGCGCCCGATGAGGCTCATGAGCGGCAGCAAGAGCTTCACCGTGACGCCGCGCAGCCGCCGGGCCAGGGGCAGCGGGCGCGGAGTGACCAGCGAGAGCACCAGCCCCAGGCCCGCCCAGCACACCAGGAGGAGCAGCGCGCCCAGCACGGCCCCCAGCACCCAGGGGGCCAGGGGGTGGATGTTGCGCAGGCCCACGTAGGGGATGATCCAGAGCAGGGCCAGCAGCGTGCAGACCACGGCGCAGGTGGCCCCGATGAGGGCGATGAACAGGCGCTTGCGGGCGGGCACGTTCTGGGTGTCGGGCATGTGCGGCCCCCTGGGGGAGCGGGTCTAGCGGCAGGCCTTCAGGTAGCCGCAGGCGAAGGCCTTGGCGTCCTGGGGCTTCTTGCCCTGGGGGGTGATCCTGGGCGTCAGGTACAGCTTGTCCGCGCAGGCGATGGCCAGCATGGGCGCGCCGCCGTGCTCCACCAGGCCCACGATGGTCCCTGGAGCAGCGTCCTGGGGCTTGTCGCCGCCCACTGCGCCGGGCTCGATGTTCAGGCGCAGGGTCTTGCCCGCGGGCGTCTGCCAGTCGAAATACGCGCCCGGCCAGGGGTGCATGGCCCGGATGTGGTTGTGCAGGGGCTCGGCCTCGCGGTTCCAGTCGATGAGCCCTTCTTCCTTGGTCAGCTTGGGCGCGTGGGTGACGAGCGCCGGATCCTGTTCCAGCTTCATCAGCCTGCCCTGGGGCAGCCGGGTGAGGGCCTCCAGCAGCGCGTCCGCGCCCATTTCCGCCAGCTCGTCGTGCAGGATGCCCGCGTGGTCCGTGTCGGCTATGCGCAGGGCGCGCTGCAGCAGGATGGGGCCGGAATCCAGGCCCAGCTCCATCTTCATGATGGTGATGCCCGTGGCCAGGTCCCCGGCCTGGATGGCCCGCTGGATGGGCGCGGCCCCGCGCCAGCGCGGCAGCAGCGAGGCGTGCACGTTGATGGGCATGAGGCGGCAGGCGTCCAGCACGGCCTGGGGCAGGATCAGCCCGTAGGCCGCCACCACCAGCACGTCGGCGCCCAGCGCCGCCAGTGCGGCCACGTCGTCGGGGTTCTTGAAGTTGAGCGGCTGGCGGACCTCGATGCCATGCTCCAGCGCGGCCACCTTCACCGGCGGGGGCGTGCTGGCCTGGCCGCGTCCGCTGGGGCGGTCGGGCTGGGTGTAGGCGGCCAGCACCGTGGCTCCCGGCCAGCCGAGCAGGCGGCGCAGGATCACGGCGGCGAAGTCCGGCGTGCCCATGAACACCACGCGCAAGGGCGGGTTGGGGGGCGTGCCGAACTCGTTGCCGGGGCGAAGATCTTTCAAACCGTCCATGGCGCTGGCTCCGGGCCTAGCCCTGCTTCCATTTCTTGATCTTGGTCTCGTACATGGTGCGCTTCAGGCGGCTGGCGTGGTCCACCAGGGTCTTGCCCTCCAGGTGGTCGATCTCGTGCTGC
Source organism: Pseudomonadota bacterium (assembly GCA_023438245.1). GTDB lineage: Bacteria > Desulfobacterota > Desulfovibrionia > Desulfovibrionales > Desulfovibrionaceae > Humidesulfovibrio. Next base: position 4,041 of record JAEXRD010000135.1, on the reverse strand, counting down.
AGGATCACCGCCAGCAGGCCCTCGGCCTTGATCTCGATGGGCTCGCCCTTCTCGTTCATGCCGGTGACGCAGACGCTCTCGTAGCGCTTCACCTTGCAGGAGAAGGTCGGCAGGGAGAGGCAGCTCTCCTCGCTGTCCTTGGCGCCGGTGCACTCGCCGAACACGGGGTTCACCACCACCATGGGGTTCCCCCGCTCCTTGGGGCCGGTGTCGTCCAGGGTGATGATGCGCAAGCTGTGGCCCACCTGGGGCGCGGCCAGGCCCACGCCGTCGCTCTCGTACATGGTCTGGATCATGTCCTGGATGAGCGTGGCGATCTCGGGCGTGATGGACTCCACGGGCTTGGCCTTCTCGGCCAGCACGGGGTCGGGATAGGTGTGGATGGGCAGCTTGGCCATGGGCCTACGCCCCTTCCTTTTTGGCGTCCGCTTCCGCCGCCACCTTCTCGCGCAGGCGGATGCCCAGCTCGCGCAGCTGGCGGGAGCTGACCTCGCCCGGGGCCTCGGTCATGAGGCAGGTGGCCTTCTGGGTCTTGGGGAAGGCGATGACGTCGCGGATGGACTTCGATCCGGTGAGGATCATGGTGATGCGGTCCAGGCCGAAGGCGATGCCGCCGTGCGGGGGCGCGCCGAACTTCAGGGCCTCGATGAGGAAGCCGAACTTCTCCTCGGCCTCCTGCTCCTCGATGCCCAGGGCCGCGAACATGGCGCGCTGGGCCGCCGGGGTGTGGATGCGGATGGAGCCGCCGCCGATCTCGCTGCCGTTGAGCACCATGTCGTAGGCGCGGGCCAGGGCCCCGCCGGGGTTGGTGCCGATGGTCTCCATCTGGCCGGGCTGGGGCGAGGTGAAGGGGTGGTGCTTGGCCACCCAGCGCTTGTCCTCGGGGTCGTACTCAAGCAGCGGGAAGTCCGTCACCCACAGGGGCGCGAACGCGCCCTCGTCGATGAGGCCGAAGCGCTCGCCCAACTTGAGGCGCAGGTTGCCCAGGGCGGCGTGGGCCACGTCCTCGGGGGCGGCCTGGAAGAACACGATGTCGCCCGCGACCAGGCCCAGGCGCGCGGCCAGGGCCTTCTTCTCGTCCTCGCTGAAGAACTTGACGATGGGCGACTGCCACTCCTCGTCCTTGATCTTGATCCAGGCCAGGCCCTGGGCCCCGTAGATCTTCACGAACTCGGTGTAGTCGTCGATCTCCTTGCGGGAGAGCTCGCCGCCGCCGGGCACGCGCAGGGCCTTGAGGCAGGGGGCCGCGGCGAAGACCTTGAACCCGCCGCCCGCGAAGATGTCCTTCACGTCCTGAAGCTTCAGGTCGAAGCGCACGTCCGGCTTGTCGGAGCCGTACTCGTCCATGGCCTGCTTGTAGGTCATGCGCGGGAAGGGGTCCGGCAGCTCATGGCCGATGGTCTCGCGGAAGAGCGTGCGGATGAGCCCCTCGGCCATGCCCATGATCTGCTCCTCGTCCGGGAAGCTCATCTCGATGTCGATCTGGGTGAACTCGGGCTGGCGGTCGGCGCGCAGGTCCTCGTCGCGGAAGCATTTGACGATCTGGAAGTAGCGGTCCAGGCCGGAGACCATGAGCAGCTGCTTGAAGATCTGCGGGCTCTGCGGCAGGGCGAAGAACTGGCCCAGGTTCAGGCGGCTGGGCACCAGGAAGTCGCGCGCCCCCTCGGGGGTGGACTTGGTCAGCACCGGGGTCTCGATTTCCAGGAAGCCCAGGCTGTCCAGGTAGCGGCGCACGCTCTGGGCGGCCTTGTTGCGCAGGATGAAGTTCTTGGCCAGGCGCGGGCGGCGCAGGTCCAGGTAGCGGTACTTCAGGCGCAGCATCTCGGCGGCGTCCACGCGGTCCTCGATGGGGAAGGGCGGGGTGTCGGAGGTGTTCAGGAGCTTCCACTCCGTGACGTAGACCTCCACCTCGCCGGTGGCCATGTTGGGATTGGTCATGCCCTCGGGCCGGGCGCGCACCTCGCCGCGCAGGGCCACCACGTACTCGATGCGGATGGCGTGGGCGCGCTCGTGGGCCTCGGGGGCCACCTCGGGGCTGAACACGGTCTGGGTCAGGCCCTCGCGGTCGCGCAGGTCGATGAAGATCAGCCCGCCGTGGTCGCGCCGAAACTGCACCCAGCCCATGAGGGTCACGGTCTCGCCGATGTTTTTCGCGGTGAGCTGGTTGCAGGTGTGGCTGCGGCGCCAGCCGCCCAGGTCCTCGATGACCCGGTACTCGTCGTAGTCGCGCTCCTCTCCGGTAGAAGGGGCGCCAGCGATGTTGGTCTGCTCGGTCATGGGAAATCCTTTCGGGAAGTATTCGCCCCAGGTGGTCCTGGGGCGTCGGTATCGTTCGGTTACGCGAAGGCCGCCAGGTCGATCCTGAGCTGCTCGCCCTCGTCCATGTCCTTGATGGTCACCTGGCCTAAGTCGAATTCCTCCGCGCCCAGGATGTAGCACTTGCGCGCGTTCAGGTTGCCCGCGCGGCGCAGGCGGCTCTTCATGCTGCCGGGCGCGTAGTCGCACTCGCCGGAAAGCCCGCGCTTGCGGAGCTGGTGGGCCAGCAGCAGGGCGGCCTCCAGGGCCTTCGAGTTCTCGCGGGTGTCGGTGACGGCCAGGTAGAAGTCCGGCCTGGGGGCCTGGGGCTTCTCCATCAGCATGGCCAGGCGCTCCATGCCGCACGCAAAGCCCACGCCCGGCGCGTCCGGCCCGCCGAGGAGCTTCACCAGGCCGTCGTAGCGGCCTCCGCCGGCCACGGCGGTCTGCGAGCCGATGGCCCCGCTGGTGACCTCGAAGGTGGTGCGCTGGTAGTAGTCCAGCCCGCGCACCAGGCGGGGATTGAGCGTGTACTTCAGCCCGGCCTTGTCCACCAGGGCCAGCACGGCGGAAAAATGGTCCTTGCACTCGCCGCAGAGGTGTTCGCCCAGCACGGGGGCGTCGGCCACCAGGGCCTTGCACGCCGGAACCTTGCAGTCCAGCACGCGCAGGGGGTTGGTGTGCATGCGGCGCTTGCAGTCCTCGCACAGCTTCTCATGGTCCAGGCTCTCGAAATAGGCGGTGAGCGCGGCGCGGTAGTTGGGGCGGCACTCGCGGCAGCCCAGGCTGTTCAGCTCGAAGGACAGCTCGCCGATGCCCAGTTCGGTGAGGAAGTCCTGGAGCATCAGGATGACTTCCACGTCGCTGGCGGGCTCCGGGCTGCCCAAGAGCTCGGCGTTGATCTGGTGGAACTGGCGCATGCGGCCCTTCTGCGGGCGCTCGTAGCGGAACATGGGGCCGAAGGTGTAGTGGCGCGAGGGCTTGCCCGCCTCCACCGCACCGGCCTCGATGCAGGCGCGCAGCACGCCCGCGGTGGCCTCGGGCCGCAGCGTCAGCGAGCGGTCGCCGCGGTCGGTGAAGGTGTACATCTCCTTGCCCACCACGTCGGTGTCCTCGCCGATGCCCTTGGCGAACAGTTCCGTGCGCTCCAGCACCGGGGTACGGAGTTCTCCGAACCCATAGCGGCCGAAGATCTCGCGGGCCACCTGCTCCATGCGGGTGAAGGCGCGGGAATCCTCGGGAAACAGGTCGGCAAAGCCCTTGATCTTCTGAATGGCGCTCATGGTTCCGCTTTTTCGTTGAGGTTGGGAAAGGCGGGGAATATACCTCTGTGCAATACCAATGTCAAAACGGCCTTCGGCCATAAAAACAGGAGCAATCACCATGCCCTACGTGAACATCAAGATCACCCGCGAAGGCGCAACCGCAGAGCAGAAGGCCCGGCTCATCCAGGGCGTGACCGAACTGCTGCGCGACACCCTGGGCAAGAACCCGGCCACCACCGTGGTGGTCATCGACGAGGTGGACACCGATAACTGGGGCATCGGCGGGGAGAGCGTGACCGTGCGCCGCAAGGCGGGAAAGTAGTCGGCAACCAGCCGAAAACAAGCAATTTTTCTGGGCGGCTCCGGCTGGCGGCGGCGCGGGCCCCGGACGCTTGACGCCGGGGCCGCATCGGGCGTAATTTGCAGATCTCCTGGGGAGAGTCCGCGCCGTCCGAAGCCTCGGCTGGGCGCGGGCCAGGGC
>JAEXRD010000128.1 GCA_023438245.1 Pseudomonadota bacterium | reverse complement strand
GCCGTATGCGGCTTTGAATAACTCTTTGGTGGTTACAATCATGGCTATCTCCTTAAATTTAACTCCCTGTGAAAGGAAGAGTTTACCCTGTATTATAGTCCGAAATAAGTATGGTGGGACCGTAATTACGGTCCCACTGCGGCATTATTTCCCCCGATTCGCGCCCATTAACCTCATTCCACCGGGCACACCGCGCGTTGACACCTGACGCCGGCCCCGCCCTTCCCCGCGATCAACAGGATGCTGGCGATGATCAGCGCGCCGCCCGCCCATTGACCCGCGCTGATCGTCTCTTTCAGCAGGAACAGCGAAAGCAGCATGGACGTCAGCGGGATCATGCCCGAAAAGGCGGCGGTGGTGTACGCGTCACAGCGTTTGACGCCCGCGTAGAAGAACACAAACGCCAGCGCGGTGATCACCAGACCGTACCACACCAGCGCCAGCCAGTCAGCCATGTTCAGTGACGTCATCGTGGCGGCCGGATTGCCGTACAGGGCCGGTCCCAGCGAAAGGATGAAGGCGAACGCTGAAACCAGCATGGTCTGCACCAGCGGGTTGATAGCGTCGCCGGGGTGCGCCTGGCTGGTCAACGAGTGGCGGCGTGAGATCACGTTGAAGATCGATTCGCTGGCCGCCGCGCCCAGCACAAGCAGGTTCCCCGCCAGGTGACTGCCGTCAATTTGAAATGATTGCGGGCTCACGCCCTGCAGCAGGATGATCCCCACCACCGTGCAGGCCACGCCGAGAACAGTGCGCCGGTTAAGTGTTTCCTTTAAAATGAAGAACGCCAGCAAAGACGTAATCGCCGGGGTGGCGCCCGTCAACAGGCCGGCTTCTGCCGTGCTGGTGCGGGTGACGCCGAACAGCAGGAACACCCGGAACAGAAAAATACCGAACACTGCCTGCAGGATCAGCATGCGCCAGTCTGCCGGGGTGAGCCGGCGTGCTGTCTGCCAGGTCTGGCGGCCGTAAAATGGCAGCAGCGCCAACAGCAATATCCCCAGGCTGAGCGCCGCGATCTGGAACGTCCCCAGTTTGCCCGAAAGTATGCGTCCGGTGACCACCGACGTGCCGGCCAGTGAAAACCCCAGAAACAGGTAGATTTTTCCTTTAATGCTTTCCATGTGATACCTTCTATAAAAATTGGCCGTTGCGCGGCCGGATGAAACCTACTATACTGGCCCAACTGGACTGTGAAAAGGGCCAGTTGACACGGGTTTCAGGGTACCAGTTGGAGGTTTTCACATGTGGGGTATCGTGCTGCATAAAAATGACGAAGTTCCGCTGGTCAGGCAGCTTTTTCTGGCGCTCACCGGGCGCATCCTGTCCGGGCAGATCGCACCGGGTGACGCGCTGCCGTCTACCCGCGAACTGGCGGTTGAGCTGGGTGTTTCGCGCAACACGGTATATGAGGCCTACACCATGCTGTGGACGGAGGGCTTCATCATCAATCACCCGGGGGCGGCTTCGCGCGTGGCAGAAGGACTGGCCGTCAACGCGATGATGCCGGAACGCCCGGCCGCCGAATCCAAACCCGTGCCGGTCTACCGCTATGATTTCAAAACCGGGCAGCCCGATCTGACGCTCTTCCCCTGGACAGCCTGGAACCGCGACATCGCGGAGGCGGCTGCGCGGCTACACCCCGGGCAGATGGATTATTCCGGACCCAAAGGTTATCCCCCGTTGTGTGAAGAGATCGCTCGCTGGCTGTTGCGTTCGCGCGGCATGGCGGTTGACCCCGCCGATGTGTTCGTCACCTCGGGCGCCACCCAGGCCCTCTACCTGCTGGTGGACATCCTGCGCCGCGAAGGCAGGGCGTTCGCTCTGGAAGATCCGTCACATCCCGGCATCAGAGGTGCGATTTTGGACAAAGGTTATGGTGTGTACTGGATGCCGGTTGACGAACAGGGCGCGGATATATCGTCGCTCTCCGGGAAGGCAGTTTCGGCGGCATACGTCACCCCCTCGCACCAGTTCCCGCTGGGCGGCATTTTGCCCGCCGGCCGCCGCGCGGAGCTCATCCGCCTGGCCCGGGAGGGTGACTTCTACATCATCGAAGATGACTACGACAGCGAATACCGCTACACCGGCGCACCCGTCAGCCCGCTGTACAGCATGGACCCCTCACGGGTGGTCTATGTGGGCACCTTCAGCAAGACGCTCTTCCCCGCGCTGCGCCTGGGGTTTGCTATTCTGCCCCGTCCGCTGCAGGCGGCCTGGAAGCACGCGCGCCAGTATATGGACGTGCAGAATCCGTTGCTCGAGCAGGCCGCGTTGACCGAGTTCCTGCGCAAACGCCAGATGGATCGGCACATCCGCCGGATGAGCAAGGTGTACGGCGAGAAGCGTGCCGCCCTGATCGCCGCGCTGGATGATGCCTTTGGCAGCCGCGTTCAAGTGCGGGGTGACGCCTCGGGCCTGCATGTAGCCCTGCGCTTCACGGGGATGCAATTCGGCCCGGCATTTGAACAGGCCTGCCGCGAGGTGGGTCTGCGCGTGAGGCCTGTGTCACGCTATTGCGTGGAGACTTCGTCACATGGCGATACGCTGCTGGCCGGGTACGGTCACCTGAAGGTGGAGGAGATTAAAGAGGGAGTTAGAGTATTGAAGGGGATTGTCTAAGCTGGGATTGCCTGTCTACCCCCACCTTGTATTCATCGGTTTTATTTCAAAACAGAAAGAGACGGGATTCTGCAATCCCGTCTCTTTATCATCACATTGACGTGCCCTTACTCGGCGGTCTGGTCGTCAACCTTGGCATCGGGGGCGTTGG
>JAEXRD010000121.1 GCA_023438245.1 Pseudomonadota bacterium | reverse complement strand
GGGCTGTACCGTAAACGTACTATCCCCGGCCCCGGCCCGAAACCTTTCTTGCCAGGGAACAAAATCCATCGTTTGGAACCGCCCCCCGCCGAAAGGCGGAAATGTCCCCCGGCGAAGGCTGAAACGCCCACCGAAAGGCGAGAGGCGGGAGGCGAGAGGCTGAACAGCCTCAGCAGTTCAGCCAAATGCCGGAAAGGCGATCCGGCCCCAGCTCCAACAGAATATCCAGGTAATCCAGCTCCATTTCGAGCATCTCCGCGTCGCCCTTGCGCAGCCACTCCGACAGCCAGCCCAGCCGCGTGGCGGGCACCGTGGCGGCCAGAAGATGTGATTGGCCGGGGGAGAGCGCCAAGCCCCGGACAAGCCCCCTGACGAACCCCCCTGAAAGGGCCGAAGGCCCTTCGAAGGCGGCGCAGCCGATGCAGTTGGCCGCGTCGTACAGGGCCGGGCCGCGCCCGGCGAATTCCCAGTCGATGAGCGCGCGTATGGGGGGGGCGGAGAGGACGGGCTCCTGCGGGCCAGCGCCCCAGAGGATGTTCAGCGGGTGCAGGTCGCCGTGGACCAGGGCCACCGGCTGCGCGGCCAGGAGTTCGGGCAGGGTGTCGACATGGGCGCGCAGGGGCGTGAGCCTGGGCAGGAGGCCCGGCCTGTGCGTGGCGATGGAGGCGAACAGCTCGTGAGCGTAGGCCGGGAGGTCGGCGCTGGGGGCCTGCGGGGTCAGCGGGGCGGGCAGGGAGCCTCCGGCGGCCTGGAGGCGGAGCAGCAGCCCGGCCACCGCCTCGCCCCGCCAGGACTGGTCCAGGTAGCCGGGCCGGGGCAGCGGAACGTGCGCAATGAGCGGCGAGAGCTGCCAGCATCCGGCGTCCGGGCCGGTTGCGATGCGCAGCACGAAGTTTCCATCGGCAAGGGGCCGGTAGGCCGGGACAAGCCGGGCCAGCTCCGGGTCGGCGGCGCACAGGGCGCAGAGCAGCCGGGCGATCTGCTCGCGCCGGGGGGCCTGGGCCGGGGCCAGCCGCTCCAGCAGCCAGGCGCGGCCCTCCGCGTCGGCGCAGGCGAAGCGTTCGACGCAGCGTTCCGGGCTTCCCGGCAGAGGCGGCAGGGCGGGTGTTTCCGGGGCGGGAACCAGTCCGAACAGGGGCAGCAGCCTGCGGGCCGGGCCGGAATCCATCAGGGCTCGGCCCTCGGGACATCGCCGGGGGCGGGTTGGGGCTCCACGTGGATGGTGACGCGGGAGAGTTCCGGCAGTTCGGCGCGCAGGGCGTTCTCCATGGCCACGGTGAGGTCGTGGGCGCGGGCCACGGAGGTTCCGGCGGGCATGCGGCAGTGGAACGAGGCCAGCACCCGGCCCCCGGAGCGGTGCACCAGCAGCCGGTGCAGCCCGCAGTCCCCGGCGGAGGCATGCACCACGCGGCGCACCGTGTCGGACAGCGCGGCGATGCTGCGGCCCGGGCTTTCCGGCTCGCCGTCGTGGTGGCCCTGGTGCTCGGGCTCCATGTGCGTCACCACGCTGGTCAGGCCCTCGATGTTCCCAAGCAGGGCCTCCTCCAGCTCGGTGATGCGCTCGTGGGCGTCCACCACGGAGAGTTCGGCGGGCAGCTCGGCGTGCAGGTCCAGGTGCAGGCCGGGTCGGGCCTCAGGGGCCAGGCCGGGGTGTGCGGCCAGCGCGCCGGGCGACTGCCGCAGCTCGATGTCGTGCACGTCCAGGCCGCGGCGGGCCGAAATTTCGCGCACCTGCTCCAGCACGCTGCGGGCGGTGTCGGCCTGCGGGGAAATCTCCACCAGCACGTCGGCCCCGGGCAGCAGCGCGCGCACGGCCTCCTTGGCCCTGCCGCTCACGGCGTGGGTCTCCACCGGATCCAGTCCGGCGGGCACGAGCAGTCGCAGGTCCACGAAGCTCTCCGGCCCGCTCTGGCGCAGGCGCACGCGGCGCACCTCGGCCACGCCCGGAACGATGGACACGGCGCGTTCCACTTCATCGGTGAGCTCCTCGGCGGCTCCGTCGAGCAGCACGTGCACGGCCTGCTTGCCCAGCCGCCAGCTCACATGCACCACGATGGCCGACACGAAGAGCGCCGACAGCGAGTCCGCGCGCAAAAGCCAGGGCCGCAGGGGGGAGGCCGGGTGCAGCGTGTCGGCCAGGGCCAGCGCGCCCAGGCCCACCAGCACCACCAGCGAGGACCAGATGTCCGTGGAAAAGTGCAGGGCGTCGGCCTCCAGGGCCTGGCTGTTGTGCTTCCTGGCCGCGGCCAGCAGCATGCGCGAGCGCGTGTAGTCCACGGCGATGGACACGGCCATGACCCCCGCGCCCCAGAAGGAGGCCTCCACGACCTGGGGGTGGAAGATGAGCCGGTCCACGGCCTCGTAGACGATCCAGGCGCAGGTGAGCAGCAGCAGCAGCGTCTCGATGAGCGCGGAGAGGTTCTCCACCTTGCCGTGGCCGTAAGGGTGGCGGGCGTCGGCGGGCTGGGAGGAGAGGCGCACGGCGTAATAGGTCACGCCAGCGGCCACCAGGTCCAGGCCGCTGTGCGCGGCCTCGGAGAGGATGCCCAGGCTGTTGGTGGCCAGGCCCACCGCCAGCTTCAGCCCGGTGAGCAGCACGGCAGCCAGCACCGAGGACAGCGCGGCGGCGCGTTTCTCGTGTTCGGCCTGGGCGGCCTGGGTGTCGGTGGCGTTCATGGGCATGGCGGCTCCGGTGCGCGTGGTGCGCGAAATCTACGCAGTGCCGGGGGGCGCGTCAATCCGCCAATCCACCCGGTCCGGCTCCCTGATTGTGTCGGCTACGCACGTATTGCGTATCATTCCTGTTAAAATCGGCGCACAGCCGAGTAAAGTGTTGTGGGCCATTGGCCGATTGAGTAGGATGATAGACGGATGCGAAAGTTAACCATGCGTTAGGCAAAGAGCTATTTCGCCCCCCAAGGAGTTCCCATGGCCGACACTGTTTCTTCCAGCATCAAAGCGCGCCTGGTCGTTTATTCCGCCGTCCTGCTTGTGGCCGGCCTGGCTTCGTTCGCATCCGGACTCATGGCCGATCCCACCAGTTGGACGCACTACGCCCTGTTCAGCCTGGCCGCGCTGGGCGCTGGCGGTCTGCTCTGGACCGTGCACGCGAACATGATGCAGCCGCTCATCCGCATGCGCGACTACGCGCTGGAGGTGGCCGGGGGCCGCGCCGCCACCTGCCCCGGCGAGCCCATGCCCCGGGAGTACGACGACCTGCGCGACGCCCTGTGCAAGATGGTGGAACACCTGGAAACCGCCACGGCCAGGGCCCGCGAAAAGGAGGCCGAGGCCGCGAGCGAGTCCGCCAAGGTGCTGCACGCCCTGTCCGAGAGCCGCTCCCAGGAGGACGCCATGCAGGGTCTGCTGGACGGCATGCGCGCGGCCTCCGGCAAGGCCAAGGACAGCGCCGAGCGCATCTTCGCCGCCGTGCGTGAGCTGACCGGCAACATGGAGCACGTGGAGCGCGACGTGGTCATCCAGCGCGAGCGCGTGGCCGCCACCACCACGGCCATGGAGCAGATGAACGAGGCCATTCTGGAGATCGCCCGGAACACCGGCAGCGCCGCCCAGAGCGCCGAGCGCGCCAAGGGCAACGCCCAGGCCGGGGCGCGCGGCGTGCGCGAGGCCGTGGCCAGCATCGACAAGGTCAAGTTCCGCATCCTGGAGCTCAAGGAGACCATGACCCAGCTGGGCGGCCAGGCCGAGGGCATCGGCCAGGTGCTCGGCGTCATCTCCGACATCGCCGACCAGACCAACCTACTGGCGCTCAATGCCGCCATCGAGGCCGCCCGCGCGGGCGACGCCGGGCGCGGCTTCGCCGTGGTGGCGGATGAAGTGCGCAAGCTGGCCGAAAAGACCATGCAGGCCACCAAGCAGGTGGGCGACTCCCTGCGCAGCATCCAGGAGCGCGCCCGCGAGAACGTGCAGGCCGTGGAGGCCGCCGCCGGGGACATCGTGGAGAGCGCCCGCGTGGCCGAGGAGTCCGGCAAGTCCATGGAAGAGATCGTGGACATCGTGCAGAATACCGCGCTCGAGGTGGCCTCCATCGCCACCGCCAGCGAGGAGCAGTCCGCCACCAGCGAGGAAATCAACCGCAGCGTGGCCGAGGTCAACGAAGTGGCCCGGCAGACCGCCCAGAGCGTGGACCAGTCCGGTCGCGTGGTGGTGGAGATCTCCGGCCTGGCCGAGGAGCTGGACTCCATCATCCAGGGCATGCACAGCGGCAACCTGTCCGGCGTGGCCAGCGAGAAGCTCATGGAATGGAGTGACCAGCTCTCCGTGGGCATCCGGCTCATTGACGACCAGCACCGCGTGCTGGTGGACCTGGTGAACGAACTGCACGCGGCCATGCGCTCGCGCAAGTCCGACTCCGTGCTGCTGAGCGTGCTGGAGCGCCTGAAGGAATACACGGTGAAGCACTTCGCCCAGGAGGAGGAGTACTTCGACCGCTACGGCTACCCCGAGACGCAGATGCACAAGGACGTGCACAAGAAGCTGGTGCAGCAGGTGCTGGACTTCGAGGCCGCGCTGAAAAGCGGCAAGGCCAAGGTCACCATGGACATCATGCGCTTCCTCAAGGACTGGCTGGTCAACCACATCATGGGCACGGACAAGCGCTACAGCAGCTTCCTGAACCAGAAGGGCCTGCGCTAGAACGCAGGGAGGGACGGTCTGCCGGGGGGAGCGGGGGAAACTTTTTGGGAAGGCTCTTGACTAGGAAAGCCACCAGTGAACTGGTAGGAACCTAGGAATGGCGCCACAAAACAAGTACATCCTCCGCTCGAAAATTTCAGAGGCGAAAACCAGGCAGTTGGTGAGGCTTTTCGT
>JAEXRD010000030.1 GCA_023438245.1 Pseudomonadota bacterium | reverse complement strand
GCGCAGGCCTAGTTCACCAGGTCCTGGCGCACGATCTCGATCTTGGCCGTGGCGCGCAGGTTCTGCAGCAGCGCGTTGAACAGCTCCTGGCGGAAGGTGCTCGCGCCCTGGGTGGTCCAGAAGCGCTTTTCCTTCTCCCAGGTCTCCTCGCTGGCGGGAATGCGGTCGGCCAGGCGGGCCAGCACCACGCCGGAGGGCGTCTCGAAGGGCTGGGCCAGCCAGTTCTTGTCCGCGGCGGAGAACACGGCCATGAGCAGCTGCGGGTTTCCGCCCGCCTCCATGACGGCGGCCTGGCGGTCCATGGCCTGGGTGGTCTTGACCTCACCCTTGAGACCGGCCAGGGCCTGGTCGCGGGTGGCGGCGTCCCTGAGCTTGGCCAGCACGTCCTGGGCCTTGTTCATGGCCAGCTTGCGGGCCTCCTGGGCCTTGTACTCGGCGAGCACCTTGTCCTTGACCTTCTCCAGCGGCAGGGTGGCCTCGGGCGCGCCCTCCAGCTTCTCGGCCAGCAGGTAGCCCTTGTTGTTCTCCATGGCCAGCGGGGTCTTGGCGCTGGCGCCGTCGGCCAGGGCGAACAGGCTGTCCACGGCCTCCTTCTTGAGGGCGAAGGCGGCCTGGATCTGGGCGGCGTCGAGCAGCTCGCTCTTCTTGGTGGCCAGGCCCAGGCCCTGGGCGATCTTTTCCAGCTTCACGCCGGCGGCGATCTGGTCCATGCTCTGGTCCAGGATCTCGGTGACCTTCTCGCCGGCCTTCTCCTCGCCCATGCGGCGCTTGATCTGGGCCTTGACGTCCTCGAAGGGCACCTTGCCCGCGGGGCGGGAGGCCTCCAGCTTGATGAGGTGCCAGCCGTACTGGGTGCGCACCGGCTCGCTGATCTGGCCGGGCTTGAGGGCGAAGGCGGCGTCCTCGAAGGGCTTGACCATCATCCCGCGGGAGAACCAGGGCAGGTCGCCGCCACCGGGAGCGGTGCCGGGATCCTGGGAGCGCTTCTTGGCCACGGCGGCGAAATCGCCTTTCTTCACCTCGGCGGCGATGCTCTTGATGGTCGCCTCGGCCTTGTCCTGAACGTCCTTGGGGGCGTCCTGCGGGGCCTGGACGAGGATGTGGCGGGCGTGGAGCTGCTCGGGGTGCACGAACTCGTCGGCGTGCTTGTCGTAGTAGGCCTTGACGTCCTCGTCGGTGATCTTCTGGGCCGCGGCCAGCTCACCCACGGTGATGGGCAGGTACTCCAGGCGGATGCGCGCGGGCTCCTTGAAGCGGTCCTTGGCGGTCTCGTAGTAGGCGGCCAGCTGCTCGTCGGTGGGCTTCACCTGGTCCAGGAAGCTCTTGGAGGCGAAGGTCACGTACTCCAGGCGCACCTGCTCGCGCGCCCACTGGAACATGCTCTTGGCCTCGGGCTCGGTGAGCATGGAGGAGATGGCGGTGTAGGCCTGCAGCTTCTGCACCACCTGGTTGCTCCTGAGCTCGTCCTCGAAGCGCTGGGCGCTGGTGTGGGTCTGGGCCAGGGCGGTCTTGTAGGCGGCGGGGTCGAAGGCCCCGTTCTGGCCCTGGAAGGCCGGGATGGAGCTGATGATGGAGCGCAGCTCCGCCGGGGAGACGGTGACGCCCATCTTGCCCGCGGCGCCAAGCAGCAGCTTGGTGTTCACCAGCTGCGACAGGATGGCCTGCTTGAGCTGCGGGGTGTTCAGCTCCTCGGCGCTCATGCCGGGGTTCTGGCGGCGCATGTTGGTGACGGTGTCCTCGTAGGCCTTCTGGAACTCGCGGGCGCTGATGGCCTGGCCGTCCACGTAGGCCACCACGGGCTCCTTCTTGTCGGTGAAGTTGCCCATGCCGAAGTAGAAGATGAACACGATGATGATGATGCCGAAGGCGACTTTGATGCCCCAGCTCTGAGCGTTTTGGCGTAATGATTCGAGCATGATATCTCCGGATGCGGATGTCTTTCGGGGCTGCTAGCCGAGCTTCACGGTATTGAGCAGTCCGCCCGATTGGATAATCGTCAGCTCCTGGGCCGTCAAATCATTTGTCACGGCGACCTTGGCCGTGCCGTTCACCAGGACGTCCACGGGCTTGCCGGGAGCGAGCTTGCCCGCCGGGATGGAGAGCGTGTCGCCCTGGGCCAGGGTGTCGTAGTCGTCCTTGTTCACCAGCAAAAGCGGCAGGATGCCGAAATTGACCAGGTTGGCGCGGTGGATGCGGGCCAGGCTCTTGACGATGACGGCCTTGACGCCCAGGTGCTTGGGGGCCAGCGCGGCGTGCTCGCGGCTGGAGCCCTGGCCGTAGTTCTCGCCGCCGACGATGAACCCGCCGCCCAGCTCCTTGATGCGGCTGACGAACCCCGGGTCCACCTTGGTGAACACGTGCTCGCTGATGGCCGGGATGTTGGAGCGCAGGGCCATGATGGCCGCGCCCGCGGGCATGATGTGGTCGGTGGTGATGTTGTCCTCGACCTTGAGGGCGATCTTGCCCTCCAGCACCTCGGGCTGCGTGCCGAAGCGCTCCAGGGCCACGATGTTGGGCCCGCGCAGCACCTCGACCTTGCTGCCGTCCTCCGGGGGGAACACGAACAGCTGGCGGATGCTGGGAACCTTCTTGGGCAGCTCGGCCTTCTTGGGCGGCGTGCCCCAGGTGGCCGGGTTGGTGAACTTGCCGCAAAGCGCGGCCATGGCGGCGGTCTGCGGGCTGACCAGGTACACCTGGGCGTCCTGGGTGCCGCTGCGGCCCTCGAAGTTGCGGTTGAAGGTGCGCGCGCACACGCCCTTGGAGACCGGGGAGCCGCCGATGCCGATGCAGGGGCCGCAGGCGCATTCGAGCAGGCGTGCGCCCGCGTCCAGCAGCGGGTCCAGAAGGCCCTCGGCGGTGAGCAGCTTCAGCACCTGCTTGGAGCCGGGGGCGATGAGCAGGTCCGTGGCCGGGCTGATGCGCTTGCCCTTGAGGATTTCGGCCGTGGCCTTGAGGTCGGTGTAGGAGCTGTTGGTGCAGGAGCCGATGGCGGCCTGGTCCACCTGCATGCCGTCCAGGTCGGCGATGCGCACGGCGCGGTCGGGCATGTGCGGGGCGGCGGCCATGGGCTCCAGCTCGGAGAGGTTGATGAACACTTCCTCGTCGTAGGTGGCCTTGGGATCGGCGGCCAGGGCCACGAAATCCTCGGGCCTGCCCATGCGCGAGAGGAACTTCTTGGTCTGGGCGTCGCTGGGGAAGATGCTGGTGGTGGCGCCCAGCTCCGCGCCCATGTTGGTGATGGTGGCGCGCTCCGGCACGGTGAGGGTGGCCACGCCGGGGCCGGTGAACTCCATCACGCGGCCCACGCCGCCCTTCACGGTGAGCTTGCCCAGGAGCACCAGGATGACGTCCTTGGCGCTGGCCCAGCCGGTGAGCTGGCCGGTGAGGTGCACGCGCACTACCTTGGGCATGGGCAGCATGTAGGGCTCGCCGGCCATGGCCAGGGCGACGGAAAGCCCGCCAGCGCCGATGGCCAGGGCGCCCACGCCGCCCGCGGTGGGGGTGTGGGAGTCCGAGCCGATGAGCGTCTTGCCGGGCCCCGCGAAATTCTCCAGGTGCAGCTGGTGGCAGATGCCGGTGCCCGCGGGCGAGAACACGATGCCGTACTTCTCGGCGATGGTGCGCAGGTAGCGGTGGTCGTCGGCGTTGCGGAAGCCGGTCTGCAGCGTGTTGTGGTCCACGTAGCTCACCGACAGCTCGGTGCGCACGCGCGGGATGCCGATGGCCTCGAACTGGAGGTAGGCCATGGTGCCGGTGGCGTCCTGGGTCAGCGTCTGGTCGATCTTGAGTCCGATCTCGCTCCCCGGCGTCATCTTGCCGGAGACGAGGTGCTGGGCGATGATCTTCTGCGTCAGGTTGCGGGCCTTGGCCATGGTCTGTCCTCCCTCAAAATGAAGCGCGCCCGGGGCGCGCCTTGGTGTACGCCAGTTACAGCAGCAGCCCGCCCGCGGTGGGATCGCCGGTGCTCTCCCCTATGCCCAGGCGGATGCGGTTGATGCGTTTGCGCTTGAACTCGATCTCCACGTCCAGCCTGAGCTTGTCCTGCTGCAGGGCGTGGATCTGCTGGGCGTGGAAGATCCCGTTGGCGGGGTCCTCCTGGGCCATGAGCTCGCGGACCCGGCGCAGGCACTCGTCGCGCTGCGCGGTGAACTCCGCGATGGCCGCCTCGCACTCGGCGATGATCTCAGACTCGGACGCGGCGGCGCTTGGGTTTGTCATCCTTCTCCGGCTCCTTGGGGGCGGGCTTCAGGTCGCGCACCAGGGGCAGCGCGTTGTAGCAGGCCCAGAATCTCGGCCACAGGGCGGTGAGCCCGCCGGGGTTGTCGATGGACACGCCCGGGGCCAGGAACGACAGCAGCGCAAGGCCCAGCGTGGTGTGGGCGTCCGGGCTGGTCCACACGCCGTCCCAGGCCGGGCGCTTGCCCTCTTCCAGGGCCTGCACGTCCAGTCCGGCGTCGGTCTCGGCATAGGCCAGGCCCAGGCGGTCCAGGATCTCCAGGGCCACGGTGCCCAGGCCGGCCTCCGCGCCCTCGCCGCTGGCGGGCAGGGCCAGGCTGGTGCCCTTGCCCTGGCTGGCGGCCTTGGCGGCAAGCGCCAGGGCCAGGGGCAGAAACTCGGGCCTGCGGCCCATGGAAAGCGCTGCGGAGTTGAGCGGCGCGGCGGCCAGAACGGCCTCGCCCGGGCCGATCTCCGGCTCCTGGCCCAGGGCCTTCAGGTCGGCCAGGACCTCGGCGGGCAGGGCGGGCCGCCCGGTGAGGCGGCAGCGGCCCCCGGCCACCACGGGCAGGGCCAGCAGGTAGGCGCAGAGCACGGGGTCCAGCCCCAGGTCCGGCTCGGCGGGCAGCTTGGGCCGCCCGGCGGGAACGATGAGCTCCGCGCCCTGCTTGCGGGCCTTGACCTGGCACAGGGTCAGGGCCTCCAGGGCCTCGTCCAGGGCGCGGGCCTGGGCCTCGCCCTGTCCGGAGGAGGCGGGCGCGATGCGCAGGCCCTGCGGGTAGCTCCAGGCGGCCAGGGCCAGGGCCTGGGCGAACAGGGCCGGGGTGTCGGGCAGAAGTTCGATGCGCGAGGCCATGCGCCCGCCGCTTTCCAGCCGCACGGGAACGCCCCGGCTGCGCGGGTTCATGCCCGCCAGCCGCGCGCCCAGGTGCAGAAGCGGGGCCTCCAGGCGGCGCAGGTCCAGCATCTTCAGCTCCGCTCCGCCCGCGAACTTGGCGCGACCGGCCTCGCGCAGGGCCAGGGCCATGAGCGAGTAGAGCGTGAAGGCGTCGTCGCCGCAGAAGATGAGGGCTTCCTCGAAGGCCAGCAGCGGCTCGTCGCCCTCGCTGGCGATCTGGCCGAGCTTGGTGGCGGGCTTGGCGTCGGGCGCGGCCTTGCACTCCACGGCGTCCTCGGTCCAGGACAGGCGCGCGCCGGTCTGGTTCAGGGCCTTGATGAGCTCGATGAGCGGGTCGTTCAAGACCACGCCGGTCAGGCGCATGGCCTGCCCGCTGGCCGCGGCGATGACGCAGAGCATGCGGGTCATGGCCAGGGAGCGCGGCCCGGCGGCGTCGATGTCCGCGGGCTCGCTGCGGGGCACCATGACGAAGGGCTTGTCCGCGCTGCGGCGGCCCTCGGGAATCTCCAGGCCGAAGCTGCCCAGCAGGGCGAAGAGCTGGCGGGCCAGGCGCTGGTCCAGCCCGTGGGTGCGGGCGGCCTGCTCGAAGCTGGTCCAGAGCTTCTTCTCCACTTCGCGGTCCAGCACCTGCTTGCCCTTGGCTGCGCGCTGCACCAGGCGGCTGCGCTTTGAGAGCATGTACAGGAGCTTGCCATCCAGGTCGGCGAGGTCGTCCTGGAGGGTTGCCTTGGGCCTGTCATTGGCCGAACGGTCAAAGAGAATGGGTCGGTCTGTCATGGATTCTTCTTTTAAGGTGGAGTGAAAGAGAGGCACCATAGACCGAAACTTGGCTGGCGGCAAGAGCGGTAGGGGTGCCGAAAATTCGGAAGGGGCCCGGATTTGCTGGCCGAACGTTCGTCGTCATCAAGTTTGAATTGCGATATAATTGGTCGAAAAGCATTGTAAATTGAATTCTGTGTGACAAAAACATCAAATCTTCGAGCTTGATTTTTTTTGCCGGGCATCTGTATACCATTCGACACTTATGGCGACCCTAGAACTCAACGACATCAGCGTGCGCTTCGGCGGCCTGCAGGCCCTCACCGACGTGTCCTTCCGCGTGCGGGAGGGCGACATCGTCGGACTCATCGGCCCCAACGGCGCGGGCAAGACCACCGTGTTCAACGTCATCACCGGCGTGTACCGCACCAGCGCGGGCCAGGTCAGCTACGACGGCGCGGCCCTCACCGGCCGCCGCCCGCACCAGATCCTGGCCCTGGGCGTGGCCCGCACCTTCCAGAACATCCGCCTGTTCCAGAACATGACGGCCCTGGAAAACGTGATGGTGGCCCAGCACTGCCGCAGCAAGTCCGGCGTGGCCGGGGCCGTGCTGCGCCTGCCCTCCCAGCGGCGGGAGGAAGCCAGAATCCGCGCCAAGAGCATGGAGGCCCTGGATTTCATGGGCCTGGCCGACTACGCGGGCGAGGTGGCCTCCAACCTGGCCTACGGCCTGCAGCGCAGGCTCGAGATCGCCCGCGCCCTGGCCAGCCAGCCCAAGACCCTGCTGCTGGACGAGCCCGCCGCGGGCCTCAATCCGGCGGAAAGCCTGGAGCTGATGCACACCATCGGGCGCATCAGCTCTCTGGGCATCAATATTTTGATGGTGGAGCACGACATGAAGGTGGTCATGGGCATCTGCCGCCACATCGTCGTGCTGGATCACGGGGTGATGATCGCCGAGGGCAAGCCGGAGGAAATCCAGCGCAATCCCAAGGTGATCGAGGCATATCTTGGCCAGTGAAACCATCTAGTCGGAAAGGGGGAAGTCCTACGATGAAACGTGCGCTTGGTTTGATTTCCATGCTGCTCCTGGCCAGCCTGCTGGCCTTCGGCTGCGGCGGCGAGAAGAAGGAAGAGAAAAAGGCCGAGGCTCCCAAGGCCGCGGGCATCAAGATCGGCAGCCTTGGCCCCCTGACCGGCCAGTACGCCGCCGACGGCAACGACATCAAGAACGGCGTGCTCACCGCCGTCGAGGTCATGAAGGACGAGATGGGTCCGCTGGGCCCCGTCACCCTGCAGGCCGAGGACGACGCCTGCGACCCGCGCCAGGCCGTGGCCGCCGCCAACAAGCTCATCAACGAGAAGGTCACCGGCGTCATCGGCGCGTACTGCTCCAGCGCCACCATCCCCGCTTCCGAGCCCCTCATGGCCGCCAAGATCCTCATGATCACCCCGGCCTCCACCAATGAGAAGGTCACCGAGAGCGGCCTGAAGTACATGTACCGCACCTGCGGCCGCGACGACGACCAGAGCAAGGCCGCCGTGAAGTTCATGACCGACCACCTGAAGGCCAAGACCGTCTTCATCGTGGACGACAAGACCACCTACTCCCAGGGCCTGGCCGACAGCGTCGAGAAGCTGGCCCCCGCCGCCAATGTGAAGGTGCTGGGCCACGAGCACGTGAACCAGGGCGACAAGGACTACTCCGCCGTGCTGACCAAGGTGAAGGCCGCCAAGCCCGACGTGTTCTACGTCAGCCTGCAGAACAGCGCCTCCGCCGCCCCCATGCTCATCCAGGTCGCCCGCATGGGCATCAAGACCAAGATCCTGGCCCAGGACGCCGTGTACCATCCGCAGCTGATGGAGCTGGCCAAGAAGGACGCCGAGGGCGTGTACCTGACCTTCGGCTTCACCGACAAGGAAACCCCGGCCTACAAGAAGTTCTACGACACCTACAAGGCCAAGTTCGGCGAGCCCGGCGCCTACTCCGCGTATGCGTATGACTCCGCCGTGGCCTACCTGAAGGCCGTGAAGGCCGCCGGCGGCACCGACCCCGAGAAGGTCAACGCCGAGATGAAGAAGCTCGACTTCGCGGGCGCCAGCAAGCAGATCAAGTACAAGGAGAACGGCGATTCCGGCTCCAACTACGTGATCCAGGTGGTCAAGGACGGCAAGTTCGAGAACTTCTGGAACCCCGCCGACGGCAAGCTCTTCGGCAAGTAAGCCGAAGCCCTTCCAGTTACATGCACCATGGCGGGGGTCCTACGGGGCCCCCGCCAGCTTACAAAAGGCCAAAGACGACGTGGAATTCTTTCTTCAGCAGCTGGTGAACGGCATCACCCTGGGCGGGGTGTATGCGCTCGTGGCCCTGGGCTACACCATGGTCTACGGCATCATTCAGCTCATCAACTTCGCCCACGGCGAGATCTACGCCGCCGGCGGCTACATGGGGGTCATCCTCATCAGCTGGCTGGTGAACCAGGGCTACCCGCCCGCCATCTGCCTGGCCGCCGCGCTTTTGCTGGCCATGGGCTACTGCGCGCTGCTGGCCATGGCCGTGGAGAAGCTGGCCTACAAGCCGCTTCGCCACTCCTCCAGGCTGTCGGTGCTGCTCTCGGCGCTGGGCATGTCCATATTTCTGCAAAACGGCCTGATGCTGACCCAGGGCGTGTACGACCGCGCCTACCCCGGCGAGATGGTGCAGGGCTCCTTCGAGGTCGGCGGGGCGGTGATCTCCTACATGCAGGTGGTCATCGTGGGCGTCACCGTGCTGCTGCTCCTGGGGCTCAACATCCTGGTGTTCAAGACGCGCATCGGCAAGGCCATGCGCGCCACCGCCCAGGACAAGACCATGAGCGCGCTGGTGGGCATCAATTCCAGCCGCATCATCAGCCTCACCTTCGCCATCGGCGCGGGCCTGGCCTGCGCGGCGGGCATCATGGTGGGCATGTACTACGGCAGCGTGCGCTACGACATGGGCTTCGTGCCCGGGGTGAAGGCCTTCTCCGCCGCCGTTCTGGGCGGCATCGGCAACATCACCGGCGCCATGCTGGGCGGACTCATCATCGGCATGATCGAGGTCTTCGCGGCAGGATACATCTCCAGCGAATACAAGGACGTGTTCGCCTTCATCATCCTCATCGCGGTGCTCTACTTCATGCCCACCGGCATCATGGGAGAGAACGTTGACGATACGCGCGTCTAAGAAACTCTGGGTCGGCTATGGCGTGGCCATGGCCTGGCTCTATGTGCTGCTCTGGCCGCTTCTGGGCATCAAGCCCGACGGCCTGGAGTTCGCCGCCACCTTCGCCATCTGGGGCAAGGCCGCCGTGGCCGCCGCCATCCTGCTGGTCATCTACCAGCTCAAGCAGGGCGGGGCGCTGAACTTCATCCTGAAGCCCGCCGCCGCCGTGGGCGAAACGGCCTCCGCCGCGGCCGCCAAGGTGCCCACCTGGATCTGGCTGTGCGTGGCCGCCGGGGCGGCCGTCACCTTCCCCTTCGTCACCGAGCGCTACGCCCACGACGTGGCCATCAGCGTGCTCATCTACGTGTGCCTGGGCCTGGGGCTCAACGTGGTGGTCGGCCTGGCGGGCCTGCTGGACCTGGGCTACATCGCCTTCTACGGCGTGGGGGCCTACACCTACGCGCTCTTGTCCGTGCACTACGGCCTGTCCTTCTGGCTCTGCCTGCCCATCGCGGGCGGCTTCGCGGCCATCGCCGGGTGCATCATCGGCTACCCCACGCTGCGCATGCGCGGCGACTACTTGGCCATCGTCACGCTGGGCTTCGGCGAGATCGTGCGCATCGTGCTGAACAACTGGATGAAGCTGACCAACGGCCCCAACGGCATCCTGGGCATCAAGACCCCCGGGGCCTACTGGTGGGACGACGGCGGCTTCGGCCACATCTGGCTCTCAAGCCTGAACCAGCTCTATTTCGTCATCCTGGGCCTGGCGGTGTTCACCGTGGTGGCCGTGTACCGCATCAACTACTCGCGCATCGGCAGGGCCTTCGAGGCCGTGCGCGAGGACCAGACCGCGGCCGAGCTCATGGGCGTGAACACCGTGCGCCTGAAGCTTTTGGCCTACGCGCTGGGCTCGGTGTTCGGCGGCCTGGCCGGGTGCTTCTTCGCCGCGCGCATGCGCTTCGTCAGCCCGGAGTCCTTCACCTTCATCGAGTCGGCCATGGTGCTGGCCATGGTGGTGCTGGGCGGCATGGGCTCCATCCCGGGCGTCATCCTGGGCGCGCTGGCGCTCATCGCGCTGCCGGAGGTGTTCCGCGGCTTCGAGCTGTACCGCATGCTGGTGTTCGGCGGCGTCATGGCCATCATGATGCTGTTCCGGCCCAAGGGACTGTGGCCCGCCAAGCGCCTGGGCGCCCGCAGCGAGGAGAAGGAGTAGTCCATGGGCAAGGCGCCGATCCTCGAATTGAAGAACGTTTCCGCGGCCTACGGGCGCATCCGCGCCATCAACGAGATCTCGCTCAAGGTCTACCCCGGCGAGGTGGTCAGCATCATCGGCGCCAACGGCGCGGGCAAGAGCACCACGCTCATGAGCATCTGCTCCGTGCTGCCCCTCACCGGCGGCGAGGTCTGGTACGAGGGCGAGCGCATCGACGGCCTGGACGCCGACCTGCTGCCCCCGCGCGGCCTGTGCCAGGTGCCCGAGGGCAGGCGCATCTTCCCCCGGCTCACCGTGGAGGAGAACCTCGACATGGGGGCCTTCTTCCGCAAGGATTCCGCCGAGATCGAGCACGACAAGAACCGCGTGTTCCAGCTTTTCCCGATCCTTCTGGAGCGCCGCCGCCAGCACGGGGGCACGCTCTCCGGCGGGGAGCAGCAGATGCTGGCCATGGGCCGCGCACTCATGAGCCGCCCCAAGCTCCTGCTGCTGGACGAACCGTCCCTGGGCCTGGCGCCGCTCATCGTGCAGCAGATCTTCCGCATCATCCGCGAGATCAACGAGACCGACGGCGTGACCGTGGTGCTGGTGGAGCAGAACGCCAACCTGGCGCTCCAGGCCTCCAGCCGGGGCTACGTGCTGGAGACCGGCAACGTGGTCATGGAGGACAACGCCGAGGCCCTGCTGGCCAACCCGGACATCCGCAAGGCCTACCTGGGCGAGTAAGCCCGCCTGCTGAAGCAATGAAAACGCCCCCGGAGCCAGAGCGGCTGCGGGGGCGTTCTTGCGTTCCGGGGGCGGCGCTAGTTGCTTCTGCCCCGGCCCGGGTCCGGCGCGTTCTGAAGCACTGTGTCGGCCTGGGCGCGGGCGACCTCGGTGAGGTTCTTGGTCAGCGACTGCGACCAGGTCCAGCCCTCCGGGGTGACCACCTTGGCCGCCGCGTCCCCTTCGTAGGGCGCGTCCTTCAGGCGGCCCGCCAGCACCTGCCCGGCCTCGCGGCCGTCCTCCACGCAGGTGACGAGCCCCAGTTCCAGCCAGGCGCAGGGGGCCAGGTGGCCGCGCATCTGGTCAACCACGGCGTAGTCCTGGGCCTCGCCGGACTCGGAGAGGCCCAGCGCGCCCTTCGCTTCCAGCTCCGCGCAGTAGTCCTTGGCCTCCTCGGCGGTGAGGAAGCCCACGCGGGCCAGGAAGCCGTCGGCGCAGAGCGTGCGGTTGGGAACGCCCTGCACGAAGGCGTCCCACCCGCCGTGGAAGCGGGTGAGCAGGGCCTCGGCGCGGATGACCACGGAGAGCGCTTCAAGCAGTACGGGCATCAGTCCCCCAGGCAGCCGCTGGCGCACACGCGGTCTCGACCGGCGGCCTTGGCTTCGTACAGGGCCTTGTCGGCCCTGGTTATGAGCGTGTCGGCGCTGTCGCCGGGAGCGAGCTCGGCCACGCCCAGGCTGGCGGTGAGCCGGGGCACCCCCAGGGCCTCCAGCGAGGCGTCGGAGGCGATGGCCAGGCGCAGCTTCTCGGCCAGGGCCAGGGCCTGCGCCCCGCCGCAACCGGCGAGCACCACCAGGAATTCCTCGCCGCCCCAGCGGCACACGGCGTCGCTTTCGCGCAGGGCGCCGCGCACGGCGGTGGCCACGGCCTTCAGGGCCTCGTCGCCCACCATGTGGCCGAAGGTGTCGTTGACGTCCTTGAAATGGTCGATGTCCAGGATCACCACCGACAGGCGCGAGCCGTCGCGCCGGGCCAGGCTGATGGCCTTGCGGAAGAGCACGTCGAAGGCCTGGCGGTTGATGAGCCCGGTGAGCTTGTCCGTGGCGGCCAGCTGCTCCAGGCGGCTCTGGTAGCGGCCCACCGTCAAGCCCGTGACGAGCAGCACCAGGATGGTCACGCCGAGGCACACGCTCAGGTTGAAGGCCAGGGTGCGCCTGAGCGGGGCCAGGGCCTCGTCCTCGCTTTTCTGCACCAGGATGTACCAGTGCAGCTCCGGCAGGTAGCGGGCGTTGAGGAGCCAGCTCTTGCCGTGGCTGGTGTACTGGTGGGAGCTGGCGGGCTCCTGGAGCATGGCCGGGGCCAGCTCGCGCAGGCCCTCCACGTCCAGGATGCTCTGGGGTTCGGTGCCCTTGCGGGTGCCCAGCACGATGACCCGGCCCTGCCGGTCCACGAAGGTGATGCTGCGGTTGTAGCGGCGCTCGTACTCGTCGATGGCGCGGCGCACGCTGTCCACGTTCAGGCCCACCCCGGCGGTGCCGATGAACTTGCCCGTGTAGTCCAGCACGCGGTAGTTGATGAAGATGGTCAGCGTGTCGCGGTTGGCCATGTCCGGGTCCACGTTGATTTCGTAGGCGTCGCTCATCTGGCGCACGCGGAAGAACCAGTCGTCGGCGGGGTTGTTCTCCTCCACGCGCTTAAGCACGCCGGAGGAGTGGTAGTAGTTGCGCGTGGCCTCGCTGACGAAGAAAGTGGTGAAGGTGCCGTAACGCAGCATGATCTCGCGCAGGTAGCGGCGGATGCGGTCCACGTCCTGCTCGCCGTGGATGGCCCAGTCGCGCAGGAAGGTGTCGCTGCCCATCATGGAGGAGATGAACACCGGGCGCACCAGGTCCTTCTGGATCTCGGAGTAGATGTTGTCGCTGGTCAGCGGCAGCTCCTGCTTCAGGATGGAGTCGCGCAGGCTGGCCTTGGACGTGTAGTAGCTCACCAGCGATGTGGTGAAGAAGCCCAGGCACAACAGCACGCTGAGCAGCAGCATGAGGGACCGGCGGCCGGTGAGGGGGGGCTGTGCCATGCGGTTCCTTTGGGGCATTCCTTGGGCGTTACTCCACCGTGACGCTCTTGGCCAAGTTCCGGGGCTGGTCCACGTCCTTGCCCAGGTAGTCGGCCACCTCGTAGGCGAAAAGCTGCAGCGCGGGCAGGGTCAAAAAGGCCGAGAGCGGGCCCTCCGCCGGGGCCACGTCCCAGCGGTGCTCCACGGCCAGGTCCAGGCCGGGGTTGGTCAGCGCGATGATCTCGCCCGCGCGGGCCTGCACCTCGACGAGGTTGGACTTGACCTTGAGGAACAGCTCGTCGTCCAGGGCGATGGCGAAGGTGGGAAAGTCCGGGTCGATGAGCGCGATGGGGCCGTGCTTCATCTCGCCCGCGGCGTAGCCCTCCGCGTGGATATAGCTGATTTCTTTAAGTTTGAGCGCGCCTTCCAGGGCCAGGGGGTAGTTCATGCCCCGGCCCAGGTACAAAAAGCTCGTGGCGTCGGAGTACTTGCGCGCCAGCTTCCTGGCCTCCCCGCGCAGGGCGGGCAGGGCCGCCTCCACCAGCTCCGGCATCTTGCCCAGGCCCTCCACCAGGCGGGCGCAGCGGGCGGCATCGAGCGCGCCGTTCTTCACGCCCCAGTGCAGGGCCAGCAGCAGCAGGGCCGTGAGCTGGCTGCACATGGCCTTGGTGGAGGCCACGCTGATCTCCGGCCCGGCCTGGGTGTACAGCACGTAGTCGGACTCGCGCGAGATGCTGGAGCCAACCACGTTGCACAGGCCCAGCACGGGCAGGCCGCGCTCCTTGGCCAGCTTGATGCCCGCCAGCGTGTCCATGGTCTCGCCGCTCTGGCTGATGGCCAGCACCAGCCCGCCCTTTGGAAGAATCGGGTCGCGGTAGCGGAATTCCGAGGCGATTTCCACCTGCACGGGGATGCCCGCCAGCTTCTCCATGAGGTACATGCCCCACAGGCCCGCGTGGTAGCTGGTGCCGCAGGCCACGATGTGCAGCCGCTGCGGAACCTCCAGCCCGTCCAGCTCCGGCAGGCGCACGCTTCCGCCCTCAAGCCTGCCCAGCAGGCAGTCGCGGATGACCTTGGGCTGCTCGAAGATCTCCTTGATCATGAAATGCTTGTACCCGCCCTTTTCGGCGGCCTGCACGTCCCAGTTGATGTGCTGGACCTGCTTGGCGATGGGGGCCAGCGTGGCGGTGTCGAACACCTCCCAGGAGGAGGCGGTGAGGCGCACCAGCTCGCGGTCCTCCAGGAACACCACCTCGCGCGTGTAGGGCAGGAAGGCCGGGATGTCCGAGCCCAGGAAGTTCTCGCCCACGCCCACGCCCATGACCAGCGGGCTGGCCACGCGGGTGGCCCAGAGGGTGCCGGGCTCGTCCGCGCTCATGAGCACGATGGCGTAGGTGCCCTCGGCGCGGCCCAGGGCCCAGGACAGGGCCTTCATCACATCGCCGCCGTGCTGCTTGACGCCCTTGGCGATGAGGTTCACCAGCACCTCGGAGTCGGTGTCGGAGAAGAACTCGCAGCCCTCGGCCAGCAGCTCGGCCTTGATCTCCTGGTAGTTCTCGATGATGCCGTTGTGGATGAGTGCTAAGCGCCCCGAGCAGTCGCGGTGGGGGTGGGCGTTCTTCTCCACGGGCGCGCCGTGGGTGGCCCAGCGGGTGTGGCCCATGCCCGTGGTGGCGCTGAACACGTTCTCGCCCTCGAGCTTGCGCTCCAGGCCGCTGAGCTTGCCCGGGGCGCGCAGCACGTGCATCTGGCCGGACTGCACGAAGCTCACGCCCGCGGAGTCGTAGCCACGGTATTCCAGGCGACGCAGGCCTTCCACGACCAGGGGGACGGCGGGGCGGTGCCCGCAATAGCCGATGATGCCGCACATATGGGGAGTTCGCTCCGTATCTTTGCGCCCCGGCGCAGGGTGTCCGGTCCGGGGCTTGGGTTTTCGCTAGCCTTGGGCCCTGGCCCAGAAGTCCGGCCACAGGGCGATGAGCGCGCGCAGCGCCCGGCCCCGGTGGGAACGCGCGTTCTTGTCCTGGGCGGCCATTTCGGCGGCGGTCTGCCCGGCCTCGGGGTCCAGGAACAGGGGATCGTAGCCGAAGCCGCCAGCCCCGCGCGGGGCGAAAAGCACCCGGCCCGGCCACTCGCCGCGCGCCTGGGCGCTGGCCCCGTTGGGGGCCGCCGCCATGATGACGCTGACGAAGCGGCAGCCGCGCTTCTCCTCGGGCACCCCGTTCAGGGCCTCCAGCAGCTTGGCGTTGTTGCTCTCGTCGGTGGCGTTCTCGCCGGAGTAGCGGGCCGAGTACACGCCCGGCGCCCCGGAAAGCGCGTCCACCTCCAGGCCGGAGTCGTCGGCCAGGGCTACCAGGCCGGTGGCCTGGGCCACGGCGCGGGCCTTGATGGCGGCGTTTTCCTCGAAGGTGGTGCCGGTTTCGGGAATCTCCCCGATTTCGGGGTAGGCATCCAGGCCCTGGACGCGGATGCCCAGCCCGCCGAGCAGGGCCTCCAGCTCGGCGACCTTGCCCTTGTTGCGGGTGGCCAGAACGATGTGTTTCAAGCGGTGCTCCTGGGGAATGTCCCTCGCCGGAGTTCTTACCCGCTTGGCCCCTGTTTCGCAACCGCCAGCTGGGGGGGCAGCAAGAGCGTCACGCGCGTGCCCTCGCCGGGAATGCTGGCCAGCTCCGCGCTGCCGCCCAGGTCGTCCAGGGTCTTGCGGATCATGGCCAGGCCCAGGCCGCTGCCCTTGCCCTTGGTGCTGAAGAAGGGGCTGAAGACCTTGTCGCGCAGCTCCGGGGGGATGCCCACGCCGGTGTCCTCCACCTCCAGGCGCACGTGCACGCCGGAGAAGGCCGCCCGCACGGTCAGCACGCCGCCCTCGGGCATGGCTTCCACGGAGTTCTTCACCAGGTTGATGAGGCACTGCTGGATGAGCTCGGGCGCGGCCTTGACCAGGGGCAGGTCCGGGCCCAGCTCCAGGCGCACCTCGATGCCCTTCTCGCCGCAGGCCAGGCCCATGACGTCCATGGTGCGGCGGGCCACCTCGGCCACGTCGCACTGGCCCTGGGCCGGCTCTCCGGGCCGGGCGAAGGAGAGGATGCTCTTCAATATGCCGTCCAGGCGCGTGGCCTCGTGCACGATGATCTGGAGCTTTTCGCGGGTCTTGGGGTCGCCCGTGTCGCGCAGCAGGGCGTTGGCGAAGCCGCCGATGGCGAAGAGCGGGTTGCGGATCTCATGGGCGATGTAGGTGGACAGCTCGCCGATGCTGGCCAGCTTCTCGGACTGCTGCAGGCGTTGCTCCATCTGCACCCGGCCGGTGATGTCGCGCCGGATGCACAAGACGCTGGCCACGCGGCCCTGGTCGTCCAGGATGGGATTGGCGTACTCGCGGGTGTAGTGCAGCCGCCCCTCCCCGTCCACGCTGGGCAGGGTGCCCTCGGCGGACTGGCCCGTGGCCAGGGCGGTCTCCAGGGGGTGGGGCGCGCCCTCGCCCTCGCCCTCCGGCAGGCGGAAGAACTGCCGCGCGGGCTGGCCCGTCACCTGGCCCTTCATCTGCCCGGCGCGCTCCAGCACGGCCTTGTTGCAGTCCAGCACCAGCCCGGCGGTGTCCACCAGCAGGATCTCCTCCCGCAGCTGGTCGATGACCGTCTTGAGCAGGGCCTGGGTGTTCAAGAGGTCCAGCTTGCAGGCCACCCACATCTGGTCGGAGGACAGCAGGCGGATGAAGAAGCTGGCGGCTGCGCGCTCCACCAGGGCCACATCGGAGGGCAGGTGGGCCCGCAAATCGGAGAGCACGTCCCGGTTGCCCGTGGTCTCGATGACCATGTTCAGCTCGGGGTGCGCGGCCATCATGGCCCGCCAGTTGTGGAACACGGGCAGCATCAGCCCCGGCGGGAAGCCCTCGCCCGGGGGCGCGTCCTCGCGCAGGGCCAGGGCCTCCAGGCCCATCTGCCCCAGCACGCGCTCGTTGCCCAGGCTGGCGAAGAGATCCCAGAAAGGCACCAGAGACGTCTTGTCGCCGACGATGCCGATGCGGTAGGGTTTTTCCGGCCTGAGCGCCTCGACCATGACTGCTGCGACTCCTTGGCGCTCCGCGCCCGGGACAAGTGGTTGCGCCCATGGTACACGAGTCCGGCCAAAGCGCAACAGGCCCCCCCGAAAAACGCATCCAGCCAACGCCCCGCAAGGAGACACCATGTCCGCCATCCGCGTGCACACCATCAGCCTCGGCTGCCCCAAGAACCGTGTGGACACCGAACGCCTGCTGGGCGTGCTGGGCCGGAACTTCGCGCCCGCCGAGGGCGTGGGCGACGCCGACCTGGTGCTGGTGAACACCTGCGGGTTCATCCGCCCGGCGGTGGAGGAGAGCCTGGAGACCATCGTGGAGGTTGCGCGCGAGGCAGGCGACCTGGCCAGCGAGTCCGGCAGGCGGCCCGTGGTGGCCGTGGCCGGGTGCCTGGTTTCGCGCTACGGCAAGGCGGAGCTCTCCGCCGGGCTGCCGGAGGTGGACATCTGGCTCTCCACGCGGGAGCTGGGCGCCTGGCCGGGCCTGGTGGGCGCGGCCCTGGGCAAGAGGAAGCTCGACGAATTGGGCCCGCGCCGCCTGAGCACCGGCCCCTCCTTCGCCTACCTCAAGGTCAGCGAGGGCTGCTCGCACAAGTGCGCCTTCTGCACCATCCCGAGCATCCGCGGCAGGCACGTGAGCCGGACGCTGGACGAGCTGGAGCGCGAGGCGCGCCTGCTGGTGGAGAAGGGCGGCGTGCCGGAGCTGGTGCTGGTGGGCCAGGACGTGACCAGCTACGGCCACGACCTGGGCCTGAAGGACGGCCTGAAGCACCTGCTGGACCGGCTCATGCCCATCAAGGGGCTGAAGTGGCTGCGGCTGATGTACCTGTACCCGGCGGGCCTGACCGACGGCCTGCTGAAGCACCTGGCGGGCCTGGGGCGTCCGCTGCTGCCCTATTTCGACATCCCGCTGCAGCACGCCCACCCGGACATCCTCGCCGCCATGGGCAGGCCCTTCGCCAAGGACCCCTCCCTGGTCATCGAGCGGGTGCGCAAGCATTTTCCGGAGGCCGCCCTGCGCACCAGCCTCATCGTGGGCTTTCCCGGCGAGACCGACGCGCACTTCAAGACCCTGAAGGGGTTCGTGGAGCGCACGCGCTTCACCAACCTGGGCGTGTTCCCCTACCACCAGGAGGAGGGCACCCGCGCCGCCGAACTGGACGGCCAGGTGCCCCAGGCCACCAAGACCCGCCGCCGCAACAGCATCATGAAGCTCCAGGAGCGCATCAGCGCCGAGGCGCTTTCCGAGCTGGTGGGCACGCGCCAGGAGGTGCTGGTGGAGGACGAGAGCCCGGAATGGCCGGGCCTGCACGTGGGCCGGGTGTGGTTCCAGGCCCCGGAGGTGGACGGCGTGACCTACGTCAGCGGCCCCAAGGTGAAGCCGGGCAAGATCGTCGCGGCGGACATCGACCAGGCCAAGAGCTACGACCTGGTGGCCCTGGCCTAGGAGTAATTCCTGGAAATTGGGAATGTATTGAGCCGCTTGGCCTCGGCCCGCAAGCCGATTTTTCTAGGGATTTTCTAAAATGGCTCGGGATCGCGCAAGATTTTTCTAGAGCGCCGGAATTCCGGTTGGTTGGCCTTGCGCGATAGCTCCGGTTTGCATTTCCATCACGTTCGGCGATGCACAAAAATGGCGAGTCCGGCGACGGGTGTTCCCGCTGCCGGACTCGTTTGAATTTCGGGTGGTTGCTGTGGCTAGGCGATGTGCAGCCAGGGGTCGAACTCGCGCTCGGTGCGCGCGGCGGCCAGCAGGTGGGGGCGGGCCTCGGCCAGGGTCATGGCCGGGTTCTGGTGGCGGAGGCCGAAGAACGCGCACATGGCCCCGAACAGCGCGGTGTTGTCCACCAGCCGGTTCAGGCCCAGCTCCCCGGCCCTGTGGCCGTAGGCCAGCAGCAGCTGGTCCTCGGCGGTGTGGTTGCAGGAGGTGAAGCCCACGTTGCCCCGGCGCACGCTGGGCGCGCCCTTCTTGTCGGGGTAGGCGCTGTGGGCCAGCAGCTGGCCCAGGGTGGCGTCGGGCTGGTACACAAAGTCGCCGGGGAAGCTCTGGTAGCCCGGCTGCATGGCCCGGTGCACCAGCGCGGCCTCGTCCTTGCTGATGGCGAAGCCCGTGGCCTGCTCCACCAGCGCCTGGATGTCCTTGGCGTCCTTGCCCTTCATCCGCTTGATGAGCACCTCGAAGGAGGCCTTGCCCGCGCGCAAGGAGCGCAGGGCGGCGGTGGCGTCGTTGTAGTCCGGCCCGGTGCCGTTGACGCCCCAGCCGGAATTGCCGTGGTCCGAGGTGACGACCACCAGGGTCTTGGGGTTCACCTTCAGGAATTCGTCGATGACGGCCAGCGTGTCGTCCAGCTCCAGGGCGTCCATGATGGCGCCCCAGGCGTCGTTGCTGTGGCTGGCGTGGTCGATGCGCCCGGCCTCCACCTGGAGCAGGAAGCCGCCGGGATTCCTGGAGAGCCTGCGCAGGGCCTCGGCGGTCATTTCCGGCAGGGTGGGTTGCGCGGCGGAAAGGGCCGGGTCGTTCACGCGGTCCACGTTGTAGGCCACGTGCGAGCCGTTGAACAGCCCGATGAGCGGCTTGGCGGCGGACTCCAGGCCCAGCAGGCCGGAGCGGTCGGTGGCGGTGTCGTACCCGGCCTTGGCGAACTCGGCCAGGAGGTCGCGGCCGTCCTTGCGCTTCTTGGGGCTGAAGTGGTTCAGGCCCCCGCCCAGGATGACGTCGGGCCGGAAAACCAGGTATTCCAGCGCGATGTCGTCCTCGTTGTCGCGGTGGCTCTGGTGCGACAGCCAGGCCGCCGGGGTGGCGTGGGTGACGCGGGTGGTGGTGACCACGCCCGTGGCCACGCCGCGCGGCTTCACCAGCTCGAAGATGGTGGTCAGCTTGCGGCCGTCGGGCAGGGCGGCCAGGTAGCGGTTGGCGGTCTTGACGCCGGTGGACCAGGCCACCGAGGCCGGGGCGGAGTCCGTGACGATGCTGGACAGGCTGGCCGTGGCCATGAGGCCCAGGCTGGTCTGCCGGTCGCGCATGCGCGCGTGCAGCGCGCTGCCGGTATGGCCGAACACGCCGGTGCGCACCTCGTGCATGGCGCGGATGACGCCCGCGGGCATGCCGTCGCCCACCACGAAGATGATGCCCGGCCCCTTGGCCGTCTCGAAGGCCCCGGGGTGCGCCTGGCCCTTCCTCGCGCCGGACTTGTCCGCCGAAAGGGCCGCGCCGGGCAGCAGGGTGGCCAGCGCGCCCGCGCCCAGAATGCGGATCATCTCGCGCCGGGTCAGCCCGTTTTGGCCGCCCGTGCCGTTTTCCAGATCGTGCTCGCTCATGTCGCCCTCCATTTTCCGTCTGCGGTTCGGCGCAGCATACAAAAAAGCACGGGCGCACCGTATGGCGCGCCCGTGACGAAGCGGTGAAAGCACGGAAGAAGCGGCGCTACTTCTTCTCGATCTTCTCGATCTTTTCAAGCCCGCCCATGTAGGGGCGCAGCGCCGGGGGGATGAGCACGGAACCGTCGGCCTGCTGGCCGTTTTCCAGCACCGCCACCAGGGCGCGGCCCACGGCCAGGCCGGAGCCGTTCAGCGTATGCAGGTACTCGCTCTTCTTGGCGCCCTTGGCCTTGAAGCGGATGTTCGCCCGCCGGGCCTGGAAGTCCAGGAAGTTGGAGCAGCTCGAAATCTCGCGGTACTTGTTCTGGCCGGGCAGCCAGACCTCGATGTCGTAGGTCTTGCAGGAGGAAAAGCCCAGGTCGCCGCCGCAGAGCTGGATGACGCGGTAGTGCAGGCCCAGGCGCCTGAGCACCTCCTCGGCGTGGCCGGTGAGCAGTTCCAGGTCGTCGAAGGACTTTTCCGGGTGGCTGAAGCGCACCAGCTCGACCTTGTGGAACTGGTGCTGGCGGATGAGCCCCTTGGTGTCCTTGCCGTAGCTGCCGGCCTCGCTGCGGAAGCAGGGGGTCAGCGCGCAGTAGGCCGTGGGCAGCTGGTCTTCCTCCAGCACCTCGCCCGCGTGCAGGTTGGTCACCGGCACCTCGGCGGTGGGGATGAGGTAGTATTCCTGGCCCTCGATCTTGAACAAATCCTCGGCGAATTTGGGCAGCTGGCCGGTGCCGGTCATGGCCGTGCGGTTGACGATGAACGGCGGCAGCACCTCGGTGTAGCCGTGCTCCCCGGCCACGTCGAGCATGAAGGCGGCCAGGGCGCGCTCCAGTTTGGCGGCCCAGCCGAAGCTGACGCAGAAGCGCGAGCCGGTGATCTTGCCCGCGCGCTCGAAATCCAGCCCGCCCAGCTCCTGGCCCAGTTCCCAGTGTTCCTTGGGAGTGAAGGAAAGCTGCGGCTTTTCACCCACCACGCGGATCACCGGGTTGTCGTCCTCGCTGCAGCCGTCGGGGGTGGATTCGTGCGGGATGTTGGGCACCTTGAGCAGCCAGTCGCTCTCCGCGGCCTCGATGACCGAGAGCTCGGCGTCCAGTTCCTTCACGCGCTCGCCGATGGAGGACATGCGGGCCATGAGCTCCGTGGCGTCCTGGCCGGAGCGCTTGAGCTTGGCCACTTCCGCCGAGCCGGAGTTGCGTTCGGCCTTGAGCGCCTCGGCCTCGCGGATGAGCGCGATGCGCTTCTCGTCCAGGCGGGCGAACTCGGCCACGTCGGGCTCGGTCTTGCAGCGCTTCTTCAGGCCCTGGGCCACGGCGTCCAGATTCCTCTGCACGAACTTCAAATCAAGCATGTGTCGTCTCCTCGCACGAAAGAACTCCCCGCCCTGTACCCGAAGCGGGAGCGAGAATAAAGCGGGAAATGGCCAGGGGCCGCCCCCGAAAGCGCCCTGCGCCTCCTGGCGCGGAAGCAACTACCCGCGCCGGCCGGGCCAGGCAACGAGCCCGTTGGCCAGGGCCGTGCCCAGCAGTACCAGCGCGCCCCCGGCCAGGGTGGTGGGAGTCACCGTTTCGCCCAGCAGCAGCGCGCCCCAGAGCACGCCGAACACCGGGATGAGGAAGGTGACGGTGAGCGCGCGCGGGGCCCCGCAGTCGCGGATGAGCCGGAAATAGAGCAGGAAGGCCGCGCCCGTGCACAAGACGCCCAGGCCGCCCAGGCTGGCCCACTGGAGGGGGTCCGGCGTCTGGCGGATGGGGCTTGCCAGCGCCAGCGGGGCCAGGCAGAGCGTGGCCGCCCAGAGGCTGCCGTGGGCCATGTCCAGCGGGTCGAGCTTGAGCTTGGCCCAGCGGGTGTACGTGCCGGAGATGCCGTAGCAGCATGTGGCCCCCAGGCAGGCCAGCATGGGCAGCAGCTGCTCGGTGTCCCCCGCGCGCAGGTTTCCGCCCACGATGACCGCCACGCCGACGATGCCGAAGAGCTGGCCCAGCAGGGACTGGCGCGTGGCCGGGGCCTTGAGCCAGAGCATGCCGATGAGCGTGCCCCAGATGGGCGCGGTGGAGTTCATGATGGACAAAAGCGAGGCGCTGGCGCGCTGCGCCCCCCAGGCGAAGAGCGTGAAGGGCAGGGCGGAGTTGAACAGCCCGATGACGAGGTAGTGCCGCCACTGGGTGAGGTCCATGCGCGACAGCGCCAGCGCGCGGCACACCAGCCACAGGAAGAGCGCGCCCACGGCCACGCGCAGGAAAATGAGCAGCACCGGGCCGAAGGCCGGAACGCTGACGCGCATGAACAAAAACGAGCCGCCCCAGATGGCCCCGAGCAGCACCAGGCGGAGGAGGTTTGCGGTTCCTATGGATTGGGAGGGGGACTGGAAAGGGGATTGGGACATGGGGGTGTCTCCTTCGGGCCTTGAAATAGCCCAAAGGGCGGCGCGCGGCCAATCATTTCCCGCGAAGGCCCCATAACCGGGGCTGATGGAACCGCTGCGGCCCCCTACATGCCCACGAACTCGCGCTTGGCCGCCAGCACCTTCTTCAGGTAGTCGCGGGTCTCCTGGGCGCGGTGGCGCGTGGTGATGGCCTCGAACACCTTCATGGGCGGCAGGGCATTGATGGACGCGAGCGCCCGGTTCCGGTCGGCGTCGAAGGTCTTGAGCAGCGCGCCCGCGCCGCCGTTGTACGAGGCGATGACGCAGTACTCGCGCGAGAGCTCGTCGCCCACGCCGGAGAGGTGCCGCCGGTCCAGCTGGCGCAGGTAGGCCGTGCCGTAGGTGATGTTGTTCTCCGGCTCGAACAGGAAGGCCTTGGTGGGCTCGCTCTCGCGCCCGGTGAGCAGCCCGTGGATCTCCTTGCCCGCGGTCTGCGGCACCACCTGCATCAGCCCGATGGCGGGCACGGAATTGATGGCGTAGGGGTTGAAGTCGCTCTCCACGCGGATGATGGCGTAGATGAGGTTGCGGCTGACCTGGAAGCGGGCGGCGGCCTGCTCCACCAGCGGCTTGAACTTGGCGGCGCGCACCTGCATGTGGTCGCTGGTCATGGCGATGACCACGTAGCGCACCAGCTTGTCTCCGGACTGGGAGGGCCGCTCCTGGGGCGGGGATTCCAGCAGGTGGTGGGCGAAAGCTTCTGCTTCCGACTCGGTGGCGATGTTGCGGCCCCGCTGGTCCTTGACCTCGCCCAGCAGGAAGGGCCTGCCGCCCAGCTTCACCGGCCCGGCGGAGTAGAGGTCCACGGCGCGCGGGTCGTAGGGGGTGAGCAGCGTGGTGACGATGGCCTCGCGCAGGCTCTTCACCGGGGTGTCCTGGTCGAGCGTCTCCACCACGATGCTGCCGTTCTCGAAGTCCACGCTGGCGCGCGAAAGATAGTTCTGGGTGTACTTCACGTACTCCTTGGGCCGGGCCTCGCGGGCATCGCCCTGGCCCCAGGTGCCGCCCACGGCCTTGCGGAAGGTGGAGAGCAGGCTGCGGAAACGCTTGTAGTCCGCCTCGATGGCGCTGGGGTTGGTGGCGTAGCGGATGGCCTTGCTGCGGGCCATGCCGATGGCCGCGCTGGTGTCGCCGCTGGCCACGCGGGCGATGCTCACGGCGTCGGAGGCCGAGCAGGAGCCCAGCAGCAGGCTCGCGGCCAGCAGCAGGGCGGTGTTCCGGGCATGACGGGGGATCATGGCGGCTCCTTATTTCATGCGGGCCAGGGTTCTGGCCTCGGACAGGTAGCGGGCGGCCAGCGCGGCGTCGCCGCAGTGCTCGGCCCAGGAGAGGAACAGCAGCCGCAGGGCCTGCCTGCGGGCCTGCCAAGGGTCGGAATCCGGCGCGGCCAGGCGCTTCTGCGCCAGCCCCTGCTCCAGGCCGGAGAACAGCAGCGCCTCCAGCGCCCGGGCGCGGTGCATGGGGCGGTGGGCCGCGTCCACGGCCGCAAACCCGGCGCGGGCGAGTGCATCCCGCCGTGCCGCATCGGCCAGCAGGGAGCGGGCCTTCTTCGCCGCGTCCGCCTCGTCGTCCGGGGCGTATGTGACCAGATGCACTCCGTCCGCGAACAGCTCCCCCTGGCCATTGCCGATGCGCGGGGTGAGCAGGCACGAGCCGCAGGCCAGGGCCTCGAACACGCGGAAATTCAGGTCGCCGCGCTCGGCGATGTTCAGCACCACGCGGGCCTTGGGGAACAGCTGCGTGTAGTCGCCCCGGCGTACAGCCAAACCAGCCGGTCCCGGCAGCAGGCGGCCCAGCCGCTCCAGGAAGGCATGGCGCAGCGGCGTGGTCTCCGGGTCCACCGTGCCCACGAAGAGCAGGTCGAATTCCTTGTCCGCCTCGCTCACCGTGCGCGGCTGGCAGCGGTCCTCGGCAAAGGGCGGCAGCCAGACGACGCGCCCCGGCGCAAGCTCCGCCTCGAAGGTGGCCACGTCGTCCTTCAGGCTCACGGCGCAGAGGTCGAAGGCCCCGGCGTACAGCGGGTACCAGCCGTGGATGTGGCTGTCGATGCAGTGGAAGGCCGTGAGGCAGGGGTAGCGCTCCACGCCCAGAAGCGGCGGCGGCAGGCTGCGGTCCAGCGACACCACGGCGTCGGGCGCGCCCCCGCAGCGCTGAACGATGTCCTCCCAGGAGAACGCTCCCGGAGCCGTGAGCGGCAGGCGCACCACGCGGTGGCCCAGGGCCTCCATGTGGTGCTGGGTGAACATGCCGCCCACCCAGGCGATGGTCAGGCTACGCCCCGCCATGCTCCCTCCCGGCGCTCAAAAACGCGATGAAATCGGCCACGCCCGCCTGGCGGCAGGCCACGTAGGACACGGCGTACTCGGTGAAGGTCCGGCGGCGTCCATACACGTTGAACGCGGTCTTGGGCCCGGCCCATTTGAGGCCGTAGTGCGCCGCCACCTGCGGGTGCACGGGCAGGTCGCAGTCGGCGTAGATGCCGCCCGGGGCGGGGGCCTTGTCCCCGTCCGGCGGGGCCAGGCCCAGCCGGTCGGCGATGCCGCGCGCGGCCAGCAGCAGCAGCTCCGCGCCGGGGTGGTTCACGGTGTGGAACAGCGGGCGGGAGCGCCAATGCTCCAGCACGTGGTTCAGGTATTTGACGGGCGTGCGGGCCTGCCGCGCCTGCTCGATCTTCACTGTCTCGCGCAGGCGCCCGTCCAGGTCGTACTTCTTCTCCAGCGGCATGGTCAGGTACAGGCGCAGCACCTCCTGCGCGGGCAGCCCGGAGTCGATGAGCCTGTCCAACAGCTCGTCGCGGTAGTCGAAGCCCGGCGCGCCGCTCCACAGCGGCCACGGTCCGCGGAAAAATATGTTGGGAATGCACAGGCTTGGGCAGCCAGCCGGGAGCCTCGCCAGCAGCGCCTCGCTGGCCAGTCCGCCCCAGTCCGGCCCCAGGTATTGGTACAGGAACAGGCCGCAGCGCTCCAAATCCTCCTGCGGGATGGGCTGGCGGGCGTAGTTCAGGTACACGCGCGGCTCGAACACCGGGCCGAAGTCCGGGCTTGTCCGCAGCATGGCCGCCAGGGGCTCGCCCTGGCAGTTGGCGTGGAGTATGGCGAGCGGCTTGTTCACGCCAGGGACATTGCAATGCCCGTGCCGCCCCTCCCCCCTCCCTGCGCCCTTGAAAACCGGGCCGATCTGGGCTACCCACAGCACACACCGAGCGGACATCTCGGAACACGGTGCGAATCCGTGGCGGTCCCGCCGCCGTAATCGGGGACGGGGCAGGCTTTGGACGAAAAGTCCAGCCACTGCGCGGGCATACCCGTGCGGGAAGGCCGCCTGCCCCGGCTGATCCGAAAGCCGGAAGACCTGTCCGCAGCGGGTGTTTTTCCAGGAATCCGATGGCAAAGGGTTCCGGCTGGCCTTCAGTGCGCCCGCCGGAACCCTTCTTTTTTTGACTCCAACATCCGAGGACCACATGCCCGCCCAGCTTCGCGACCGACTGAATTCCGTCATCTCCGCCATCAGCCCCGTGGACCGCGCGCTGGCGCCCATGGGCCAGGCCCACCTGGACAACCTGACCAAGCCCCAGGGCAGCCTGGGCCGCCTGGAGGAACTGGCCCTGCAGCTCTTCCTGGTCCAGAACGGCCTGCCGCCCCAGGCCGCGCCCTGCCGCGTGTACACCGTGGCGGGCGACCACGGCGTGGTGGAGGAGGGCGTGAGCCTGTTCCCGCAGGAGGTCACGCGCCAGATGGTGCTGAACTTCGTGGGCGGCGGCGCGGGCATCAACGTGCTGGCCAACACCGCCGGGGCCGAACTCTACGTGGTGGACGCGGGCTGCCTGGGCGGCCCCTTCCCCGACCATCCCCGGCTCATCCAGGGCAAGGTGGCCCAGGGAACCGCCAACCTGGCCAAGGCCCCGGCCATGACCGAGGAGGAGTGCCTGCGCGCCCTGCTCCTGGGCGTCGAGCTGGCCGACCGCGCCCTGGCCGAGGGCGTGCGCGTGCTCGGCACCGGCGACATGGGCATCGGCAACACCACGCCCTCCACCGCGCTCTACTGCGCCCTTCTCGGCCTCGATCCCGCGCCCATGACCGGACCCGGCACCGGCCTGGCCCCCAGGGCCGTGTCCCACAAGACCCAGGTCATCCAGCGCGCGCTGGCCCTGCACGCGCCCGTCATCGCCTCGTCCTCCCCCCTGGCCATCCTTGCCGCCCTCGGCGGTCTCGAAATTGCCTGCCTGGCGGGCCTGATCATCGGCGGGGCGCGCAATCGCCAGCTCGTGTGCGTGGACGGATTCATCTCCACCGCCGCCTGCCTGGCCGCCTGGAAACTGGCCCCGCATACCGCCGACTACACCGTGCTGGCCCACGCCAGCGCCGAGCCCGGGCACGCGCTGGCCGTGGCGCACATGGGCAAGCGCCCGCTGCTCGACCTGGGCCTGCGCCTGGGCGAAGGAACCGGCGCGGCGCTGTGCATGTTCCTGCTCAAAAGCGCGGCGGCCATCTACAACGACATGGCCTCCTTCGCCTCCGCCGGAGTCAGCGAGGCGCAGGCGTAGGAGGAGAG
>JAEXRD010000029.1 GCA_023438245.1 Pseudomonadota bacterium | reverse complement strand
GCGGAGGGGGGTGCAGGGGGCGAGGCGGAGCCTCACCCCTGCTTGTCGGGGCCGCCGGAGGCTGTGGGCTAGCCCTTGGCGCGGATGGTGGCGAGCATTTCGGCCAGCACCTGGTCTTCGGTGAGGTGCGTGGTGTCCACGGTGGTGGCGTCGGGTGCGGGCTTGAGCGGCGCGATGGCGCGGTTGCGGTCCAGGTCGTCGCGCTGGCGTATGGCGGCGAGGATGGTGTCGTAGTCGGCGGGCTTGTTCTGGCCCTGCAGCTGGCGGCAGCGGCGGCGGGCGCGTTCCTCGGGGTCGGCGTCGAGGAAGAACTTGTGCGCGGCCTGGGGGAACACCACGGTGCCCATGTCGCGTCCTTCGGCCACGAGGGAGGTGTTCTGGCCGAGCAGGATCTGGGCCATTTTCATGTAGGCGCGCACGGAGGGCACCACGGCGAGTTGCGAGGCCCAGTTGCCGGTCTGCTCGGAGCGGATCTCCTCGGGCAGGGGCTGGCCGTTGAGGAGCAGTTCGGTGGACGTGCCGCTGCCGCGCAGGGAGAAGTCGAAGTCGCCGAGCTTTTGCTGCAGGATGCCCTGGGTCCAGTCCCAGGCGCCCTCGCCCAGAGCGTAGGCGGCGGCGCGGAACATGGCTCCGGTGTCCAGGCAGGCGATGCCCAGCTCGCCCGCCAGGCGCGAGGAGAGGGTGCTCTTGCCCACCCCGGCGGGGCCGTCCAGGGTCACGATGATGGGCCCGTTCTGCTTGGCGGGGCTAGCCATGGAGCACCTCCTTCAGGGTGTCGAGGAATATCCGGTTTTCTTCCGGGGTGCCCATGTTCACGCGGATGTTGTCGGGCAGGCCGAAGCTTTTCAGGTGGCGCACGATGACGCCGCGCCTCAGGAGTTCTTCGCAGACCTGGCCCGCGTTTTTGGGCGGGCTGAACATGACGAAATTGGCCTGGGAGGGCCAGACCTTGCAGCCGAGGGCGGGGAGTTCGGCCAGGAACTGGTCGCGGCCCTTGAACACCAGGTTCAGGGTCTCGCTGTAGAAGGCGTCGTCCTCCAGCGCGGCGATTCCGGCGGCCTCGGCCACGAGGTTGACGGTGAAGGGCGGGCGGGCGCGGCGCACGGCCTCGGCCAGCCACTGGGGCATGATGCCGTAGCCCAGGCGCAGCCCGGCCAGGCCGTAGGCCTTGGAGAAGGTGCGCAGCACCACGACGTTGTCGAGCTCGGCCAGGGCCGGGAGGATGGTGTATTCCTCCGGCGGCCAGGTGAAGTCCATGTAGGCCTCGTCCACCACCAGCAGGCAGCCCTTGGGCAGGATTCCGGCCAGCACCATGAGTTCCTCGGCGCGGGCGGCCAGTCCGGTGGGGTTGTCCGGGCTGGTGACGAAGACCATGGCGGTGTCCTTGTCCGCGGCGGCGGCCAGGGTCTCCAGGGGCAGGCGGTAGTCCTCGCCGCGCGGCACCTCGCGGTATTCCACGCCGCAGAGCTTGGCGGTGAGGCCGTACATGCTGAAGCTGTGCTCGTAGCAGAGCACGTGGTCCTTGCCGGGCCGGGCCACCACGCGCAGCAGCAGGTCGATGATCTCGTCGCTGCCGTTGCCGGTGACGACCTGCCCGGCGGGCACGCCCATGTTCTTGGCGATGGCGTTCAGGAGGCGCGGGGTGTGGTTCTGGGGGTAGCGGAAGGCGTCGTGGGCCACGGCGGCGATGGCCTGGGCCACCAGGGGGGAGGTGCCGAGCGGGTTTTCGTTGCTGGCGAGCTTGATGACGCGCTCAAGCCCGTAGCGCTCCTGGATCTCCTCGATGGTCAGGCCCGGGACGTAGGGCTTGAAGTCCTTGACCTCGGGCCTGAGACGCTGGCCGTCCATGTGCTCTCCCTGTTGCTTGGGCGCGTTTTGCGCCAAAAAATGCCGGGGGGCGTTTGCCCGCCCCCCGCGACGCACTGATATGACTCCGGGGCCCTGCCCGGTTCCATGTCCGGCGGCTTCCGGCCTCTCGGCCCTGGCCGCCGGGGGATGCCTTGGTCCGCTACTGCTGCGGGCGGATGGTCATGACCGGGCAGCGCGCGCCCTTGACGACCTTTTCGGCCACGGAGCCGAAGAGGATGCGGTCGATGCCCTTGCGGCCGTGGGTGCCCATGATGATCATGTCGGCCTTTTCCTTGGCGCACATGCTGAAAATTTCCTCGGCGGCGTAGCCGGTGACCACGTGGCCCTCGGCCTCGACGTTCTGGAAGTTCTCGGCCAGGAAGGCGCTCATGGTGGCCTCCGCGCCGCTGACGATCTCGCCCACGAAGTTCTCGATGGAGCTGGGCGGCACGTGGAAGCCCACGTACTGCGACAGCGAGGGAGCCACGTACAGGCAGACGATCTTGGCGTCCAGGGCCTTGGCCAGCTCTGCGGCGTAGGCGGCCACGGCGGGGCTGTGCTCGGAAAAGTCCACCGCGCAGAGGATCTTCTTGATCGCCACGGCTATTCTCCTTGGCTTTGGTGCGTTGCCCGCTCGCGGGCGGGATGTGGGGTCGGACCACTGTGAAAATAATCACTTGAGACGGGTTACGCAAGCGCAAATCCGTCCGAAAAGACGTCCGGGCGGCGGGGTTTGGCGCCGGTTGGACAATCCCTGGCGCATGGGGTAGTCCGGTGCTGGGCGCACCCGGGCCCGCCGCCGCGAGGCAGGCAATATTTGCCCCTCCGGATTCGGGCCGATATCTGGAATTTCAGCATGTTGCGAGAATATCCGCTTGGCATGGTCTCTGCACAAAACCGGACAAACCACAGGATGAGGAGCGACCATGAAAATCCATCCTGACCAGTTGGAGGGCATCCTCCCGGGAGCGTCGGAACAGACCGGCGCAACGGGCAAGCCCAGGTCGACCGGAACCGCGTTCGGAGACTTCCTGACCCAGGAGGTCGCCAAGTCGGGCGAGCAGACCGCCAAGCCGACCGCCACCCTGCCGCCGCCTGGCGGATTGGGCCAGCTCAGCGCGCTGGGGGCGCTTGCCGCCACCCAGCAGGCAGCGCCGGCCCAGGCCACCACCCAGGCAACCCAGGCGGAGAAGGCGGTTATGCAGACGGTGGAAACCTTGCTCGACAAGTGGGATTCGTACGCCCAGAACCTGCAGTCCCCGTCCGACGAGGCGGGGCTGAAGCGAGCCTACGGGGTGCTGGAGGACATCGACGGCACCGTGAAGAAGCTCAAGGGCGACAATCCCGACCTTTCCAGCCAGAACCCGGCCCTGCACGGCATGGTTTCCGAGCTGGAGGTCATGGCGGTGACGGAACGCATCAAGTTCAACCGCGGCGACTACCACACCAGTTAGCGCCGAGGCTGGACCTCACCCCAAACGGTTCGGGGCGGGAAGCTTGCTTGCTTCCCGCCCCGTTCCCTTTTCTGGCGTCCGGCCCGTCGTTCGGGGCGGCTAGTCCTTCATGTTGTTGATGATGGTCTTGAGTTCCTGGGCCAGGCGGGAGAGGTCGCTGACGGCCTGGGCGGACTGGCGCATGGCCTCGGCGGTCTCGCTGGCGATGCGGTTGATGCTCTCGGTGGTGTGGTTGATCTCCTCGCTGGCGGCGGACTGCTCTTCGCTCGCCGTGGCGATGCCGCGCACCTGGTCGGCGGTGCGTTCCA
Source organism: Pseudomonadota bacterium (assembly GCA_023438245.1). GTDB lineage: Bacteria > Desulfobacterota > Desulfovibrionia > Desulfovibrionales > Desulfovibrionaceae > Humidesulfovibrio. The sequence continues at coordinate 22,892 of JAEXRD010000029.1, read as the reverse complement.
CCATGCCCACGATCTCGCGCAGGGCCAAGCCGGAGCGCCCGGCCAGCTCGTTGCTCTGCTCCACGGCGCGGGTGGCGGCCTCGGTGCCCTCGATGTTCTTCTTGGCGCTCTCCTGCACGGCCTTGATGTAGGAGCCCACCTCGTTGGTGGCGCTCATGGTCTTCTCGGCCAGCTTGCGCACCTCGTCCGCCACCACCGCGAAGCCGCGCCCGGCGTCGCCCGCCCCGGCGGCCACGATGGCGGCGGTGAGCGCCAGCAGGTTGGTCTGGTCGGCGATGTCGGCGATGACGTTCATGATCTGGTCGATGCCCTGGGCCTGCTTGCCCAGCTCGCCCATGTCGGCCTTGAGCGCCTCGGCCCGCTGGTTGACCTGGCCGATGGTGGCCACCACCTCCTCCACCAGGCGTTCGCCCTCCTGGGCGCGGGTCTTGGCCTTCTCTGCCAGCTCGGAGGCCGTGGAGGCGCTTCTGGCCACCTCCATCACCGTGGCGTTCATCTCCTCCATGGCCGTGGCCGCCTCGCCGGTGCGGGCGCGCTGTTCGTCTGTGCCGCGGCTGGACTGCTCGATCTGGGCGGAGAGCTGCTCGCTGGCGCTGGCCACCTGGTCGGAGACCGCGGTGGCGGCCGCTGCGGCCTTGGCGATCTTCTCGTTCTGCTCGGCGATCTTGCGCTGCTGCTCGCGAATCTCCGAGAGGTCGAACCACACGGCCAGGGTGCCCATGATGTGGCCGTCCAGGTCGGCGAAGGGCGTGGTGGTGACGCTGAAGGTGCGCTTGACGCCCTTGACGGAGGTGTGCTCGCACTCGGTGGTGAGCATGCGGTTCTCGCGCATGGCCTTCATGGACAGGGTCTCGCGGCCCTCGTCCTCCCACAGGAAGCCGCCGGAGGTCTGGCCCAGGAAGTCCTCGGGCCGCCCGGTCTTGTCCAGGGCCTTGAGCATGTGCTCGTTGACGAAGGTCATGCGGTTCTCGGTGTCGAACACCGCGCAGGGCAGCACGAAGCCGGAAAGCACGCCCTGGGCGAAGCCCAGGCGGTTCTTGATCTCCGCCACCATGGCGCGGATGTTGTCGGCCAGGTGGGCCAGCTCGTAGCGGAAGTCCGTGCCCAGCTCGGCCTTGTAGTCGCCCTGGGTGATCTTGCCGGTGAAGTCCACCACGGCGCCCACGGGCCGAACCACCAGCCTGCGGATGATGAAGCCGATGATGACAACGAGGGCCAGCACGGCGCCCGCGCCCACGCCCATGAGCACGTTGCGCTGCATGGAGGCGGTTTCGGTCATCTCTTCCACGTAGGCGCTCATGCACAGGGTCCAGCCGGTGTCCTTGTCGGTGGACACGCTCATGAACTTCTGCTCGCCCTTCCAGTCGTAGAAGAAGGTGCCGTTCTTCTTGGCCAGGGCCTGCTTCACGAAATCCACGTCGCTCAAGTCCTTGAGCAGCAGGGACTTGTCCACGGCGTGGCCGATGATGCGGCCCTTGGCGTCGAGCATGAAGCCGTAGCCCCGCTTGCCGAAGCGCGGCTTGTCCAGGAAGGCGCTGGTGAAGGCCTCCCACTTGGGGAAGGCGCCCACGCCGCCCAGCACCTTGCCGTCCTTGCTCTTGACGGCCTTGGCCAGGGAGAAGATGAGCAGCTCGCCGTCGCCGCTCTTGGCCTTGATGATCTGGTTGGCGATGAACAGGTCCTGCCCGCCCAGCACGGCCTTGACGTAGTCGCGGTCGGCGCGGCTTTGCCCGGCGAGGTCCTCTTCCTTGGCGTTGTACCCGGCCAGGATGGTCCCCTTGGCGTCGAAGAGGAAGATCGCCCAGTATTCCTTGTTGATCTTGATGTATTCGTGCAGCCGGTCCTTGGCGCGGGTGGCGTCGCCCTCGAAGGCCTCGTGGATGGCCTTCTGCGCGGCCAGGGTCTCCACCAGGGTCTGGGTGCTGCGCATGTACGCATCCAGCGCCTCCTGCGTGCCCTGGTTCACCTGCTGCATGGACTGTTGCTCCAGCTCCAGGGTCATGTTGTACGATGACCTGGAGACGTAGAGGACGATGATAGCGATGGCTGCGACGATGGCGGCCGCCACGGAGGCGATGAGGACGGTGCTGATGTTTTTCTTGAACATGGCTGCTCCTGGGCTGTGGTCGGTCTTGCTCTTGCCTTATCGGCGTGGTGGAATCGGTACATTAGCGTGAAAACGCGGGGCAGGGCTCCAAGGCGCATTCCGGCCAGGGAACCGGAGTCGGAAGTTGCCCGGCGGCTGCCGCTACGTATAGCAGGCCCGGGCGAATTGTCCAAGGATTTTGCCGGAGCAGTGCAAACAGCGTTTGAGGCGGGAGGATCAGGGGAATACGGCCAGCGTCTCGTAGCGCGGGCCGCCGGGGCCCAGCACGCTCTGCCAGAGCACGAAACGGTCCACGCGCGCCGGGCCGGGGCCGGAGAGGTCCAGCGCGGCCAGGGCGGCGCGCCAGTCGTCCTCCGGGTGCGGGGCGCGCACGCGGCCCAGGGTGACGTGGGGCCGCAGGGGCCGGTCCTCGGGCGCAAAGCCCGCCGCACCCAGCGCGCGGTTGATGTCCGCGGCCAGGGTGATGCAGGCCTGCGCCCCGAGCGAAAGCCCAGCCCAGAGCGTCTGCGGGGGTCTGCCCCGGCCCTGGCGCGGCAGCGGGGGAAAACAGCCCGCCGGGCCCAGCGCAAGCTCGAAGGGCTCCAGGGGCACCCCGGCCAGCGCCAGCTTCAGGCCCGGCAGGGCTTCCGGGGCCACATCGCCCAGAAAACGCAGGGTGAGGTGCCAGTTTTCCGGCCGGGTGAAGCCGATGCGCGAGCCGAGCGCCCCGGCGAGCTGGCTTGCGGCGCGGTCCAGGGCCTGGCGGTGGGCCTGGGGCAGGGGCAGGCCCACGAAGCAGCGCAGGGCGTTTGCGGCCATGGCCTTCCCCCCCGACCCGGGCCTCAGCGGGCGAAGGTGGTGACGCCGAACAGCGCCCCGGCCACGCTCTGGGCCTTCACCGAGGCCCGCGCGCCCCGGAACAGGAAGTGCTCGGCGCGCACCCCGCCGGGCCAGGCCCAGGCCATCCACACCGTGCCCACGGGCTTTTCCCGCGTGCCGCCGGTGGGCCCGGCGATGCCGGAGATGGCGATGGAGGCGGACTTGCCCGAGGGCAGGCCGGGCAGCAGCAGCGCGCCCCGGGCCATGGCCAGCACTGTGGCCTCGCTCACCGCGCCGTGCTCGGCGATGACCTCCGGCGCGACGCCCAGCAGGCCGCACTTGAGCTCGTTGGAGTAGGCCACAACGCCGCCGTGGAACCAGGCCGAGCTGCCGTCCAGGTTGGTGAGCGTATGCGCCAGCATGCCGCCGGTGCAGGATTCGGCCACGGCCAGGGTCCAGCCCTGCTCGCGCAGGTGGCGCGCGGCCTCCGAGGCCATCTGGCTCAGGCGTTCCGCGGTCTCCTGCTCCAGCGACCCGAACTGAAATCCCTTCATGCGCCCACCTCCGGCGGCCAGTGCGCCGCAGGGCCATGTTTACAGAATGCCGCCGCCCGTGGCAAACAGGGGCATGGACGCGCCCGGAAACACCCGCATCCCGCCCGGCGAGGCGGCCCGCAACCTGCTGCAGCGCCTGCGCCTGCGCCGCCGCGAGCCCTGGAACTGGTGCGTGCAGACCTTTTCCGCCGCGCTGCTGCCGCTGGGGCTGCTGGGCCACAGCGCCGCGCTGCTCGCGCTCGGCGTGCTGGGGCTGGCGGCCGGCTGCCTGCCCCTGCCCCTGCCGCCCATGGCGCACACGGAGCTGAGGCGCCTGCTGCCCTTGGTGGAGCGCTGCATCGGCCGGGAGAACGAGTGGCTGGCCCGGCCCCTGGATGCGAAGAAGAAGCGCCAGATCGCGCTCTGGGGCCTGGGCGGGCTCGTCACCGCCTGGCTGCTCTGGGAGCAGGACCTCGGCCCCATCGGCATCGCCATCACGGTGCTCGTCCTGCTGCGCGTGCGCCGCCAGAACATCGCCGACGGCATCGACCCCTGACCCCCCTGGCGCCGCTCCTGGCCGGTCATGAGCCGCCAGGCGTTCTTGCAGGCGATGCGCGCGCCCGTCTCCGGGCTCACGGCGCGCAGCACCAGCCAGCGCAGCCGCTCCACCACGCCCTCGTCGTTGCCTTAGCGTCCGGTGTTCACGTCCGGGCCGAACAGGAAACGGTCCGGAGGCTCATCCCTCAGCGCCTTCCAGACCTGTTGAGCCCGGCGCCGGGAAGCTTGCCGCCCCAGAGGCGCGCGGCGCAGCCGTCCCGAAGGATGGCGCTGTCGGGAAGGGCAGCCCTACCGGGCCGGGCTGATGTCCACGAACTCGCAGGAGAGCTGGCCGTCCTCGGCCACCGTGACCAGGGCCAGGGAGCCCTCGGCCAGGGAGCCGGGGTTGAGCATGCGCGTCCCCCCGTGCTCGGACCAGTCGCGGCGGTGGGTGTGGCCGTAGCAGACCAGGTCGTGGCCGGGAAAGGACTCCCACACGCGCTTCCACAGGGGGGCGCGCTCGCCCCAGCCGTGGGCCTTGCCGATCTTGCGCGCGCCGCCGCCGGCGGTGGGCAGGGCGAAGCTGTGCAGGGTCGGCAGCTCGTGGGGGGTGAGGAACTGGTCGCAGTTGCCGCGAACGGCGTGGCAGCAGGGGTGGGCGAGCAGGAAGTGGTAGAGTTCGGCTCCGACCATGTCGCCGCAGTGGATCAGGCAGTCGGCCTGGGCCAGGTAGCGATCGAAAACGGCCCCGAACCAGTGGTTCGGGGCCGCGATATGGGAGTCGGAAATGACGGCCAGCAACATGAACAGGACTCCAGGGGCCGTCGGCGGAAGCTAGTCGTTCATCTTCTTGAAGCGCATGCGCAGGTAGCCGTCGCGCACGGCCTCGTACGGGTCCAGCGAGGCCTCCTTCACGGCTTCGTAGTCGCCGATGCGGAAGCTGATGGCGTTGACCTTCTCGTAGCCCTTGGCGGCCACGGACCAGTACCAGGGATTGATGTAGCTGGCCGGGGTCAGGAAGTAGTCGCCCGCGTAGCCCACGGTGTCGCGCGCGCTGGAGGGGCCGATGAAGGGCCACACCAGGTACATGCCGTTGTCCACGCCCCAGTAGCCGAAGGTCAGGCCCAGGTCCTGCTCGGTGCTGGGAATGGGCTTGTAGGGCTTGAGGTCGCCGGCGATGTCGCCCAGGCCGCCGAGGCCGAAGGCGGTGTTGGTGATGAAGCGGGAGGTCTCCACGGCGGCGGCGTCGGGCTTGCCCTGGAGCACGAGGCTGACGAAGCGCACGGGATACATGAGGTTGTGGAAGAAGTTCTGCACCCACAGGCGCGGGCGCTCGGGCACGACGTAGCCGTAGCCCTGGGCCACGGGCTTCAGGGCCCAGAAGTAGAGCTTGTCGTTGAAGCCGAACCAGAAGCGGTTCCAGCCCTCGAAGGGGTCCGGGGTCATGGCCGCTGCGTCGCCGCCGCCGATGCCCTTGCCCAGCTGGTCCTTCTTGATGAGCTGGCCGTTCTCGTCCCAGATGTCCTCGTCACCGTAGGCCAGCAGGCTGGGGCCGGAGGTGGGGGCCGCCTGGGCCTCCATGGCTGGGGAGGCCGGTTTGGCCTTGGCCGCCTTGGCCGCGGCCAGGGCGGACCCGGCCAGCAGGGCCTGGGCCAGCAGCGCCAGGGCCAGCACGGGCAGCAGGGTGCGCAGGATCTTCTTCATGCGAGTGTTCCGCCTGTGTTGTGCGCGGGGGGCCTTACTTGGCCACCGCGTCGTCCACGTTCTGGCCCTCGTCCAGCGCCTTGATCTTGTCCTTGATGCGGCCAAGCAGGGCGTCGGGGGATTCCTTGGTGAGCACCTTGGTGAACTGGGTGCGGTAGTTCTTCACCAGGCTCACGCCCTCGACGGAGACGTCGTACACCAGCCACTGGTCGCGCTTGATCATGATGTAGTTGATGGGGATCTTCTTGTCCTTCATCACCACCTCGGTGTTGATGAAGGCCTGGTTCCCCTCAACCTGTTCCTTGATGTAGTTGACCTTCTCGTTGTTGTACTTCTCCAGCTTGCGGATGTAGGTCTTCTGCAGAAGCTCGGAGAAGGAGGTCACGAAGTCGTCCTGCTGCTTGGGCGAGAACTTGGCCCAGTGCTCGGCGGCGGCGCGGCGGGACAGCTCGCGCCAGTCGAAAAAGCCGTCGGCCACGGAGCGCAGCTTCTGCTGGCGCTCGGCCTTCTTGGCCGGAACGGCCAGGGATTTGTCGGAAAGGACGGCGATGACCTTGTCGATGCCGTTCTTCAGGCGGTCCTGCGGCTCACCTGCAAAGGCCCCGGTCGCCATGCAGGCGACAAGGGCCAACGCACCAAAAATCTTGATGAATTTGCTCATGGACTTCCACCCTGCGCCAAAGAGGATAGACGGCGCCTTTACACGCCGCCGAAAACATACTTACTGATTAATTCTTCCAGGTCAACAGATGATTCCGTGTCCCTCAGCACAGCGCCGGCGGCGATGGCCTCGCCTCCGCCGCGGGAGAGCTTGATGTACTTGTCGCCGATAAGCCCGCTGGTCTTCACCGAGGCGATGGTGTCGTCGGTGAGCTTGATGTCCTTGCGGATCTTGAGGGTGACTTCGCTCATGCCCGAGGCCTGGTCTATGCCGATCTTCTCCACGAAGCCCATTTCCACGCCGTACATCTGCACCGGCGCGTTGACCTTGAGCCCGGTGACGTCGTTGAATTTGGCCTTGATGGTGTAGTTGTCGTCGCCGAACAGGTGCACGTTGCCGAGCTTGACGCTCATGTAGGCGATGGCCACGAAGCCCAGCAGCACGAAAATGCCGACCTGCGTTTCCTTGGAGTATTTCTTCATCATGCACCTCGCTTCGGGCAGGGGGCCGGGGTCATTCCCCGCCCCGGTACTTGGAGCAGTCGCGTTTCATCATTCCCAGGTCCAGCGGCGGCAGGGTCAGCCTCGGGCTGGTGCGCTCCTCGGCCTTGCGGTCCAGGAAACGGCGCAGGTAGTCGTCGCCGGTGGCCTCCAGCTCGGCCAGGCCGCCGCCATACAGCACCCGGCCATCGCCCAGCACCACCACGTGGTCGGCGATGGTGCGCATGCTGTCCAGGTCGTGGCTGACCACCACCATGGTCATCTCGCTGCGGCGCTTGAGCTCCAGCAACAGCTGGTCCAGCTCCGCGGCGGTGACGGGGTCCAGGCCGCTGGTGGGCTCGTCGCAAAAGAGCAGCGGCGGGTCCATGACCATGCCCCGGGCCAGGCCCGCGCGCTTGCGCATGCCGCCGGAGAGCTCGTTGGGGTAGTAGTCGACGAAGTCCTCCAGCCCCACCAGCCCCAGCTTGGCCAGCACGCGCTCGTGGATGTCCTTCTCCGAAAGCCTGGTGTGCTCGCGCAGGGGCAGGGCCACGTTGTCCCCCAGGGTCAGCGAGCCCAGGAGCGCGCCGTCCTGGAACAGCACGCCCATGCGCTGGCGCAGGCAGTGCATGCCCCGGCGGTCCAGCGTGGCCAGGTCGTGCTGGCCGATGGTGATGCGCCCGGCCAGGGCGGGATGGAGCATGAGGATGTGCTTGAGCAGGGTGGACTTGCCGCAGCCCGAGCCGCCCAGGATGACGGAAATCTTGCCGCCGGGCAGGGTCACGTCGATGCCGGACACCACCACGCGCTCCCCGTAGCCGATGGAGAGGCCTTCAAGGCGTATGTCTGGAGCGTTTTCGAACATGGTCGGCGTCTCTCTCCGGGCTTAGAACAGGATGGAGGTGAGCACGTAGTCGGACAGCAGGATGAGCACGCAGGAGGCGACCACGGCGGAGGTGGTGGCCTGGCTCACGGCCTCGGGCCCGACGGAGTCGCGGCGCATGTGCGTGAAGTAGCCCATGAAGCAGCACACCGTGCACACCACCACGGCGAACACCAGCGACTTGATGAACCCGCCGGACACGTCGCGGCTGGTGAGGTAGGCGGTGATGCGGTAGAAATACACGCCGGAGTTGCCGCCCAGAAGCAGCACGCCGGTGAGGTAGCCGCCCAGCATGCCCACCAGGTCGAAGAAGGCGGTGAGGATGGGGAAGCAGATGATGCTGGCGGCCAGCTTGGGGCTGACCAGGTAGCCCACGGGGTTGATGTCCATGACGCGAAGGGCGTCCACCTGCTCGGTGATGCGCATGACGCCGATCTCGGCGGTCATGGAGGACCCGGCCCGGCCGGTGATCATGATGGCGGTCAAGACGGGGCCCAGCTCGCGCACCAGCGACAGGCTCACCGCCGCGCCCAGGAAGCCCTCGGCCCCGAACTTGGCCAGGGCGTAGTACATCTGCAGGCCGATGACCATGCCGGTGAACAGGCTGATGAGCGTGATGACGGTGACGGACTTGACGCCGATGAAGTAGACTTGGCGCACGGTCTTGGGGAACTGTCCCCAGGAGGAGAACACGCGCCCGCAGGCCTCCATGAGGAACAGGAACATGGCGCCCATGTCGCCCAGCGTGCGCAGCGTGGCCGCACCCAGCCGGGCAACGGGCGAAAGGGTCTCGCGTCGAGCCTCGATCATGTGTTCCCGTCTCCTCCTCACGTGGCCGCCCGGGGCGAAAAACACCCATCCGCCGGGCGGCGGCGTCCGTATTCGTAGCACACCGGCCCAGGCCCCGCAAGGGTGGGCCAGCGCCGCTCCGCAATTTTAAACAAAAACGTCATAGCCCGACCGGGGCGGTAGGCTATTGGCCGTCCTCGCCGGGACCGGCGACCTCGACCTTGGGCAGGTCCTTGCGCGAGCCGTTCTTGCGGGTCCACCAGCTCTCGTCCGGACCCAGGAACCACCAGTCGGTGTGGTCGGTCTCCATGATGGCCCGGCCCAGCTCCTGGCCCTGGGGCGTGCGCAGGCGCTGCACCGCGGCGGCCAGCCACTTGTCGGCGTACTTGTTGCCCAGGTCGCTCTGTTCCTTCAGGTTGGCCATGAGGTCGAGCTGGTCGGCGTCCTGGGCCAGCATGGCCTCCGGGGTCTCGGTCTTCTCCAGCTCCTCCCACAGGGGCATCAGCGCCCCGGACAGGCCGGTGCCCGCCAGGCAGTCGGCCAGGGCCTGGGTGCGGGTGCTGGAGTTGTAGATGCGGTTGACGTAGTTGAAGTCGCCGGTGCGGGCCTCGTGCAGGTCGTGGAACAGGCAGAGCATGGCCACGTGGCGGGCGTCCACGTCCTGCCCGGCGTCCTTGGCCATGGTTCCCAGCACGAAGCCGATGGCCGCGGTGCGGAAGCTGTGCTCGGCCACGTTTTCCTGGCCGGTGCCCAGGAACTGGTAGCCGGAGCGCGGGGTGCGCCGGAGCATGCCGCACTCGTGCACGAAGTCGGCCAGGCGCGTGAGCCGGGTGCGTTTTTTCAGCCGCGACATGGGCTTACGTCCTGTAGTCGGCGTTGATCTCGACGTAGCGCTTGGTCAGGTCGGAGGCCAAGAGCGTGAACGAGCCGTGGCCCGCGTGCAGGTCGAGCAGGATCTCCACGTCCTGGTGGCGCATGGCCGGGGCCAGCAGGGCGTCCAGGTCCACGGGGGCGGGCTGGCCCTTCGAGAACACCAGGATGCCGCCGATTCTGAGCTCCACGGCCTCGGGCTCGAAGTCCGCGCCGCTGCGGCCAAGCGCGGCCACGATGCGGCCCCAGTTGGGGTCGCAGCCGAACAGCGCGGTCTTCACCAGGGGCGAGTTGCCGATGGTGCGCGCGGCCAGCTCGGCCTGGGCGGCGCTTTTGGCGCCCTGCACGGTGATGTGCGCCACCTTGGTGCCGCCCTCGGCGTCCTGCACGATGCGGTAGGACAGCTCCTGGCAGATCTCCAGCAGGGCCTGGCGGAGCAGGCGCAGGCTCTTGGCGTCGTCGGCCTTGACGCCGCTGGCGCCGCCCGCCAGGGCCAGGAGCGTGTCGTTGGTGCTGGTGTCGCCGTCGATGGTCAGCGCGTTGAAGCTCTTGTCCGCGCTGGCGCGCAGCATGTCCCGCCAGTCCTCGGCCCCGACCTCGGCGTCGCAGAACACGAAGCCCAGCATGGTGGCCATGGTGGGGCAGATCATGCCCGCGCCCTTGCACATGCCCAGGAGGCGCACCGTGCCGCCGGTGAGCTCCACCTCGCGGCTGACGAGCTTGGGAAAGGTGTCGGTGGTCATGATGGCCCGGGAGACGTCGGTGGGCGCGGCCTGGCCCAGGCTGGCGGCCAGGGCGGGCACGGCGGCGGCCCAGCGGTCCATCTTGAGCTGTGCGCCGATGACGCCGGTGCTGGCGGGGAAGATCTGGTCCGGGGCGAGGCCCAGCGCGCTGCCCACCATGTCCAGGGTGGCGCGGCAGTTGGCCAGGCCCTCTTCGCCGGTGCAGGCGTTGGCCTGGCCGGAGTTCACGAGCACGGCGCGGGCGGTGCGGCTCCCCGCCAGCAGGTCCTTGCACACCAGCACGGGCGCGGCCTGGAACTTGTTGGTGGTGAACACCCCGGCGATGGTGGCCGGGCGGTCGCTGACGACGGCGGCGAGGTCGTACCGGTCGGCGCGCTTGAAGCCGGCCGCGGCGACGGCGAAGGAAAAGCCCTTGGGCGCTGTGGTCATGCTGGGTCCTCCAAAGCTCATGGGAATGCGCGGCGGGTCGCCCCGCCGGAAAAAATGCTAGCCCAGGCCGGGCCGATTTCCAAGGCTATTTTTCGGCCAGGGTCACGCAGTTGCGCCCGCAGGCCTTGGAGGCGTAAAGCGCGCGATCGGCCAGGCGCAGCATGTCGTCCAGGGTGGGCCCAGGCCGGCTGCACAGCCCGGCGCTGACGGTGAAGGGGATGAGGCCGTCGCCGAAGCGGGCCGGGTTCTGGGCGCAGTGGGCGCGGAAGGCCTCGAAGCTCTCCAGGGCCTGCGCCTCTTCCAGGTCCGGGGCCAGCACGCAGAACTCCTCGCCGCCCAGCCGGGCCACGTGGGCCTCCGGGCCGAAGCGCTCCAGCAGCATGCCCGCGAAATGGACGAGCACGGTGTCGCCGCCCTCGTGGCCCCAGGTGTCGTTCACGGTCTTGAAGCGGTCGATGTCCAGCACGCCCAGCACCGCCTGGCGCCCGGCGGCGCGCAGCTCGTCCAGGAAGGCCTGCCCGGCGGTGAAGAAGTGGCGGCGGTTGCCCAGCCGGGTCAGGAAGTCGCGGTTGGCCAGCTCGCGGATGCTGGCGATGCGCTCCAAGAGCTCCACGTTCTGGGTCACGCGGGTGAAGAATTCCTCGGTGAGGAAGGGCTTGCGCAGAAAGTCGTTGGCCCCGCTCTTGAGGAAGCGCGCCGAGAGCGAGCGCGACTCCGTGGTGGACAGCCCGATGATGGCCAGGTCGTCCGGGCCGCGCAGGCGGCGCAAGCCCCGGGTGAGCTCGAAGCCGTCCATGGCGGGCATGGTGTAGTCGGTGATGACCACGCGGATCTCGGGATCCTCCGCGGCCATGGCCAGGGCGGCGACCCCGTTGGCGGCCTCCAGCACCTGGTAGCGGTGGGTTCTGAGCAGCCGGGTGAGCATGTGCCGTGCGCTGCGCGAGTCGTCCACCACCAGCACCTTGACCCCGGGGTTCTTGTGCAGGCGGGAGAGCAGGGCGATGATGTAGTCCACGTCCTCCTCGCCCTGCTTGAGCACATAGTCGGCCACGCCCTTGGCCCAGATGCGTTGGCGCAGCTCGTCGCTGACCTCGCCGGTGCAGGCGATGGAGGGGATGCCGCGTTCGTTGACGATGTCCACGATGTCGCCGTGGGGGGCGTCGGGCAGGTTCAGGTCCAGCAGCGCGGCGAAGAAATCCGTGTCGCGCGCGAGCAGCTCCGCGGTCTCGGCGTAGGAGGTGGTGACGACGGAGCGGAAGCCCAGCTCGCCGGAGACGCGCTGGGCGACCATATGGGAGAAGGAGTGGCTGTCCTCCACGATGAGCAGGCGAGGCATGCTCCCCCCTTGTCGACCGCCGCCGTGGGGGTGCGGCGACGGGTGGGCGCGGGCTTACTTGCCGCAGCAGTTCTTGTGCTTCTTGCCGCTTCCGCAGGGGCAGGGGTCGTTGCGGCCGACCTTGGCCGCGCGCTTCACCGGCTTCTTCTTCTTTTCCGCAGGCTCGCCGGAGCCCTGGTATTCGAGTTCGCTGGCCTTCTCCTCGTGCTGGAACTCCTCCTCCTTCACCTCGCCCTGGATGCGCAGGCGCGAGATGAGGCTCATGCTCTTCTCGGCGATGGTGAAGAGCATGGCCCGGAAGAGTTCGAAGCCCTCGCGCTTGTACTCCTGCTTGGGGTCCTTCTGGCCGTAGCCGCGCAGGCCGATGCCGTCGCGCAGGTGGTCCATGTTCAGCAGGTGGTCCTTCCACTGGCGGTCCAGGGTCTCCAGGCTGAAGTAGCGCAGGATGTCCTGGTAGTGGTCCGGCGAGGCGTCGTGCAGGGCGCCCAGCACCTGGCCCACCCATTCCTCGGCCTGGGCGCGCTCGGGCAGCCCGCCCTGGGCGAACTCCGGGAAGCGGCTGAAGTCGAACACCTCGTCCAGCCGGGCGCGCAGGATGGCCTCCTGCTCCTCGTCCAGGCCGTGCTTGGCTTCCTCCAGCACCAGGTAGATGTCGTCCAGCACGTCGGCCACGTACTCGCCGATGAGCTCGTCGAGGCTCTGGGCGTACATGATCTCGCGACGGCGGGCGTAGATGACCTCGCGCTGCTGGTTCATGACGTTGTCGTAGTCCAGCAGCTGCTTGCGGATCTCGAAGTTGTGGGCCTCCACGCGCTTCTGGCTGCCCTCGATGGCGCGGCTGACCATGCGGTTCTCGATGGCCTCGCCCTCCTGCATGCCCAGGGTCTCCATGAGGCCGCTGATGCGGTCGGAGCCGAACAGGCGCATGAGGTCGTCGTCCAGGGCCAGGTAGAAGCGCGAGCTTCCCGGGTCGCCCTGGCGGCCGGAGCGGCCGCGCAGCTGGTTGTCGATGCGGCGGGACTCGTGGCGCTCGGTGCCGATGATGTGCAGGCCGCCCAACTCCTTCACGCCCTCGCCCAGCACGATGTCCGTGCCGCGGCCGGCCATGTTGGTGGCGATGGTGACCTTGCCGCGCTGTCCGGCCTCGGCCACGATCTGCGCTTCGAGCTCGTGCTGCTTGGCGTTCAGCACGTTGTGGGGAACGCCGCGCTTCTTCAGCATGCTGGAGACCAGCTCGCTCTTCTCAATGCTGACGGTGCCCACCAGCACGGGCTGGCCGCTCTTGTGGCACTCGGCGATCTCGGCGGCGATGGCCTCGTACTTCTCGCGCTGGGTGCGGAAGATCATGTCCGGGTGGTCCAGGCGCACCATGGGCCGGTGGGTGGGGATGACCACCACGTCCAGGTTGTAGATCTCCTTGAATTCCACGGCCTCGGTGTCGGCCGTGCCGGTCATGCCGGAGAGCTTCTCGTACATGCGGAAATAGTTCTGGAAGGTGATGGAGGCCAGCGTCTGGTTCTCGGCCTCGACCTTCACCTGCTCCTTGGCCTCCAGCGCCTGGTGCAGGCCGTCGGAGAAGCGCCTGCCGGGCATGAGCCGTCCGGTGAACTCGTCCACGATGACCACCTGCTCGTCCTTGACGATGTATTCCACGTCGCGGCGGTACAGGTTGTGGGCCTTCAGCGCCTGGATGACGTGGTGCTGCAGGGTGACGTTGGCCGGGTCGTAGAGGTTGTCCACGCCGAGGAGCTTCTCGCACTTCATGACGCCCGCATCGGTGAGCTGCACGGCGCGGCCCTTCTCGTCCACGGTGTAGTCGCCGGTGGGGATGGCGTCCTCTTCCTTGGGCTTTTCGCCCTTTTTCAGCATGGGGATGATGGCGTCGACCTTGCGGTAGAGCGCGGTGCTCTCCTCCGCAGCGCCGCTGATGATCAGCGGGGTGCGGGCCTCGTCGATGAGGATGGAGTCCACCTCGTCCACGATGGAGAAGTAGGGCTCGCGCTGGACCAGCGACTCCTTGTAGAACTTCATGTTGTCGCGCAGGTAGTCGAAGCCGAACTCGTTGTTGGTGCCGTAGGTGATGTCGGCCCCGTAGGCCTCCTGGCGCTCCTCGTCGGTGAGGCCGTGCACGATGACGCCCACCGACAGGCCCAGGAAGTTGTACAGCTTGCCCATCCAGGCGGCGTCGCGCCGGGCCAGGTAGTCGTTCACCGTGACCAGGTGCACGCCCTTGCCCGCCAGCGCGTTCAGCACCACGGGCAGGGTGGCGACGAGGGTTTTTCCTTCGCCGGTCTTCATTTCCGCGATGCGGCCGTTGTGCAGCACCATGCCGCCGATGAGCTGGACGTCGTAGTGGCGCATGCCCAGGGCGCGCTTGCCCGCCTCGCGCACCAGGGCGAAGCACTCGGGCAGCAGGTCGTCCAGGGTGCGGCCCTGGGCCACCTCGGCCTTCCACTGGGCCACCTTGGCCGGGAAGTCCGCGTCGGACAGGGCCGTCATCTGCGGCTCGAAGGCATTGATGCGATCCACCAGGGGCTGGAGCTTTTTCAGGTAGCGCTCGTTGGTGGAGCCGATGATCTTTTTCAGAATGGCGCTGAACATGGGCGTTACTCCTGGGCTGGCGCGGAGTTGCAGCCAGCGGTGCAGTCTGTTGGGCGCGGGCGGCCTGTGCGGGGCATCGCCTTCAACCGCGCAGGGGCCTTCTTCGGTCATTTCGGCCCCGGCGTCAAATGCGTCGTAAGAATTCCGTCTAGCCGGGCCGGAGCGTCTCCAGCCAGTGGCCCGCGGAAGCTCCGGGCCGGGCAGTGGCCAGGAGCTGCATGACGCAGCCGCTGCACGAGGTGAGCGCATAGGGCGGCACCACCTCTCCGGCCTGGTCCGAGCCCGTGACCTTCAAAAGTCTGGCCCAGCAGTCCGCGCCCACCTGTTCGGAGAGCCCCGGCGCACCCAGCTGCATGATGCCGCCGAAGCCGCAGCATTTGGCCGCCGCCGGGGCGCGCAGGCGCGTGCCCAGCAGGGATTTCAGCAGTTCGGCGTCGCTTTTCGGGGCGTGGCAGGGCTCGTGCCAGGCCACCAGCGCGGGCGCGCCCTTTCCCGTCTTGGCCGTCATGCCGGTCAACAGCTCGGACAGCGGGGCGATGGAGGCCTTCCACTCGGCCCCTTCGGTCTCGGACTCGAAAACTCCGGCCCCTTCCGAGGCATAGTCCAGCAGGCCCTTGCGGCAGGTGGCGCAGTAGGTGGCGAGCAGGGGCCTGCCCGCGCCCCGCCAGGCGGCCACGTTGACCAGCCGGGCGCGCTTCTGGTCCTCGGGCAGCCCGGCCACGCCGAGGGTGCTGCCGCAGCAGGAAAATCGGGGCGTGATGAGATTTGCGCCCAGGCCGCGCATGAGCCCTTCGGCCATGTCCGCCCAGCGCCGTTTGGGGCCGGAACCGACGCAGCCGTGGAAGATGGCCACGGGCCGGGTTCCATGCTTCTCGCGGTAGGCCTGGGCGGGCAGGCTGGTCACGGTGAGCCAGGGCCGCAGGCCGCCGCCGGGCTTCAGCCCGCGCAGGCCCTTCACGGCCAGGCCGAAATTGGAGGGAATCAGCGCTTCAGGAACCAGCCCCGCGCCCGTGGCCGCCGCGCCCCAGAACGGGGCCAGCCGGGTGATCCACTGCTTCCACAGCCACTGGCGGAAGCGCGGGTGCTCCGCCCGCAGGCGGGCCACCAGCTCCGGCACCTTCACGCCCTGGGGGCAAAGCTTCTCGCAGCGGCCGCAGGCCAGGCACAGGCCCGCCAGCTCGGCCACGGCGTCCTCGTCCAGCGCTCCCAATGAAGCCTTGCTCGGCCCCGCAAGCAGGGCCTTGGCGCGCGGGGAAAGCTCCTCGCGCCCCGTGGAGGCGAGCAGCGGGCAGCCCTCCAGGCAGCAGCCGCAGAGGACGCAGTCCGGCTGGCGCGGCTGTCCTTTTGTCTGGTCGCCCATGCTAGGACCAGCCCTTGCCGGGATTCAGGATGCCCACGGGGTCGAACACGTTCTTGACTCCGGCCATGAGGCGGCGCTCCTCTTCGCCCAGCTGCCAGCCCACGTAGGGGCCCTTGGTGATGCCCGTGCCGTGCTCGCCGGAGATGGTCCCGCCCAGGTCCAGGGTCAGGCGGAACACCGCCTCCTTGCACTTCTTGGCCCGGGCGCGCTGGTCCTCGTCGGCGGAGTCGTACACGATGTTCACGTGGGTGTTGCCGTCGCCCAAATGGCCGTAGCAGACCACGTGGATGCCGTTCTCCCGGCCGATGGCCTGGAAGCCCTCCACGGCCTGCACGGTCTTGCCGCGCGGCACGGCCACGTCCTCGCCCAGCTTGTCCGACCCCAGGTGGAAGCTGGCCGGGCTGACAAGGCGGCGGATCTCCCACAGCGGCTCTTCTTCCTTGGCTCCCTGGCCCTTGAGCAGCAGCGAGGGATTGGCCGGGGCCAGCGCCGCCTCCAGCCTGCCCAGATCCTCCTTGAGCGCGGCGGCGGTGCCGTCCACCTTGAGCACCAGCACGGCCTTGGTAAGCTCCTTGTTCCAGGGCACGTCCTTGATCTGCGAGATGCCCCAGCAGGCCTTCTCGTCCAGGAACTCCATGGCCGTGGGCAAAATGCCCGCGCGGAAGATGCCCTGCGCCCCTTCCAGAGCTTCCCTGATCGAGCCGAAGGCGGCCAGCACGGTCACCGAGCTTTCCGGCAGGGGCAAAAGCTTGAGGATCAGCCGCGTGAACACGCCCAGCGTGCCGCAGGAGCCCACGAACAGCCGCGCCAGGTCCAGGCCCACCACGTTCTTGTGGGCGCGGCCCCCGGTGTGCACGATGCGTCCGCCGGGCAGCACGGCGCGCACGCCCAGCACGTAGTCGCGCGTCACGCCGTACTTCACGGCGCGCATGCCGCCCGCGCAGGTGCTCACGTTGCCGCCCAGCGTGGAAATCTTCAGGCTGGCCGGGTCCGGCGGGTAGAACAGCTTGCGCTTCTGCACCTCGGCCTGGAACTGGCTGGTGACCACGCCGGGCTCCACCTCGGCGCAGAAGTCCGCGCCGTCGATGTCGATGATCCTGTCCATCCACAGGGTGGAGAGCACCACGCCGCCGAAGGCCGGAACCGCGCCGCCGCTCATGCCCGTGCCGCGCAGCCGGGGCACGATGGGCACGCGCTCGACCTCGGCCCACTTGAGCAGCTCCACGATCTGCTCCTCGGTGCGCGCCCGGGCCACGGCCCAGGGCATGGCCGCGCGGCGGCTGGAATCCGCGCCGTACACAGCCATTTCCTCGGGCTTGGTGACGAGGCCGTCGCCGGGGAAGACCGATTCGAGGAAGCGGACGTGGGCGGGGGTGAGGGAGGGGGCGAGGTTTGTCATGGCGTGCGTCCGGGGCTGCTCTTGGCCTTCGCAGCCTGTGGGTTAGGGCTGTTTCTCAAAAGATGGATTTTGTTCTCTGGCGAGGAATGAGCCGGTTCGGGGCCAGGGATAGTACTTTTACGGTACAGCCCTGGACCCGAACCGGCTCATGACGATGTCCAGGGGGCAAAAGACGCTTTTTGGAGACAGCCCCTAGCGCTTCATGTCCGCCAGCTGCCGCTGGGTGTCGCGGTCCATGTCGCGGGCCTTCAGGTCGTCGCGGCGGTCGTGCACGTTCTTGCCCTTGCCCAGGGCGATTTCCAGCTTCACGCGGCCGTTCTTGAAGTACAGGCGCACCGGGATGACGGTGAGGCCCTTCTGCGCGGCCTTGGCCTGCAGATGGTCGATCTCGCGGTGGTGCAGGAGCAGCTTGCGTTCGCGCGTGGGCTCGTGCGGGTCCATTCCGGCGTTGGCGTAGGGTGCGATGTGCACCCCGGTCAGCCAGGCCTCGTGGTTCTGGAAGCGCACGTAGCCGTCCATGAAGTTCACGCGGCCTTCGCGCAGGCTCTTGAGCTCCGAGCCCATGAGCGCGATGCCGGCCTCCAGCACCTCTACGAATTCATAGAGCCGCCGGGCCTGCTTGTTGGTGGCGATGAGCTTCTCGCCCGCGTGGCGATTGGGATTCTGAGACATGGGGATTAGCCGCCGAGGTCGTCGTTGTCCAGCAGGGATGCGAAGAACATCAGTTCTTCAGGGTACTTGTTGAAAATCGTGTCGCGCACCAGGCGGTTGATCTTGCCCACGGTGCGGCAGGCCAGCACCTCGCGCAGCAGGGCCTTGCACTCGCCCATGCGGGCCTGGCGGATGATGCGCTTGATGCCCGGGATGGCCTGGGGCGAGAGCGAGATGCAGTCGATCTGCATGCCCATGAGGATGGGCACGCAGAAGGGGTCGCTGGCGACCTCGCCGCAGAGGCTGGCCTCGATGCCCGCCTTGTGCGCGGCGTCCACCACGTGCTTGATGCTGCGCAGGATGGCCGGGTGCAGCGGCTGGTACAGGTAGCTCACGTGCGGGTTGGTGCGGTCGATGCCGACGCTGTACTGGATCAGGTCGTTGGTGCCGATGCTGAAGAAGTCCACTTCCTCGGCCAGCAGGTTGGCGATCATCACCGCCGCGGGCAGCTCGATCATGATGCCCACGGGCATGTCCGGGTTGAAGCGCTTGCCCTCGGCCCGCAGCTCCTCCTGGGCCTCGCGCAGCTTGGCCTTGGCCCGGCGCACCTCGCGGATGCCGGAGATCATGGGGAACATGATGGACACGTTGCCGTAGGCGCTGGCCCGGGCGATGGCCTTGAGCTGGGTCTTGAAAAGCTCGGGGTGCTTCATGCAGAAGCGGATGGCCCGGAGGCCCATGGCCGGGTTGGCCTCCTCCAGCGCGCCGAAGCTGGCGATGAACTTGTCCGCGCCCAGGTCCAGCGTGCGGAAGATGACCTTGCGCGGGCTCATGATGGCGGCCAGGTCGGAGTACTGGTCGGCCAGCTCGTCCTCGCTGGGCAGGTCCAGGCGGTTCAGGTAGCTGTATTCCGTGCGGTACAGGCCGATGCCCTCGCCGCCGTTGTCCAGCACGGCCGCCACTTCCTCGATGAGCTCGATGTTGGCCAGCACCTGCACGCGGTAGCCGTCGATGGTCTCCGCGGGCAGCTGGCAGCCCTTGTAGATGCGGCGCTGGTAGTCCTCGAACTGGCTGGCCAGCTCGTTGAACTCGGTCAGCTCGTCCTCGTCGGGGTCCACCAGGATGCGCCCGCCCACGCCGTCGAGCACCACGAGGTCGCCGTCGTTGACGTGTTCTTCCAGCTCGCCCACGCCCACCAGCGCGGGCAGGCCCAGGGTGCGGGCCATGATGCCGGTGTGCGAGGTCTTGCCGCCCTGGGCGGTGGCGAAGCCCATGATCTTGGCCACTTCCAGGGCCACGGTGTCCGCCGGGGTCAGGTCGTGGGCCATGATGATGACCCGGCCCTCGAAGGCGCGCTGCTCCCCGCCCACGCCGAGCAGGCGCGTGAGCACGCGGTCGCTCATGACGCGCACGTCCTGCAGCCGCTCGCGGATGTAGGAGTCCTCCAGCGCGCCGAAGGCCTTCTCCAGCTCGGCCACGGCCTTTTCCAGCGCCCATTCGGCGTTGACGTAGAGCTCGTTGATGAACTTGGCCGCGGCCCCGCACAGCTTGGGATCCTTCAGGATCATCAGGTGCGAGTCGAGGATGTGGCGGTGCTCGGCCAGCTCGGCCGGGATGCGGTCGCGGGCGCTGGCCAGGTCGGCCTCCACGGCGGCAAAGGCCGCGCGCAGGCGGGCCTCCTCGTCGGCTGCCAGGGCGGGCTGCACGGTCAGGCGGGGAACCTCGGCTCTGTGCCTGCGGTTCACGAACACGGCCTTGCCGATGGCGAACCCGGTGGAGACGGATATGCCGTGGACGATGGCTCTGGCCACTATTTCTCCCCGAACTTTGCGGCGAACAGCTCCGTGATCTTCTGCACGGCCCGGTCGGCGTCGGCCCCGCTGGCGCGGATCTCCAGGGTGCTGCCCGGCCCGGCGGCCAGGGTCAGCAGGTCCAGGATGCTCTTGGCGTCGGCCATCTGGCCTTGGGCCACAATGGAGATGTCGGCGGCGAAGGCCTGGGCCTCCCGCGCGATCTGGCTGGCGGGGCGGGCGTGCAGGCCGAGCTGGTTGGCCACCAGCACCTGGCCCACGCGCACCTCTTCGGGGCTATCCCCCGCCTGCGCTTGCGTCGAAATCTCCATCATGTCTCCGCCTGTGTCTCTTGTCGCAAAAATTTGGCCGCCCTAGGGCAGCAGTACGGGCATGGTCAGCGGCCCGTTATCCACCAGCAGGGGCGCGCCCAGGATGACGGCGAGCACCACCGCGGCCACCACCACGCGGGGCAAGAGCGGGCGCAGCGAAATGAGCCCCGCCGCCCCCATGGCCACCATGCCCCAGGCCCAGGAGGCCACGTCGCCCCGGGGCACGAGCTGCGCCCAGAGCACAAGCAGCAGCGCCGCGTTCACGAATTTGACGCGCCTGCCCCAGTTGATGAGATCCCAGCGCCTGAGCGCCCCCAGGAAGGCGAATCCTCTGCGCAGGCCACCAAGAAAAGTGTACACGCGAAAGATTTGCAATCCAAGAAAAAACAACAGGCCCATCGCGAAGGGCGCGGCGCGCAGGCCCGCCAGCAGCATGCAGCAGGTGGCCAGCGCCCAGAAGATCAAGAGGCTGCCCGCGAACACCGAGTCGCCGATGGCCGAAAGGGTGTAGCTGGTGGTGTTCTTGACCTTTTCCAGGGCCTCGGGCGGCAGCCTGCGCTGGGCGATGTCGCCCTCCACGCTCAGGAATATGCCCACCAGGCAGGGCACCCAGAACGGATGGGAGCTGAAGTGCCGGGCGTAGCGCTTGAGCGCCTGCTCGCGCGCCTTGGCGTCGGTGTGGATGCTCCACA
This sequence comes from Pseudomonadota bacterium, assembly GCA_023438245.1. Classification (GTDB taxonomy): domain Bacteria; phylum Desulfobacterota; class Desulfovibrionia; order Desulfovibrionales; family Desulfovibrionaceae; genus Humidesulfovibrio. The sequence goes on along the minus strand of JAEXRD010000029.1, from coordinate 2,198 downwards.
GGCCGGGCTGCATGGCGTACAGCAGGCCCACGCTCATGAGCCCGCGCGGGTTCATGGAGGCGCCCACCAGGTAGGTGCGCAGAAAACACTTGATGAGGGCGCGCCCGCGCTCGCTCATGAAGGCTTCCGCCCTGCTGGCCACCGATGCGTTCGCCACTCCGCTCCCGTCCTGATGCTGGCGTTTGTCCAAAGTGCGAAAGGACAGCTTACCCTTCCGGCCCGCAGACCACAAGCCCCAGCGCATGGGCCAAATCCAGGTCCTGCCCGGCCGGGGTTCCGGCCACGGTCAGGTAGTCGCCGATCATCAGCCCGCTGGCCGAGGAATCGAACAATTCCCGCTGGCCGGGGCCCCCGGGCTGGCCGAACACCGTGCCCCGGCCCCCGCACACGCGCAGGTTCGCGCCGGGCAGCAGCAGCCTGAGCAGGGCCAGGATGCCCAGGGCCTCGGCGGGCCGGAGCACCGGGCGCTTCTCCATGCGCGTGCCGGGAATGGGCACCAGGAAATTCACGGGCACGTTGGCCACGCCCAGTTCCTTCAGGGTCAGGGCCAGCTCGGCGCGCTGCTCCCAGCTCTCGCCCAGGCCGAAGATGCCGCCGGAGCACACGAACAGCCCGGCGGAGAGCGCCAGGCGCACGGCCTCAACGTCCTCTTCGTAGTCGTGGGTGGTGCAGATCTGCGGGAAGAAGCTCTTGGCCACTTCCAGGTTGTGGTGCACCCCGGCCAGCCCGGCGGCCTTCAGGCGCTCCAGGCGTTCCGGCGAGAGCAGCCCCACGGACACGTCGGCGGCCAGGCCTGTGGCGGCCACCAGCGACACGGCGCGCACGAGCTTCTCGAAGTCCGCCTCGCCGGGGGTGAGCCCGCTGGCCACGATGCCGAAGCGCGAGGCCCCGCGCGCCTTCATCTGCGCCGCCTGGCGGGCGATCTCCTCCGGCTCCAGGAACCCGTGGCGCGGGCTGTCGGTCTTGTGGCGGCTGGACTGGGCGCAGAAGGCGCAGTCCTCGGTGCAGGCCCCGCTCTTGGCGTTGACGATGGCGCAGAGGTGCAGCTCGGCGCGGAAGAATGTGCGGCGCACGTCTCTCGCGCCGTCCAGCAGCCGCCGGAAGTCCGGGTCTTGCGGATTCTCCGCCCCGGCGCGGCAGGCCGCCAGCACGGCGGCCAGGGCCGTTTCGTCCAGGGGCGTATTCTCAAGGGCCAGGGCCACGGCCCGCTGCACATCACTCGCCGATTCACTCACCATGGACCATCCTCTCGTAGATATCCTTGGCCGAGGCCCCCACCCGTTCCGCCACGCGCCGGGCCACCTCGCGGGGCTTGCCGCCGCGGGCCTTCTCCTCGGCGATGACGGCGTCCAGGTCAAGGCCGGACCCGTCCATGCCGGGCCCTGCCGCGCCCAGGGCCTCCGGCCCCACGACCACCGTGACCTCGCCTAGCACCTCCAGCTTCGGCAGGTCCAGCGCGGCAAGCCGCCCGGTGAAGATCTCCTCGTGGGTCTTGGTCAGCTCGCGGCACACGGCGAACTCGCGGTCGCCCAGGGCCAGGGCCGCCAGGGCCAGGGTCTCGGCCAGGCGGTCCTTGCGCTCGAAGAACACCAGGCTGGCCCCGCTGCCCGCGTGGCGGGTCAAGAGCCGCTTCACGTCGCCGGGTTTGCGCGGCAGAAAGCCCAGGAAGGTGAAGGGCGCGGGCGGCAGGCCGCAGGCGCTCAGGGCCGCCGCCGGGGCGAAGGGGCCGGGCACGGGAACCACGCGCAGTCCGGCCTCGCGGCAGGCGCGCACCAGCCGGTAGCCGGGGTCGGCCAGCACCGGGGTTCCGGCGTCGGAGATGAGCGCCACGGCCCCGCCCTCGGCCAACATGCCGATGACCTGTGGGATGCGGCCCTCCTCGTTGTGCTCGTGCAGGCTGAAGAAGCCCTTGTGCTCGCGCACGATGCCCAGGCGCGAGAACAGCAGGCCCGCGCGGCGGGTGTCCTCGGCCAGCACGGCGTCGGCCCGCGTCAGCACCTCGCGGGCGCGCGGCGAGAGGTCGCCGTCGTTGCCGATGGGCGTGGCCACCACGTACAGGGCGGGTGGGAGAGAATGATGCGTTTTTGGCATTTCTGGCATCGGCAAGGGGCTGCTTCCAAAAGATGAATTTTGTTCCCTGGCGAGGAAAGGAAGTGGCCGAGGTCCAGGGATAGTACTGTGGCGGTACAGCCCTGGAC
>JAEXRD010000075.1 GCA_023438245.1 Pseudomonadota bacterium | reverse complement strand
CCCCCCCCCCCCGCCCCGGCCCCTAAGGGGGGGGGGGGCGGGGGAAGGGCTCTCGGGCAAACGTCAAGACGACAGCGAAAGGAGAGGCCCATGTCCGCAGCCAGCCCCAGTTTCACCGGCTCCACCTGCTCGAAGTCAGGCCGCATCCTGCTGCCCGTGGCGGGCAGGAGTCCGGCCCGCCGCCGCTTCGGCGAGCCGCAAACCCCGGGCCGCGCGCTTTCGCCCGCCGAGGCGCTGCAGTGGCTTCAGCGCATGCTCGCTGGCGGCGTGGCCATCACCGGCGTGGGCATCGGCGGACCCGGCGACCCGCTGGCCGACCCCGCCCCGGTGCTGGAGACGCTGGCCGCGGTGCATGCCGCGCACCCGGAGCTGTCCCTGTCGCTGGCCACCCTGGGCCTGTGCCCGCCCGAAATTTCCATCGCCGACCTGGCCCGGGAGCTTGCCGCGCTTGGCCTGGCGCGCGTGGCGCTCATCGTGGACGCCGTGGACCCGGCCATCGTGGAGAAGCTCTACGCCTGGATCCGCCCGGGCAAGCGCACCGTGCCCCTGGACCAGGCCGCCGTGCTCCTGGTGGACGCCCAGGCCCAGGCCATCCGCGCCCTGCGCGAGGCCGGGCTGTTCGTCACCGTGGCCATGACCCTCTACCCGGGCGTCAACGACCACCACGTGGAGGACGTGGCCAGCATCACGGCCAGCCTTGGCGCGGACATGCTGGCGCTCACGCCCTTCAGCGGCCATGCCGCCGTGTCCGGGCCCGCCACGGAAAACGCCCCGTGCCCCCCCTCCGCCTGCGCCTCCTGCGGCAGCGCCAAGGGATGCGGCAGCAAGGCCTCCCCCGCCGAAGCGCACGCGGAGGAGCCCGAAATTCCGGAGCTGCCGCCCCTGGCCCCGGCCCGGCTGGAGGAACTGCGCGCCGCGGCCGCCCGCTACATCGCGCTCACCCCGGCGGGCGACCCCTGCGGCCAGGACGTGGCCTGGGCCGAATCGCTGGGAGAGGGCGACGCGGGCGCGGCCCTGCACCTGAACAATCCCGCCGTGCCCAGGCCCGCGCCGGGCAGGCCCAACGTGGCCGTGGCCAGCTCCGACGGGCTGGAGGTGGACCTGCACCTGGGCCAGGCCATCCGGTTTTTGGTCTACGGCCCGCGCCCCGGCGACGGCCTGCCCAGCCTCATCGGCATGCGCGAGGCCCCGGAACCGGGAGTGGAAGGTGGCCCCTCTCGCGATGGAAGTGCCCGCTGGAACGCCCTGGCCGACACCCTTTCCGACTGCTTCGCCGTGCTGGCATCGAGCGTGGGCCAGAACCCGCGCAAGGTGCTGGCCGCGCGCGGCATCACGGTGCTGACCACCGAGGCCGACGTGCAGGGCGCGGTGGACGTGCTCTACGGCGGCGGCAAGAAGCGTGGGCGCCGCATCAAGGCCGACTAACCCTCAACCTTCAAGCGACAAGGAGATCCCATGGCCCTTCCCGAAAAGTTGATCCTCGTGTGCCAGAGCTTCCGCGTGGGCAAGGAGCCCAAGGGCATCTGCCACAAGCAGACCGACGGCCTGCTCCAGTACATCGAGGAGGGCATCCTCGACCGCGGCCTGGACGTGCAGGTGGCCACCACCGGCTGCCTGAAGCAGTGCGAGAAGGGCCCCATCCTGGTCATCCAGCCCGACAACCTCTGGTTCAAGGGGGTGAACAGCGAGGAGGCCATCGACGCCATCCTGGACGGTCTGGAATCCGGCACCCCGGCTGCCGAGTACCTGCTCTCCTAAACGACACCCGGAGCTGACAATGGCCGCCTCCTGCACCATCCGCGAAGCCCGCCCGGAAGACCTGGACGACCTGGTGGAACTGCTCGGCCTGCTGTTCTCCCTCGAGTCCGACTTCGCGCCGGACGCGGAGAAGCAGCGCGAGGGGCTCGCCCTCATGCTGGGCAAGGGCCCGCGGGTGGTGCTGGTGGCGGTCAGCCCCGATGAGACCAGGGCCGACGGCTCGGGCCGGGTCCTCGGCATGGCCACGGCCCAGCTCGTCGTCAGCACCGCCGAGGGCGGCCCCGCCCTGCTGGTGGAGGACGTGGTCGTCCGGCCCGAGGCGCGCGGCAAGGGAGTCGGCAAGGCGCTCATCACCCGCATCGAGGCCTGGGGCCGCAGGCTGGGCGCCACCCGGCTGCAGCTCCTGGCCGACCGAGACAACACCGGCTCCCACGGCTTCTACGAAGCCTGCGGCTTTTCTCCCACCAACCTCGTGTGCCTGCGGCGGCTCATCCCCGCCAACGGAAAGTGAGGCCCGTCATGACCGAACCCGCTGCCATCCTGGAAGAAAAGCCCACCGCCATCTCCGAGGAACGCTCCGCGATCTTTGAGGAAAGAAAGGACCAGATCCACCGCATCGGCGAGGGCGACTTCGCCATGGCCTGCAACCGCGACAGCCTGGCCGGGGCTGTGAGCCAGCGCGCCTGCGTGTTCTGCGGCTCGCGCGTGGTGCTCTACCCCATCGCCGACGCCCTGCACCTGGTGCACGGGCCCATCGGCTGCGCCGCCTACACCTGGGACATCCGCGGCGCGCTGTCCTCCGGGCCGGAGCTGCACCGCCTGAGCTTTTCCACCGACCTCCAGGAACTGGACGTGGTCTTCGGCGGCGAGAAGAAGCTGGCCAAGGCCCTGGACGAGCTCATCCCCCTGCACGGCCCCAAGGCCGCCTTCGTGTACTCCACCTGCATCGTGGGCCTCATCGGCGACGATTTGCAGGCCGTGTGCAAGGCCGCCACCCAGCGCCACGGCATCCCGGTCATCCCGGTGCAGAGCGAGGGCTTCAAGGGCAACAAGCGCGAAGGATATCTCGCCGCCTGCAAGGCCATGCGCACGCTGGTGGGCACCGGCGACACCGGCGGCATCTCCAAGCTTTCCGTGAACATCATGGGCGACTTCAACCTGGCGGGCGAGACCTGGATCATCAAGGACTACCTGAATCGCATGGGCATCGAGGTGGTGGCGGGGGTCACTGGCGACGGGCGCGTGGACGACCTGCGCCGCGCCCACGGGGCCAGCCTGAACCTGGTGCAGTGCTCCGGCGCCACCCAGGACCTGGCGCGCATGATGAAGGAGGACTTCGGCATCCCGCACCTCAAGGTCAGCTGGATCGGCATCGAGGACGTGGCCGAGAGCCTGTACGCCGTGGCCGAACATTTCGAGCTGAAGTTCCCCGAACTGGCTGCCGGACTCACCGAGCGCACCGCCGAGCTGGTGCGTGCCGAGTTGGACACGCTCATGCCGCAGCTGAAGCAGTACCGCCGCGACCTGGAGGGCAAGAAGGCCGCCGTGTACGTGGGCGGCAGCTTCAAGGCCTTCAGCCTCGTGAAAGCCTTCCGGCACCTGGGCATGGAGGTGGCCATCGTGGGCAGCCAGACCGGCACCGAGGAGGACTACCGCGAGCTGGCGGCCATCTGCGCCCCCGGCACCATCGTGGTGGACGACGCCAACCCGCTGGAATTGTCTGCTTTCATCCGCGAAAAGGACGTGGACATCTTCGTGGGCGGCGTGAAGGAGCGGCCCATCGCCTTCAAGCTGGGCGTGGGCTTCTGCGACCACAACCACGAGCGCAAGATCGCCCTGGAGGGCTTCGTGGGCATGCTCAACTTCGCCAAGGAAGTGCACGCCTCGGTCATGAGCCCCATCTGGCGCTTCGTGCCCCGGCGCGAGGCCGCGGCCAGGGCCCTTGCCGAAACGAAGGAGGCCTAAGATGAGCGAGATCACCCTGGACGTTCCCGCTTCCGAGTACAAGGGCCAGAGCCACGTCTCCACCACCAACGCCTGCAAGCTGTGCACCCCGCTGGGGGCCACCCTGGCCTTCAAGGGCATCCAGGGCGCGGTGCCCTTCCTGCACGGCAGCCAGGGCTGCGCCACCTACATGCGCCGCTACATCATCAGCCATTTCCGCGAGCCCATGGACATCGCGTCCAGCTCCCTGGGCGAGAAGAACGCCATCTACGGCGGCGGCCCCAACCTCAAGAAGGGCCTTCTCAACGCCATGCAAAAGTACGGGGCCGGGGTCATCGGCGTGGCCACCACCTGCCTCACCGAGACCATCGGCGACGACGTGGCCCGGCTACTCACGGAATTCCGCGAAGAGTTCAAGGACCTGCCCCTGGCCGAGCTGGTGCACGTTTCCACCCCCAGCTACAGCGGCACGCACATGGACGGGTTCCACGGCGCGGTGAAGGCCACCGTGGACCAACTCTGCCTGGAGGCCAGCCCGCCCAATGGCCGCGTGAACCTCCTGCCCGGCATGGTCAGCGCGGCGGACATCCGCCACCTGCGCGAGATTTCCCGCGCCTTCGGCATCGAGCCCATCATCCTGCCCGACTACTCCGAGACGCTCGACGGCCCGGCCCTGCTGGACTACGAGAACATCCCCTCCGGCGGCACCCCCGTGGCGGACATCAAGGCCATGGGCGGCGCGGCGGCCTCCATCGAGCTGGGCCGCGCCATTTCCCGTCAGGACACCGCAGGCACCTCGCTGGCCGCCCGCTTCGGCACCCCGCTGCACCGCCTGGGCCTGCCCCTGGGCCTGCGCGAGACCGACAGCCTCTTCGAGTCCTTCCAGGAAATATCGGGCCGGGACGTTCCCCGCGACCTGCTGCTGGAGCGCGGGCGCTACATCGACTCGCTGGTGGACGGCCACAAGTACGTCGCGGGCATGCGCGCGGTGGTCTACGGCGAGGAGGACCTGTGCATCGGGCTCACCAGCTTCCTGGCCGAGATCGGCGTGCACCCGGTGCTGGTGGCCACGGGAGCCAGGAACCGCGACCTGGCCGCGCACATCGAGGCCGCCTGCGGCGAGATCCTGCGCGAAAAGCCCGCCCACCTGCGCCCCGTCATCCGCGAGGGCGTGGACTTCTTCGACATCGTCGAGGAGGCGAAGACGCTCGCCCCGGACCTGCTGGTGGGCCACAGCAAGGGCCAGCGCGCCGCGCGCGAGTGGAACGTGCCGCTTCTGCGCGCCGGGTTCCCCATCCACGACCGTTTCGGCGGCCAGCGCATGCTGCACCTGGGCTACCGGGGCGCGCAGCAGCTGTTCGACCGCCTGGTGAACATGGTTCTGGAAAAGAAGCAGACCGATTCCGACATCGGCTACGGGTATCTCTAGCCCCTCTCACAAGCACAAGGAGCCGACCATGAACGCAATTCCCGCCCCCTCCTCCGTCAAGCACCCCTGCTTCAACAAGGAATCCTCCGGCTCCTGCGGCCGCGTGCACCTGCCCGTGGCCCCCAAGTGCAACATCCAGTGCAATTACTGCAACAGAAAGTACGACTGCGTGAACGAGTCGCGCCCGGGCGTCACCAGCGGCATTTTGAAGCCCTTCCAGGCGCTGGAATACACCCGCCAGGTTCTGGAGAAGGAGCCGCGCATCACGGTCATCGGCATCGCCGGGCCCGGCGACCCCATGGCCAACCCGGCGGAAACCCTGGAGACCATGCGGCTGATCCGCAAGGAATTCCCGCACATGCTGTTCTGCCTGTCCAGCAACGGCCTGGCCATGCCGCAGTACCTGGACGACCTGAAGGAGCTGGGCGTGACCCACGCCACCGTGACCATGAGCACCATCGACCCGGAAATCGGGGCGAAGATCTACTCCTGGGTGCGCGAGGGCAACGTGGTCTACCGGGGCCGCGCCGGGGCCGAACTGCTGCTTGAGCGCCAGCTGGCCTCCATCGAGGGTTTGAAGGCCCGCGGCCTGGCCGTGAAGGTCAACACCATCCTCATCCCCGGCGTCAACGACCGGCACATCAACGAAGTGGCCCAGAAGGCCCATGACCTGGGCGCGGACCTCATGAACCTCATGGCCCTGCACCCCACCGAAGGCACGCCCTTCGGGAGCATCAAGGAACCGGGCAAGGACGAGATCACGGCCATCCGCGCCGAGATCGCGCCCCTGGTGCCCCAGATGACCCACTGCCGCCGTTGCCGGGCGGACGCTGTCGGCCTCTTGTGCAGCGACCGCTCCGGCGAGTTGGGCGGCGTCCTGGCCGCCTGCGGAAAGCTGCCCCCGCAGGGCCAGGACGATCGCCCGTATATCGCCGTGGCCACCCGCGAGGGCATGCTCGTGAACCTGCACCTGGGCGAGGCCAAGCGCTTCCAGATCTGGGGCAAGAGCGAAAGCGGGGGCTTCCGGATGATCGAGGAACGCCAGGCCCCGCCCATGGGCTGCGGCCCCACCCGCTGGGAGGAACTGGCCAGGGCGCTCTCCGACTGCCGGGCCGTGCTGGTGGCCGCCGTGGGCGAGACCCCGCGCAAGGTGCTGGCCGACCGCGGCGTCGCCACCGTGCCCTGCTCCGGGTTCATCGAGGAGGCCCTGGCCCTGGCCTACGGCGAGGAAGGCCTGGCCCGGCTGGAGGCCATGCGCGCCCGCCGGGGCGGCCTGGGCAAGACCTGCTGCGGCGCTGGCGACGGCTGCTAGCCCCTCCGCCCCTTTCCCGGTTCATTCCAGCCCCGGATGCCACGGCATTCGGGGCCGTTTTCATTGCACCCCCGCCCATCCGCTGAACACGCACGCATCGTCTCTAGAAATTCACACTGCGCAAAACAGAATTCATACATAACGGATGTATTTTTATATTCGCACAGACGAGTGGAATGCACATTGCCACGGCATTGCACCAGTGCCCAAAATGTGCCACACTTCATCCACCGTTCCAGACAGCACACGCAACAACAGGAGGTTCATCATGCGCCTCGCAACAATCGCCCTCATGCTCACGGCGCTCATTTGCATGTCCGCTTCCCCGGCCCAGGCCTCGGACAAGGCCACGCGCTGGACCGATCCGGTGACGGGCATGGTGTTCGTCTGGGTGCCCCAGGGCTGCTACAAGATGGGCGACACCTTCGGCGAACAGCCCAGCGACGAAAAGCCCGTGCACGAGGTCTGCGTGGACGGCTTCTGGCTGGGCCAGACGCCCGTGACGCAGGGCCAGTGGAAGGCCGTCATGGGCGAGAACACCTCGCGCTTCCAGGGCGACGACAAGCGCCCGGCGGATTCCGTGTCCTGGGACGAGGCCAAGCGCTACGCGGCCAAGCTCACGGCCATGGCCAAGGGCGGGGCAAGCTACCGCCTGCCCACCGAGGCCGAATGGGAGTATGCCTGCCGCAGCGGCGGCAAGCGCGAGATGTACTCCGGCGGCCTGGAGGCCCCCAAGGTGGCCTGGCACGCGGTGAACTCCGGCGGAACCTCGCACCCCGTGGCCACCCTGGCCCCCAACGGCCTGGGCCTGTACGACATGAGCGGCAACGTGTTCCAGTGGGTGGAGGACATGTACGAGAAGGACGCCTACGCCAAGCATGCCCGCAACAACCCGCTGGTCACCACGGGCTGGGGCCGCGTGGCCAGGGGCGGCTACTGGGGCGGGGAGCCCAACTGCGCGCGCTGCACCTTCCGCTGCTACCAGTCCGACCGCTGCAAGCCCGCCAGCACGGGCCTGAGGCTGGTGCGCGCCGGGGGCAATCCGTAGGGCGGGCTGGCGCTAGCGGCAGAAGGTCACGTCGCCCAGCCAGAAGGAGCCCTTGCCCGGCGGGGCCTGCCCCGGGTCCAACCCGATGCGCAGTTCCTCCATGCGGTCGGGCCGCAGCACGCCGTCTCCGGGCAGGTTGCCCGGAACGGCCGTCCAGGCCTCGCGCCAGCCGGGCAGCACGGCCAGGGAGCGGTAGTGGATGGTGACGATCTTCCACTCCGTGCCCACGGTGAAGCTGCCGTAGAAGCGGTCCACCCGGCGCGGGTCGTCGGCGTTGGAGGCGTTGATGGTGATGACTGCCCGGGTGGGCGCGCTGGCGCGCATGGCGAAGCGGATGCCGCGCGTCTTGGCCGCGTCGCGCCGCGCCCCGCTGCGCAGGCAGGCCAGCTCGCCGGAGGGCGCCAGGCCCGAAACGCTGGCCGGGGCGATGCCCGGGCCGCGCGGCGGAAATTCATAATCCACGCGGAAGCTTTCGCCCCCTTCCGGGGTGCGCATGGCCGCATCGGCCAGCACCGCAAAGGAAAAGCCCCGCGCGCGCACCGGGCCCAGCGGCCAGTCCGCATCGCCGGGGCGCGCCACATGGCCCGGGAGCACGCGGGGGTACAGCTCCACCGTCGAAGGCTCGTCGCTGGCGTAGGGCTGGGCGAAGGCGGGCAAGGCCGGGGCTTGCGCCCGCAGCGGCGCGGCGCAGCACAGCAGGGCCAGCAGGGCGAAGGACAGGGCGCGGCGCGGGCGGATCATGCCCCACCCTACCCCGCCGCCGGGGCCCAGGGCAAGATGAACCCGCCGGGCGGCAAAACGCCCCCGACCCTTCCGCCCGGTACGGGACAGGCCGGGGGCGGGCCGGGAGGGCTTCCGGGGCGGGAGGCGCCGCTCCCCTTCCCCCTCCGGGCCTGCTTAGGAGGCTACTTGAAGAAATCCAGCGCGTACTTGAGGGCCAGGAATACGATGAGCGCGGAGAGCATCCACTTGATGTAGCGCGCGGGCACGTGCTTCTGGCAGCGCGCGCCCAGGTACATGCCGGCCATGCCGCCGATGCCGAACAGGAAGCCCAGCATCCAGTCCGGGGCCACGCTCATGGTGGGGTAGAAGGGCGCGATGGCCTGGTAGAAGGCCACGCCGGCCACGCTGGTGATGAACGTGCCCATGAGGGCCGCCCCGGCCACGGTGTACACCGGCAGGCCGAAGAAGCTGACGAAGAACGGCGCGATGATGGCCCCGCCGCCGATGCCGTAAACCCCGCCCACGATGCCCACGATGAAGGACAGGGCCAGGATGCCGAAGGTGGGCACGTCGTAGGTCTCGCCGTAGAACTCATAGGCGACGCGGGTGGTGGTGAAGCGCACCACGCGCACGGCGGCCAGCTTCTCGCCGTGGGCCTCGCTGGCCTTGGCCTTCTCGCGGAAACGGGCCACCTGCTCCTGGAAGCGCTTCTCGGCGGTCTGGGCCGCGGTGAGCCCGCCCGCGACCTTCGGGGCGCGCATCTGCTTGATGAGGTCCCTGGCCATGCGCACGCCGATGTACATGAGCACCGCCGAGGCGAAGAGCTTGAAGTTCCTGGCGTCCGGCAAATACTGCACGCGCACGATGGCCCCGATGAGCACGCCGGGCAGCGTGCCCACCACCACGACCCAGGTGAGCGGCCAGACCATGCGGCCCTCGCGGATGAAGCGCCACACGCCGCTGGGGATGGCCACGATGTTGTAGAACTGGTTGGTGGAGCTCACCGAGGGGTTCACGTAGCCCAGCACGCTCATCTGGAACGGCAGCAGCAGAAAGGCCCCGGACACCCCCCCCATGGACGTGAAGAAGGAGATAACCAGGGACACCAGCGGCGGAACCCAGGGCTGTACCTCAACTCCGGCGACTTCGAAGAGCATGGCGGCCTCCTTGGCTTGCGTGTGGCGACCGGGGGACGAACTCTCACGAATATTCTAATTCAAGTGACATCAATCTAGACCAGGGAAACATTTTTGTCATCAATTTTCTGCTGTCACGATTTCTCTGCCCAGCAGTCACGAAAAGCTCAATCCGCGGCACTTGGCAACGCGCCGTTTTGCCCGTAGGGTGCAGACAGGATCGGCATTTCCGACCAAGGTGGTGTTCATGGCCCAACGCACACGAATCAAACCCGGCAGCGCCCCGCAGGAAGCCGACCCGCGCGGAGCGGATCCGCGCGGCCTGGACCTGACCCAGCTGACGGCCCTGGAAAAGGGCTTCCGCAGCTGGGTGGAGGCCTCGCGCAGGCAGGCCGACCGCAACTCCCGGCGCAGGCTCTGGCTCATCTTCCTGCTCCTGCGCTCCACCGGGGCGCGCCTGGGCGAGGTGCTGGGCCTGGACGCCGCGCGCCACCTGCTGCTGGACCAGGAGCGGCCCGTGGTGCGCTTCGGCGAGGCCGAGAGCGGACGCGATGGAGGGCGCGAAGTGCCCCTGCCCGCCGACGTCACCGCCGAGCTGCGCGCCGCGCTGGCCGACCCCGTACTCCTCGCGGGCACCGAGGGCGGCGCCTCCGGCCTCCTCCTCATGGACCAGGGCCACGTGCGGCGCAAGTTCTACGAGCGGGCCGAGGAGGCCGGAATCCCCCGCGACCTGGCCAGCCCCAGCGTGCTCAGGCGCACCCGCGCCCGCCAGCTCATGCGCCAGGACGTGCCCCTGCCCGTGGTGCAGCGCCTGCTGGGCCAGTCCTCCGCCGCCCTCACCGCCGCCTTCTCCGACTACTCCGACGCCGAGGCGGGCGAGATCCTGGAGGCCTACCTGAAGCGCGAGGAGCGCCGCAAGACCAGCGCGCGCAACCGTTTCTTCGGCCAGGTCACCCGCGTGCTCTCCGGCCCCGTGGTGGCCGAGGTGGAAGTCACCAGCCTGGGCGGATTCAAGGTCTACAGCGTGGTCACGCGCGAAAGCGTGGAGCGCCTGGGCATCGAGCCCGGCGTGCTGGCCACGGCGGACATCAAGGCCCCCTGGGTGCAGCTCTCCGCCGGGCCGCAGGAGCCGGTGTCCACCGCCGCCAACCGCTATCCGGCCATCGTCAAGCGCATCGTCACGGCCCCCGTGGGCCCGGATGGCGCACCGGGAGAGGTCGTGGCCGAGGTGGTGGCCGAACTCGCCGACGGCACGCGCCTGGCGTCGGTCATCACGGCCCAGAGCGTGCGCCGCCTGGCCCTGCGCGAGGGCATGCCCGTATGGGCCAGCTTCGGGGCCTTCTCGGTGATCCTGAACTTCACGTAGGCCAAGCCCGGCCAAGGAGGCGGACATGAGCGAACCGCACGAAGCCCGATTGTGGAAGCCCCTCAAGGACAATTCCGTCCAGTGCCGCCTGTGCTCGCATTTCTGCGCCATAGCGGAGGGCGCCCGCGGCAAGTGCGGCGTGCGCGAGAACCGCTCCGGCACCCTGCGCACGCTGGTCTACGCCCTGCCCGCCGCCGTCAACGTGGACCCTGTCGAGAAAAAGCCCCTCTACCACTTCCTGCCCGGCACGCAGACCTTCTCCTTCGGCACCATGGGCTGCAACATGGACTGCGCCTTCTGCCAGAACGCGCAGCTCTCCCAGCCGCCGCGCCACGGCCACCCCATACGCGGCACCCGCACCGAACCCGCCGACCTGGTGCGCGCCGCACAGGACAGTGGCTGCCGGTCCATCTCCTACACCTATTCCGAGCCAACCATCTTCTTCGAGCTCGTCGAGGACACCGCCCGGCTGGCCCGCGCCAAGGGCCTGCGCAACATCCTGGTCACCAACGGGTTCATGAGCCCGGAATGCCTGGACGCCCTGGGCCCCTCGCCGCAAAACGGCTCCGGCCTCATCCAGGCCGCCAACGTGGACCTCAAGGCCTTCACCGAGGACTTCTACTCCACGGTCTGCGGAGCGCGCCTGGCCCCGGTCCTCGACAACCTCAAGCACATGCGCGCCCTGGGCTGGTGGCTCGAAGTGACCACCCTGGTCATCCCCGGCGCCAACGACTCGCCCGCCGAGCTCTCCGCCCTGGCCGCCTGGATCGCCGCCGACCTCGGGCCCGACACCCCCTGGCACCTCTCCCGCTTCCACCCGGAGCACCGCATGCCGGACCGACCGCCCACGCCGCCCGAAACGCTCCTCGCCGCCCGGGCCCTGGGCCTTTCCGCCGGGCTGCGCCACGTGTACATCGGCAATCTCTCCGGCCCCGGCTTCGGCGATACCCTCTGCCCGGCCTGCCATGCCCCCGCCGTCAGCCGTTCCGGCTTCTCGGCCGACCGCTCCGGGCTCTCCCACGGACGCTGCGCCGCCTGCGGCGCGGCCCTGGCGGGCGTGTGGGAGTAGGG
>JAEXRD010000068.1 GCA_023438245.1 Pseudomonadota bacterium | reverse complement strand
GGTCCAGGGGGCGCGAGGCCCCCTGGCCGCCGGAGGCTTCCCCTGCCCTACTCCTCTCCGGGCCGCCAGGCGTCGAGGCACCCGGCCATGCGGTCCAGGGCTTCCTCGTCCGCCGGGTAGGGCAGCACTTCCAGCACATCGTGCAGCTTGCGCACCTGGCGGATCATCTGGGTGAGGCGGTCGTCCTCGGGCACCAGCAGCCAGATGCGGCTGGTGGACCCGCCCTGCATGGGCGTGCAGAGGATGCCTTCCACGTTGAAGGCCCGGCGCGCGAACAGGCCGCAGATGTGGGTCATGACGCCGGGGTGGTTGTTCACGGTGAGTTTGAGAGCGATGAGGTTCATGGCGCGCTCCTTCTAGTTGTCGGCGTCGTGTTCGGGGTCGATCATGTCCGTGTTGGCGGCTCCGGGGGGCACCATGGGGTACACGTTGTCCTCGGCGGCCACGGGCACGCGGATGAGGCAGGGGCCTTCGCGCCTGAGCGCGCGTTCCAGGTCGGCCAGGGGGTTGCGGCTGGTCTCCAGGTCCACGGCGCGCACGCCGAAGCCCTCGGCGATGCGGGCGAAGTCCACGCGGTGCCGGTAGTCCGAGGCGAAGATGCGCCTGCCGTAGAACAGGTCCTGCTGCTGCTGCACCAGGCCCAGGCCGTGGTTGTCGGCCAGCACGATCTTGACGTTGACGCCGGTCTCGGCGGCGGTGGCCAGCTCCTGGATGTTCATCTGCAGGCTGCCGTCGCCGGTGAAGCAGACCACGGGCCGGTCGGGGTTGGCCAGGGCCGCGCCGATGGCCGCGGGCAGGCCGAAGCCCATGGTGCCCAGGCCGCCGGAGGTGAGCCAGCGCCGGGGCTTGAGGTCGGGGTAGGCCTGGGCGGCGCGCATCTGGTGCTGGCCCACGTCGGTGGCAACGATGGTGGCGTCCCCGGCCATGTCGGCCAGGATCTCGCCGGTGCGGCGCACCAGTCCGTAGGGCGAGCGCGGGTCGTCCAGCCGGGGGAAGCGCTGGGGATGCTCGGCCTTGCAGCCGGCCACACGGGCCAGCCAGGCGGAGCGGTCCACGGGGCTGAGGAGCGGGGTGAGGGCGGCCAGGATGGCGCCCACGTCGCCGGTGATGGCCAGGTGCGTCTGTTTGAGCTTGTCCAGCTCGCTCTGGTCGATGTCCACGTGGATGAGTTTGGCCGTGGGGCAGAATTTCTCCAGGCGGCCCGTGGCGCGGTCGTCCAGGCGCGCGCCCGCCACCATGAGCAGGTCGCATTCCTCCAGCAGCAGGTTGGCGCAGCGGGTGCCGTGCATGCCCAGCATGCCCAGGTTCAGCGGGTGGGCGTCGGGCAGCACGCCCAGGCCGAACAGCGACACGGTGGTCGGGAGGCCCGCGGCCTCGGCGAAGGCGCGGGCGACGGGCGCGGCTCCGGAGGCGGTGACGCCGCCGCCGAGCATGAGGATGGGGCGCTTGGCCTCTGCGAGCATGCGCGCGGCCCCGGAGAGCGCCTCCTGGTCCGGCGGCTCGATGGGATCGGGCGCGCCCGGCTCGGGGTACTCGGCCAGGTCGATCTGCGCGGTCTGCACGTCCTTGGGGATGTCGATGAGCACGGGTCCGGGCCGTCCGCTGGTGGCGATGCGGAAGGCCTCGGGGATGACGCGGGCGAGCTCCTCCACGCTGCGCACCAGGAAGTTGTGCTTGGTGACCGGGATGGACATGCCGTAGATGTCCACCTCCTGGAAGGCGTCGGTGCCGATGAGCGAGCTGGGCACCTGGCCGGTGACGCAGATGATGGGCACGGAGTCGAGCTTGGCGTCGGCGATGGCGGTGAGGGTGTTGGTGGCCCCGGGGCCGGAGGTGGCGAAGAACACGGCGGGCTTGCCGGTGCTGCGCGCCATGCCCTGGGCCATGAAGCCCGCGCCCTGCTCGTGCCGGGCCAGCACGTGGCGGATGACGGTGCTGCCGCCCAGGGCGTCGTACAGGGGCAGGTTGGCCCCGCCGGGAATGCCGGGAATGATGGTGATGCCCTGCCGCTCCAGCAGGCGGATGGTGAGTTCCGCTCCGTTCATCTTGGCCATGGCGCGCCTCCTCATGAGGTTTGTCCCTGGCGGAGACCGGCGTGGGGGTGTGGGGATGCTCCCTGGGTGGGAAAATCGAAACCCCCGCCGACTCGCGCCGACGGGGGTTGTGGTTGCCTGAAGGGTGAACCTGCCCGCTACGACGCGTTGTCGCTTACGACGCCTACTACGACGACAAGCAGGGCCTGTAGGGCCAGTGCGGAGTTCGTCGGGTTCAGGTTCATGCGTCGTTCTCGCGGGTTATGGTTTCACTGCGTAAGGATTGCTTATGCCGAGGCCGGGGCGCGCGTCAAGCCCCCGGCGTGAAAAATCGCCACCTTGCCTCTACTTCGCAGCGGGGGCGGGCAGCGGGGCGAACTCCACGGGCACCCAGGCGTAGGTTTCCGGGCCATCCTGGCGCACGTGGCCCAGGCCGGGGAACGGCAGGTGCATGCCGCCCACGAGGTACCCGCGGCTGGCCGCGTCCTGCATGAGCAGTCGGCGCGTGGCGATGGCCTGGGCCTGGTCGGAGTCGAACTCGATGGACACGCCGGGCCGGGCGAACTGCACCGCGTGGGCGTGCACCAGGTCGCCCCAGATCATGAGCTTCTGGCCCCTGGACTCCACGGCGAAGACCGTGTGGCCGGGGGTGTGGCCCACGGCCTCGATGGCGGTGATGCCGGGCAGGAGCGCGTCGCCGGGCTGGAAGGTCTTCCAGCGGCCCTCGGCCTGGTAGGGCGCGGCCATCTTGCGGGCCATCCGGAAGAAGGGCTTGCGGCCCTCGGCGGCCTTGGCCTCTTCCTCGACGGAGGTCCAGTAGGCGGCCTCGCGGGCGTCCACCAGCACGCGGGCCTTGGGGAACAGGGCCTTGCCCGAGGCGTCGGACAGCCCGCCGATGTGATCGCCGTGCATGTGGGTCAGGATGACCGCGTCGATCTGGGCCGGGTCCACCCCGGCGGCGCGCAGGTTGGCGGGCAGGTGGCCCAGGGCCGGGCCGCGGTGCGCGCCCATGCCGGTGTCGACGAGCACAAGCTCCGCTCCCGTGTTCACCAGATAGGCGGTGACGGCGGTGAGCATCTTGGGGTTGCCCACGAACATGCGGGCCAGCAGGGGATCGATTTCACCGGGCCTGGCGTTCTTGAGCAGGCCGGTATCGAGCGGAATGGTGCCGTCCAGCAGGGCGGTGATTTCGAAATCGCCGACCTGGGCGCGGTACGCGCCGGGCACCTGGGTCTGGGCCTTGGGTCCGCCCGCGTGGGCGGCCTGGACGGCCAGGGCCAGGGTCAGCACGGCCATTGCGGCCAGAAAATTGCGGATGAAACTGCGCATGGGGGGGCCTCCTGTGTTTCACATGAACTAGGACGCGGCCCCGATCCCGTCAACGGCTCACAATGTAAGTATGGCGTCCGCAGGCAATGCTCCCGCCCCAGACTGGGCCGCGGCCTGCTGCATCAGCGCCGTGAGCGCCCCGGCCCCCTCCTGGCCCACGTCCAGGCTGTAGTCCGTCACAAAGGTCTCGATGTGGCTGGCGATGACCTGCGGGTCCATCTCCTGGGCGTGCTGGCGGATGTACTCGCGCGCGGCCTCGGGGTGGCTGCGGGCGTATTCCAGGCTCAGGCGGATGCCCAGGTTCACGGCGCGGGCCAGCTCCAGGCCCAGGCTCCGGCGCATGACGATGCAGCCCAGCGGGATGGGCAGGCCGCAGTCCTCCTCCCACCAGGCGCCGAGGTCGAGCAGGCGCGCCAAGCCGTACTGCGCGAAGGTGAAGCGCCCCTCGTGGATGACCACCCCGGCGGCGCAGTCGCCCGCCTGCACGGCGGGCATGACCTGATCGTACACCAGCTCCACGACCTCCGGCTCCACCCCCTTGGCCTTGCAGAGCATGCCGAAGAGCAGCGCGGCGGTGGTGCGCCTGCCCGGAATGGCCACCCTGCGCCCGTGCAGATCCCCGAATTTCAGCCCCGGCGCGCCCACCAGGATGGGCCCCACGCCCCGGCCCAGCGCCCCGCCCGCGCGCAGCACGCGGTACTGGCCCAGCACGCTGGCCGCCGCCGCCACGCTGACCTTGCAGATGTCCGCCCCGCCCTCCTGGGCCGTGCGGTTGAGCTGCTCCACGTCGGCCAGGGCGATGTCGAACTCCACACCCGGTACGCGCACCTGCCCGGCGGCCAGGGCGTGGAAGATGTGCGTGTCGTTGGGGCAGGGCGAATAATGCAGGGAAAGGCGCATGGATATCCCCTTGGTGCGGATGGGTGGTTGACAGGGCGGCGGACCGGGAGTAGCCAAATGACCACCCGGTCATTTCGCCGCGGACGATACCCCCAAGCCCTGCCGGAGGCAAGCCCGGAGGCCAGACGCGACCATGGACAAGCCCAGCTCGACATTCGACAATCTCCCGGGCGAGAAGCGCCAGCGCGTGCTGGACGAAAGCCTGCGCGAGTTCGCCGAGCACGGCTACCACCAGGCCAGCATCAACCGCATCGTGGGCCGCTTAGGCATCGCCAAGGGCTCGGTGTTCCAGTACTTCGGCAGCAAGGACGGGCTGTTCCGGCACCTCTTCGCCAGCGCGCTGGACCAGTTGAAAGCCCCGCTCCGGGCCATCCGCGACGAGGAGGGGCCGGAGGGCTTCGAGCAGCGCCTCAAGCGGGTGTTCCGCACGGCCAGCCGCTTCGCCCAGGCCCATCCGCTCATCTGGCGGCTGTACCGCAGGCTCATCCACCACGAGGACTTCCCCCTGCGCGCCGCCCTGCTGGGCCAGGTGCGCGGCGAGGCCCTGACCTATTTCCGCGAGCTCATCGAGGCCGGGCAGGCGCGCGGCGAGGTGCGCCCGGACATCGACGCCATGAGCGCGGCCTTCGCCCTGGAGGCCGTGCTGGACCGCGCCCTCACCGCCCAGGACCTGCCCGTGGTGGACTGCGGCCTGGGCCTGTCCTCCCCCGACGAATCCGCCCGGCTCGCCCGCCTGGACGAGCTGGCGCTCATCCTGAGCCGAGGACTTTCCGCTTCGACCCCACAAGGAGCCACAGAATGAATGTTGACGTGAACGACATCGTGCATTTCGACCCGCGCCGCTTCGCGGAACTGGGCCTGTCCGCCATCGCCGACAAGGTCCGCCAGGGCCAGCGCCTGAGCCTGGACGAGGGACGCGCCCTGTTCGCCTGCCCGGACATCACCGCCGTGGGCGCGCTGGCGCACCTGCGCCGCACCCAGTTGCACGGCGACCGCGCCTACTATGTGGTCAACCGGCACATCAACTACACCAACGTCTGCATCAACGGCTGCGCCTTCTGCGCCTACCAGCGCGAGAAAGGCCAGGAGGGCGGCTTCGAGATGAGCGTGCGTGAGGCCGTGGACCGCCTGCTGGCCGCGCCCCTGCCCCCGCGCGAGGTGCACATCGTGGGCGGCTGCCACCCGGACCTGCGCCTCTCCTTCTTCGTGGAGCTGCTCTCCACCGTGCAGCAGGCCCTGCCCGAGGCCGCGCTCAAGTGCTTCACCGCCGTGGAGATTGCCCACTTCGCCAAACTGGAAGGCATTTCCACCCGCGAGGTGCTCGCCACGCTGAAGGAAGCGGGCCTGGCCATGCTGCCCGGCGGCGGGGCGGAGATCTTCGCGCCCGAGGTGCGCCGCCGCATCTGCCCGAAAAAATCCAGCTCCGAGGAATGGCTGCGCATTCACGGCGAGGCCCACGAACTGGGCCTGACCACCAACTGCACCATGCTCTTCGGCCACCTGGAGGGCTTGGGCGACCGCCTGGACCACCTGGACCGCCTGCGCACCCAGCAGGACAAGGCGCTCGCCAAGGGCCAGACCGGATTCACCTGCTTCATCCCCCTGCCCTTCCAGACCGAGAACAACGCCATCAAGGTGGAGCGCCCGCTCACCGGCCTGGACGAGCTGCGCACCATCGCGGTGTCGCGCCTGATGCTCGACAACATCCCGCACGTGAAGGCCTACTGGGTCATGCTGACCGTGAAGCAGGCGCAGGCCGCGCTGTTCTTCGGCGCCGACGACCTGGACGGCACCGTGGTGGAGGAGAAGATCGGCCACATGGCCGGGGCCACCAGCGAGCAGGGCCTGGCCAAGAGCCAGCTGGAGGCCATGATCCGGGGCATGGGCCTGACGCCGGTGGAGCGCGACGCGCGGTTCCATCCGATTGCAGGGCCACTTGAGCAGCCGAAGGCCATGAAAGGGCCGAAGGCCCCTTCCTCGCTCCAGGGCCTGCTCGACGCCGCCGCCGCGGGCGAGCGCCTGGACTTCGAGAGCGCCCGCCAGCTTTACCTGCACGCCGACCTGCACCAGTTGGGCCGCGCCGCGCACCAGGTTCGCCTGCGCAAGCACCCCGAGCCCATGGTCACCTACGTGGTCGACCGCAACATCAACTACAGCAACGTCTGCGTGTGCGCCTGCCGCTTCTGCGCCTACTACCGCGCGCCCGGCCACGACGATTGCTTCGTGCTCTCCCACGCGGAGATCGGCAAGAAGATCGAAGAGACCATCGCCCTGGGCGGCACGCAGATCCTCATGCAGGGCGGCCATCACCCGGACCTGCCGCTGACCTGGTACGAGGACATGCTGCGCTTCATCAAAGGCAACTACCCCATCCACGTGCATGCGTTCTCGCCGCCGGAGATCGTGTTCTTCGCGGGGCGGGAGGGCCTGACCACCGCACAGGTCATCGCCCGCCTCAAGGCGGCTGGCCTGGACTCCATCCCCGGCGGCGGGGCGGAAATCCTGGTGGACCGCGTGCGCGCGTCCGTCTCGCCCAACAAGTGCCCGGCCGGGCAGTGGCTCGGCGTCATGGAGGAGGCCCACGGCCTGGGCCTGCGCACCACGGCCACCATGATGTTCGGCCACGAAGAGACGCCCGAGGAGCGCCTGGAGCACCTGTTCGCCGTGCGTGAAAGCCAGGACCGCACGGGAGGGTTCACGGCCTTCATCCCCTGGACCTTCCAGCCGGACAACACCGCCATGACGGCCCGCCCGCTCACCAGCGTGGAGTATCTGCGCATGCTGGCGGTCAGCCGCCTGGTGCTGGACAACGTGGACAACCTGCAGGTGTCCTGGGTCACCATGGGGCCGAAGATCGCGCAACTGGCGCTGTACTTCGGCGGCAACGACTTCGGCTCCACCATGATCGAGGAGAACGTGGTGCGCGCCGCCGGGGTCAGCTTCCGGCTCACCAAGGAGGAGATCGACACCCTGGTGCGCGCCGCCGGATTCCAGCCCAGGCAGCGGCGCATGAACTACACCTTGGTGGAGGCCTAGGCCCGTGTCCGCCCCCCTGAACCCAATCCGCCCCATTCGCCTGGGCCGCATCGGCTACCTGAACGTGCTGCCCCTGCACTATCCGCTGGAGAACGATATCCTTTCCGGCGATTTCGAACTCATCGCCGGGCCGCCCGCCGAGCTGAACATCCTCATGGACCACGGGCGGCTGGACCTCTCGGGCTGCTCGTCCATCGAGTACGCCCGGCACCCGGAGAAGTACCGCATCGTGCCGGACCTAGCCATCGGCAGCCGCGGGCCGGTGCAGAGCGTGCTGCTGCTTTGCCGCACCCGGCCCGAGGACCTGGACGGTGCGGAGATTCTCGTCAGCGCCCAGTCGCACACCTCCGCCGCGCTGCTGGACCTGCTCTTGACCCGCCACGTGGGCGTCGGCCCCCGCTACCGCACAGGCGACGCCACGCGCATCCTGGCCACCGGCGAGCGGCCCGAGGCCATCCTGTGCATCGGCGACGAGGCGCTCTCCCTGCGCCGCCACCCGGACTACCCGCACCGCATGGACCTGGGCGAGGCCTGGCGGCAGTGGACCGGCCTGCCGTTCATCTTCGGGCTGTGGATCGCCAGCGAGGATTCCCTGGCCGCGCGCCGCGCCGAGATCGCCGCTGGGGCGCGCCTGCTCATCCAGGCCAAGCAGTGGGGCCAGGCGCACATCCCGGAGATCTCGCGCATCGCCGCCAGCGGCCACACCATGACCGAGGCGGAAATGAACGTCTACTTCCAGGGCCTGGTGTACGACCTCGGCCCCACGGAACTCGAGGGCCTGCGCCGGTTCTACGACGAACTGGCCCAGGCCGGTGTCATCGACAGGGTGCCGGAGCTGAAGTTTCTGGAGCTGTGATGGGATGAATCGGGGGG
>JAEXRD010000067.1 GCA_023438245.1 Pseudomonadota bacterium | reverse complement strand
AGGCGGGGCCTCCCCCCGCTGGCCTACTTCTGCGCGGTCTGCCGGTCTTGGCGGGCCTGGCGCAGGCGGTCCACGTCTTCCTGCGGGCGCAGGTAGCTGGCGGGCAGGGCGAACAGATCCGCGGCGTGGCGGGCCATGGCGTCGGGCTGGAAGTTGTCCAGCACGTGGAAGGGGTCGCCGGGTTGCAGCAGCGGGGCTAGGTAGCGCACGGCCTGGCCCAGGTTCTGGGCGTCGGCCTGGCGTTGGGCCTGGGCGATGGGCGAGCTGTAGTCGATGCGCACGCCGCCCTGCGGCAGTTCCCCCGGCCAGGGCGGCAGCTCGCCCGCGCGCAGCAGGATGTTGAACACCCGCTCGATGAGCGGGGCCAGGAACTCGGTTTGCAGCCTGCCCAGCACGGGCCCGAGGATGCGCAGCTTCTCCTGCTGGCGGAGGAGCGCCTCGGTGGCCGTGGTGTTGGCGCTCTCGGGGGCGAGCATGTCGGTGAGGAAGATGCGCCGCACCGATTGCCGCCTACGTTCGGTCATGGATTCGATGGCGCCGAGGTCCACGCGCACGGGCAGGGCCTCGATGCGGTCCTGGCTGCCCGCGCGGTAGTACGAGAGCCCCCCCGGTCCGGAGTGCACCGGGCCCAGGAACCCGTCGTCGGGCACCATGAGCGGCGGGTCGGACATCTTCTCCGCGGCCATGAGCGCGGTGCGGCTCATGGCGTTCAGCACGCGGACGTCCGACAGCGCGGTGAGCCCCGGCCCGCGCCCGTAGGCCTCGCCCGGGGCCTTGGCCCAGCGCGGGCACATGTAGGGCATCTCGTGGTAGCCGGAAACCTCCAGCACATGGCGGGTGGCGGCCTCCAGGGTCACGCTGGCGTAGGGGAAGTCCGTGGCCAGCGGGCTGTTCGGGTTGCGCCGGGCGCGCGGATACACCGCGCTCACCAGCTCCACCGGGGTGTCCGGGGCGTTCTCCAGCAGCTGCAGGGCCTCCGGCGAGACGGCCTGGCCCCATTCCTGCCAGAGCTGGCGGGCGGTGAGGCTGTAGCGCCGCAGCACGGTGTCCACCACGCCGCGCGCGTCCTCGGCCAGGCAGACCTCGGCCAGGGGGCGGGCGCTGAAGCGCACCACGGCGTCCTCGTCGGCCTCCACGTGCAGCACGGCGCTGCCGAACAGGCACAGGTCCAGGTAGAGCTCGTGCACGCAGGCCTGGAAGCCGGTGGCCTCGGTGTTGAACACCTGGAGCATGCGCTGCCTGCACTCGGCCAGGAAGGCGCGCACGGGCGCGGAGTCGTCCTGGGCCGATACGGGCAGGCAGAGGTCGAACCAGGCGCTGGCCGGGTTGGTGAGCAGGCCGCCCAGGGCCGAGGCCAGCAGCTCCAGGCTGTGGGTGGGGGTGGAGTCGAAGATGGCCTCGTCGCCGACGCCGGACATGCCGGGACGGGGCTGGTTCAGGGCCGGATGCTTGCGCGGCATGATCTGCCCGGCCAGCTCGCGCCAGAGCTCCAGCCAGGGGGCGCGGGAGGCCTCCAGCGCGGAGAGCCGGGCCAGGATGCCCTCGATCTCGGCCAGGGGCAGGGCGGGCCTGTTCGCGGTGGCGGTCGGCGCGGCCTCGGCGGGGGCCGCAGCGGTGTGGGTGGCGGCGGCGTTCATTGTCCGAGCTTCTCCTTGAGCTGGGGCGCGGCGATGGGGGCCGAGCCGTGCATGCTCTGTCCGGCCAGGCTGCCGTCCTCACCCAGCGTGGCGCCCAGGGTGGTGCTCAGGGTGGCGGCCTGCCCGCCCTGGGAGAGCTTCTGTTTCTGGGCCTTCAGCACGGCCTCCTCGGCGCGGCGGTCCTCGGCGCGGCGGGCCTTGGCCTCGCGCTCGTCGGCTAGGCGCTGGGCCTCGGCTTCGGCGCTGGCCTGGCCGGAGGAGCCGCGCTCGCCCCTGCTGGCGGCGGAGCCCACACCTCCGACGACGGTCGAAATGACCAGGTTCGCCAAAATGGCGCCGGGATCAAGGCTTGCACTTCCTCCCATGTCTTCCTCCTGGCTCCGGTGCGGAGCGGCTGGGGAGTCGCGGCCGGGGGGATTCCCGAGCCTGCCGGGAGTATACCCCCGCAAACCGGGCCGGGACATTTTGGGACGGCTTTTGGCCGGGAAAAGGACAAAAATACCCTGTTGACAGGGTTTGGCGAAAGGCGGGCGCGCAAAAGGAAAAAGGGCCGTGGGTGGCGGCCCTTTTTCGGGAGGAGGGAGGGAGATGAGTGCTGTGCGCGGCCTGGGACCCGGGGTGGGGTGCAAGGGTGCTTCGGCGGGCTTGGGGGAAGTGGGGTGTTCGTCTCCGGGCCCCCGGCCTTGCGCGCACTTGGCCTCTTATGAGCATCCGCCGTGCCAACGTTGTGTTTAGCTGAAAAATTGGCAGTTTACGTTTGACTTGCCACCGGGGGCAGGCGTGGCGGGCAGGGCGTAAGTGCAAGCCTGTGCACAGATGTGCAGGGCACATGTGCAAGGGATATGTGCAAGGGCGGAGCTGCGCCCGGGCCTCAGCCCTCCAGGGCGTGGCCGGGATGCTTCTTGGCCCGGTACATGGCCTCGTCGGCCCGGCGCAGCAGGGTCTCGGGCTCCACAGGCTGCTCGGGCGAGAAGCTGGCCATGCCGATGCTCATGGTCACGGGGTTGATCCCGCGCAGGTTGTCGAAGGCCGCGAACAGGCGCTGGCCCACCTCGCGCGCGGTGGCCAGGTCCGCGCCGGGCAGAATGGCCGCGAACTCGTCGCCGCCCATGCGCACCGGCAGGTCCGAGGCCCGGAGCGCCTGGCGCAGCGCCGTGGCCACCAGCCCCAGCACGCGGTCGCCCTCGTCGTGGCCGTGCCGGTCGTTCACCGCCTTGAACCCGTCCAGGTCTAGCACCAGCACGGTGAGGGGCCGCTCCTGGCGCAGGGCGGCGGCCAGTTCGCGGCGCAGGGCCTCGAACAGCGCGCGGCGGTTGGCCAGCCCGGTGAGCGGGTCGGTGAGGGCCAGTTCCGAGAGCTGGCGCGTGCGCCGGGCCACCTCCTCCTCAAGCCCCTGGGCGTACTCGGCCAGCTCGCGCCGCCCGCGCTCCACCTGGCCCACCAGGGCGTGGATGTAGGTGTCCATGACCAGCGAGAGGTCGAAGGCCAGCAGCTTTTCCAGCGCCAGCAGGAAGGGCTGGCACAGGGTGCAGTCGCCCGCCAGGCTCTCTCCCGCCAGGCGGGCGCGCAGCAGGGAGTGCAGCGTGCGCACCGAGGCGATGTACAGCTTGGGCGGCACGCCGATGCGGTTGTGGACCATGCCCACGCGCAGGCGCGCCAGCACGTAGAGCTCGTCGTACACCCCGCCGAAGAGCGACTGGAGGTAGGCGGCCATGTGCCGCCGGAGCCTTGCGAGGGTTTCGGCGTCGCCGATGAGCTGCTCGATCTCCGGGATCTCCACCTGGTTCTGGTAGAAGGCCTCCACCACCTCGGGCAGCACCGCCTCCAGGGCGGCCAGTCGCTGGCTCAGGGCCAGTTCGTCGGCGGGGGTGATGCCGAACAGCGTCTTGCGCCGGGCTATCTCGCGGGGGGTGATGTGCAGCTGTTCGCCCAGACTCTGGTCGGTGGCGCGCATGGGGGGGCTCCTGTTCCGGTGGGGGGGGAATCAGCCCGGCGGCGCGGGCAGGACGGTGATGGAAAGCTCGGGGGCCAGCGCGTTCAGCCAGGCCAGCACCTGGGTGCGCGCGCCGGGGGCGAAGCGCAGGCTGAGGGCGGACATTTCCCGGTCTGCCCGCTCCTGCTGGCCAAGGCAGGAAAAGATGGCCAGGTTGTCCTGGCCTTCCAGAAAGAAGCGGAAGCAGGCCACGTCGCGTCGCGCCACCAGCAGGTACAGGCGGTCGGAGAGGGCGGGGCTCATGGCGCGTTTTCCGCCGCGGCGGCGGCGACCGAAGCCGGGACCGGGATCGCCGCGCTGTCCTGGGCCAGCATCTGGCCGATTTCGCGCAGGATCTTCTCGCGGTGCAGGCGCACCTGCTCGGGGATGCGCATGATCATGTCCAGCTGGCGGGTGTGGATGATGAGGTATCCCAGCACCTTGAGCCTGTCCATGAAGGCGGCGGTGGAGAGGGCCTCCACCCGCGCGGTGAGGGCGTCCTCGCGCACGCGGATGGCGAAGCCGAATTCCTTGAGTATGCCGGACACGAACTGGATGCGCCTGGCCCGGCGGGTGACCTCCGCCGCGCCGCCCCGGAACTGGAAGCTCACGAAGTTCTCGCGGCTGCGCTCGCCCACCAGGGCCTCGATGGTGACGAAGTGGTAGCCGAAGCGCGAGGACAGCGACACGTAGGCCCTGGAAAGCAGGATGTGGTTCCACACGCCGAAGTCGAAGTCGCCGGTGATGGAGATTTCGGGGTTGGTGGTGCTTTCGTACATGATGGACAGGAAGCCGCGCGCGTCCACCGGCGGCGGCCCGGCCCAGGGGAAGGCGCTGATGCCCGCCCACACGGCCTGGAAGGGCGGGCTGTCGATGTTCTCCAGCCGGATGAACTTGCCCTCGGGCGGGGCGCAGAAGGCGTCGCCCAGGTTGATGATCCACCACTGCATGGCCGAGCCCCCGGCCCAGAGCTGCTTGGCCGCGCGCTCGGAAAAGTCCTGCTGCCCGCGCCCGAAGTCGAACATGGCCGACACCGCGCGGGTGTGGATGACCCTGGCCAGGTCGCGCACGGTCTTGCTGTGCGCGGCGCGGAAGCCGGGGTCCTCGGGCGCGGGCAGGGTGTCGGGCGAGAGCAGCTCCAGAAGTTCGCCCAGCCGCCGGTGCACCGGGGTGCCCTCCATGCGCGAGTGGCCGCCTGTGCCGGCATCCGGCGCGTGCCCCGCCAGGGCGCCTGGCTGGACGCCGGAGGGCGCGAACTGCGGGCCGCAGCGCAGCACCTCGAAGCAGCCGTCGGGCCCGAGCCGCCACTCGAACTCCACGGGCGCGCCCAGGCGGGCCTCCAGCTCGCGGGCCAGCCGCCCCAGCTCGGCGGCCTGCTCCCGGCTCAGGCTGAAGTCCTCCGCGCCGAAGTCCAGCCCCTGCGGCGGCGCGCAGAAGTGCACCTCGTCCTGCTGTGAGCCGGGCGGCTGCGGATCGGGACAGGGCTGCACCAGGCACACCGGGCAGGAGGCCGGGGCGTTCTGGGGCTTGCCCGGCGCGGCGATGGTCAGGATGCGCACGGCCTCGGCCCCGGCCAGGGACCGGGGCACGTCCGGGGCGGCCAGCACGCGCGAGCGCGACAGGGCCAGGCCCCGGGCATAGGGCAGGGTTCCGGCGGGCGGCTCCACCAGGGGAGCGGCCAGCGACGCGGGCTCGGCCAGGATGCCCACGCACATGCGCACCTCGGCGTCGGGCAGGCCGCGCCACAGGCGGCAGAGCATGGCCTCGGGCGAGTATTTTCCGGCCACGGCGCGCCGCCAGGCCTGGGGCAGCTCGCTGAGCGGCACGCCGAACTGGGCGGGGTAGCGGCCCACGAAGGCCTGGCCCTCGCCCATGCTGGCGGGAATGACGGTGACGTGGGTGCAGCCGGTGCGGGCGCAGAGCTCGCGCGCGGCGTCCACCAGCGCCTGCTCCAGCTCCGGCGGCATGGCCCAGCCCTCGATGAGCTGGCCCACCTCCGCGCCCACCTCCTCCATGGACAGCAGGTCCTCCTCGTCGTCGCTCTCGCCCAGGCCCTCGCCCGGCGTGGGCGAAGCCAGGGCGCAGGCGGCGCTGTCGGCCAGGGCGCAGGCGCCCACGCTGAACGATTGCAGGCGGCGCTCGATCTCCTCGCGCAGGCCGTGGTGCCCGGCGAAGGCCTCGTAGGCCACGCCGCCGGTGACGAAGCCCTCCGGCACGGGCAGGCCCAGGCGGTTCTTCACCTCGCCCAGCTCGGCCAGGCGCGCGCCCACCTCGTCGGCCCGGGCGGCCTGCACCTGGCGCAGGTCCAGGGCCATGTGGCCGCCGGGCAGGGGCGCTCGCCGCCCCAGAACGCCCTCCACCTGGGCCAGGATCTCGGTGAGCCGGGCGCTGATGCGCTCCGTGGCCCCGGGGTCGAGCTCGCGCAGGTGGGTGAGCATGCGGAAGGCGTTGACCGCCACGCTGGTGGCCCCGGCGCGCAGGAAGGTCATGCCGAAGACGCGGCCGTCGGTCAGGGCGCGCTCCATGTCCTCCAGGGTGGAGTACAGGCGCTTGCCGGAGGTGAGAAGCAGGCGGAAGCTGGTGTGTTTCTTGCGGAAAAGCTGGCCAATGCGCAGGGCCTCGGCCTCGCTCTCCTCGTCGGTGGGGGGCTTGGGGCCGCCCAGCAGGGCGCGGAGTTTGGCGAGCATCCCGGTCATGGTTCCTCCAGCTTGGGCCAATCATATCGGGGGAGTGCCAAAAACGCAAACGCCCCCGGAGGGGTGTGTCCTCCGGGGGCGCGAAGCGCGGCGGCCGGGCCGTCGTGGCCGCCGCTGTCTTCGGAAGCGGAAGCGAGGGGCTAGGCTTCCTTCTTGATCTTGGGCTTGCTCATGCCCATGCCGATGCCGCCGAACATGTCGAAGATGGCGTAGCCATACCACATGGTGTAGACGACGTAGAAGACGAGCAGGCCGACCAGGGGCAGCACGTTGTCCAGCACCTTTTCGCCGGCGATGCCGTAGAAGTTGTAGCCGGGCTCAAGGCCGCGCTTGTTGACGTTGCCGACGATCTTGGCCTCCTCGATGAGCTTCTGCTTCTGCAGCTCCTTGATGGAGGGGTCGAGGACCATCCACCAGGCCTTGGTGACGAACTTCTCGGAGTCCTTCTCGGTCACGCCGTAGCGGTCCTGCACGGCCTTGCCGTTGTTCTTGAACATGTCGTCGGCGTCCTGCAGGGCGGCGGAGAGGATCTTGCCCAGGTCGCCGGTGTAGGTCACGGCGCCGTCCTTGAGCTCGGCGGTGGCCCCGGCCTTGACCAGGTTCTCCACGGCGCGGGCGGCGTACTTCTCTTCCTTCACCTTCGCGGTGACGGTGACGGTCTTGCCCTCAAGCTTCAGCGTCTGCTTCTGCACATCGGGGATGAAGTAGCTGGAGCCCTTGGACAGGCGGTTGAACATGTCGTCGGCGGCGTCCAGGCCGTTCTTGCCGCCGGGCCAGATGTTCATGAACAGGGTCGCGAACACCACGCAGAAGGACGCGAAGAGCAGCAGTCCCTTGTTGAAGAGCGACTTGTTGACGATCATGGTTAGGCCTCCTGACGCAGCTTGCCGATGTTGCTGAAGAACTTGCTGAAGATCCAGAAGCCGAAGATGGCCACCACGATCCAGAACACGATGTTGCCCACGTACTCGATCTGGTTCACCAGATCCTTGCTCATGGAGATCATTTCCAGTTCCACCATCTTCTTGGGCAGGGTGGCCACGCGGTTGATGAAGCCCGCGATGATGGACACCGCGTAGAAGCCGCGGATGTGGATGCCCTTGACCACCTTGGTGGTCAGCGCGCCGATCTGGATGCCCAGCAGCGAGCCGATGAGCATGCCCATGGCCAGGGTGTAGAACACGTAGCCGTAGATGGCGTACTGGCCAACGGCGGCCAGGCCCGCGGTGAAGATGATCTGGAGGATGTCGGTGCCCACGGTGGTCATGCTGGACACGCCGAAGATGTACACGAACATGGGGAAGGTGATGAAGCCGCCGCCCACGCCCATGATGGCGGCCAGGATGCCCACCACCACGCCGCCGGCGGCCACGATCCAGCCGGAGATCTGCTTGCCGCCGGGCACGAAGTCCTCGTCGAAGGTGATCATCGGGGCCACGCGGATCTTCTGGATGGTAGTGGCCAGGCCGGTGGTGCCGCTGGAGCCGCCGTGGGCGTCGTGGCCGCTGCCGGTCTCGCCCTTGCGGCTGGCGGAGATGTAGTCGAACAGGGCGTAGAAGCCCAGGAAGCCCAGCAGCACCGCGTAGATGGAGCTGATGAACATCTCGGAGAGCAGGGGGTCCTTGTTGTACAGGCCGGTGTTGATGGCGCCGCCGATGACCGTGCCCGCGCCGGAGCCCACCAGGAAGGCGATGGCCAGCTTGACGGAGACGTTGCCCAGCTTCTTGTGCACCGCGGTGCCCATGATGGCCTTGGCGAAGATGTGGAACAGGTCGGTGCCCACCGCCAGGATGCCCTTGACGCCCGCGGCCATGAGCGCCGGGGTGATGATGAAGCCGCCGCCCGCGCCGATGCAGCCGGTGATGAGGCCGGCCGCCAGG
The DNA here is from genome assembly GCA_023438245.1 of Pseudomonadota bacterium. GTDB lineage: Bacteria > Desulfobacterota > Desulfovibrionia > Desulfovibrionales > Desulfovibrionaceae > Humidesulfovibrio. The sequence goes on along the minus strand of JAEXRD010000067.1, from coordinate 3,433 downwards.
CCCACGAAGATGGACACCACGAAGATGGTGTTGGTATAGAACGCCGGGGCGTAGGCGGTCTTGCTGCCGATCATGTCCGCCGCGAAGGCGAAGTTGATGAGCAGGATGGGCAGGACCATGAGGGCCAGCACCAGCAGCTTTTTACGGCTCTTGACGATGGACATGGAGACTTCCATGTCCCACTTGGCGTGCGCGATGCTCGCCTGCTTGAGGAACTCGAAGACATCTCTTCCGAAACCCATGACGCTTCCTCCGTGTGAAAGGTGTTGATACCCCGGAACCGGCCCGAATTCCGGCCCCGGTTCATTCCCGAAACAGCATGGGGCGGCCCTAGGCCTTGCCCCCAAGCGACTTGTGCTCGCAGGCGTCCTGGAGCTTGAACACCAGCTCCTCGATGTCCACCGGCTTCATAAGATAGTCGAAGGCGCCCAGCTCCAGGCCCTTCATGGCCGTCTCCACGTGGGCATGGCCGGAGAGCATCAGCACCGCCACGCCGGGGTGCGCCGCGGCGATGTGCTTCAGCGCCTCGATGCCGTCCATGCCGGGCATCTTCACGTCCAGCACCACGGCGTCCACGGCGTTGCCCGCCTTCAGCCAAGCCAGGGCCTCGGCGGCGCTGCCCGCGCAGGCGGCCTCGATCTTGCGGCGGCCCAGGCGCTTGGCCAGGGTCTCGCGGAAGTCCTGCTCGTCGTCCACCAGGAGCACCTTCATGGCTTGCCTCCTTGCCTGCCCTCGCCGGGGACCGCGCCGCGGCCCAGGCTTTCCGCCAGGGCCATGAGCGGCCCCAGGTCGGCGGATTTCTCCACCACCAGCGCGCCGGGCAGGGCCTGCGGGGCCTGGGCGTCGCCAAAGGCGTGCACCACCAGCGCCAGCCGCCCGCCGAGCCTGCCCGCCGCGCGGGCGATCTCGGCCAGGTGCCCCTCGGCGGCCTCGGGGTCCACCACCAGCACCTGCGGCGGGGTGGGGCCGTCCAGCAGCCCCGTGGCCTCGGAGGCGCTGCGCACCTGCCGCGCAGCATGGCCCCTGGCCCCCAGCTCGCGGCAGATGAGCTCGCGAACGTGCGGGTTGCGGTCCATGATGGCGAAGTTGAGCGCTGCGGCCACGACGAATCCCTCCTTGCGGCACATCCTGTTTCGCAAGAGCCGTGCCAGGGCATCGTGTTTGGCAATGCTCCGGAATTGCAAGCATAATTTGTTGCGGCGGACGGTGTGTCGGCCTGTTCGACACCCCCAGGTGTCAGCCTGCTTTACAGTCCGTAAAGCGCGAAGATTTGCGTTGACATTCCGAGACGACCGGTCTAGTTGGTCCCCATGCGCGACGCCAAGCACAAGGACGACACCCGCACCCGCATCCTCCAGGCCGGGGCCGAGCTGCTGCACCGGCAGGGCTACGCGGCCACGGGCATCCAGCAGGTGCTGGACGCCTGCGGCGTGCCCAAGGGCTCGTTCTACCATTATTTCAAGAGCAAGGAGGACTTCGGCCTGGCCGTGGTGGACATGCACGCCGAGCGCATGCTGGCCGGAGCCCAGGCCATGTTCGCCAACCCCGAGCTGGCGCCCATGGAGCGCATCCGCCGGTTCTTCGAGCGCTTCCTGGCCCTGTTCACCGATCCCGGCCACCCGCTGGCCACCTCGGGCTGCCCCATCGGCAACATGGTGCAGGAGCTGGCCGCCAGCAGCGCGGCCTTCCGCCAGCGCCTGGACACGGTGCTCACGGGCATGGAGGAGCACATGGCCCTGGCCCTGCGCCAGGCCAGGGAGGCCGGGGAGATCCCCGCGCACCTGGACCCCGAGGAGACCGCCCGGTTCCTCTCCAGCAGCTGGCAGGGAGCCATCCTGCGGGCCAAGGCCGCCGGGAATCCCGCGCCGCTGGTGCGCTGCCGCGATTTCATCCTGAACGAGGTGCTGCGCCAGGGCTGATCCGTTCCTGCAGGCGGGAAGGCCGCGCACGCTTTGTAATAGACCGGTCTAGTAAGGGCTGTCCCGCACAGGACCGCCCGCCGGGTTCAAAACCGCATCAATTCCCAAAAAGGAGCGCCCATGTATCTGGTCAAGACCACCGATCCGGCCCAGCTCACCGGCAAGGCCGCCGAGCTCTTCGCCATGTTTCCGCCGCACGTCAGCCCGCCGGAACCGCTCATGCTCATGACCGCCAGCCCCGGGCTGGTGGAGGTGCAGGCCGGGGCCATCGGCTACTTCCGCGGCCACAAGGACCTGGACTTCGCCATGCTGGCGGCCATCCGCCTGCTGGCCTCGCGCCACCTGGACGCGCCCGCCTGCATCGCCTTCAACGGCGGGCTCTTGGCCTCCGCGGGCATGGCCCAGGACGAGCTGGACGTCCTGCCCGGCGCGGGCGGCGACTTCAGCGACAGGCAGCGCGCGCTCATCGCCTTCGCCCTGAAGGTGCTGGAAACCCCGGGCGAGGTCTGCGCCGAGGACCTGGACGCCCTGCGCGCCATGGGCTGGGCGGACTCGACCATCTACGACGCGGCGGCCCAGGCCGTGAACATGCAGGTGCCCGCCACCATGATGCGGGCCTTCAAGCGCTAGCCTCCTCCCTCCTGAGCACGCCCGGGCGGGGAGCGGCCCCTCCCCCTACTCTCCGCCCGGGCCACCCTGGCCGGACGCGCACTCCCCGGCGCCGCACAGGCTGGGGTCGTACTCCTTGGGGTCGGGCACGCGGCGGAACCCGTCGCTCTTCACCTCAAGCAGGTTGCGAACATAGTCCACGTGCTCGCGTAGGTCCGCCGAAACGCCCGCCCACAGCGGGTCCAGGCAGACCGTGAGGCCCTCGCGCCGGGCCAGCTTCACCGCGGGCACGAAGTCCGCGTCGTTGGTGATGAGCACCAGCCGCTCGGCCTGCCGCTTCAGCGCGATGGTGGCGATGTCCAGCCCGATGCGCATGTCCACGGCCTTCTGGCGGAAGTCCGGGCGGATGTCCTCCGGCCCCAGGTCCGCCACCGCAGTCCTGCCGCTCAAAAGGTCCGGCAGCCGGTGCGCGGCGATGTTCCAGGAGTTGTACTGCCAGGCCAGCCGCCCCAGCCTCAGCGCCATCTGCGGCGTGCCCGCCAGGCCCCGGAAAAATTCGTCGGCCATGCGGTGCTGCTCCGTCCTGCCGAAGTCGATGGTCTCGCCGGTCTTGGGGTGCACGCCCTGCCCGCCATACGGCGCCGCCGCATAGTACAGAATCCGCAGCAGTTCCTCGCCCGGCAGCAGGTGCTTCAGGCAGTGCTGGCGAATGGCCTGGCCGGAATAGTAGAAGGACTGGGACTCGATGACGCGGCGGCGCATGAAGTCGCCGTCGATGATGCAGATGAGCTTGCCCATGATTTCTCCCGGGTGCGGTGACAACCTGCCCGAGACTGCCCGCCCGCGCGCCCGGCGTCAAGCCGTGAGCCAGGCCGTGAGCCAGGGGGCCTCGCGCCCCCTGGACC
>JAEXRD010000065.1 GCA_023438245.1 Pseudomonadota bacterium | reverse complement strand
CCCCCCACTCCCCCCGCAAAAACTTCTGTGGGGTGGACGGGAGAGGGAGGCAAGGCGGCCATTTGACTTGGACGGCGGGCTTGTATAGGCCTGGAATGAATCCGAGAAGCAAGGAGTGGGCCGATGTTCGCAGTGATTCCCAACACCCTTGAGGCGTTCTACAACCAGGTTCTCATGGAATCCATCGCGGCGCTGAAGCTCAACACCTTCACGGACAATTTCGACGCCGAGCGGTACAACATCGACGGCCAGGACCGCTCCATGGTCTTCGACACCGCGTTCCGGGCCTCCTACTTCGACTGGTTCTTCCGCAACCACGCCGCCCTCTACGACGCCCTCTCGCTGCTGGCCGACCGGCACTCCAAGTCCATGTTCCTGCACCTTCTGGCCTACCGCCTGGCGGGCCACCACAGCGTCAAGATCCCGGTGGACTACCTCGCCCGCGTCGAAGAGGCCAAGGCCTACGCGGCGGCGGAAAAAAGCGTGGAGAGCGCCCTGGAGACCGGGGGCTGCTTCGGCAAGCTGCGCCGCTTCGACTTCGACTACCAGGGTCGGCGCTACGTGGCGGACTGCGTGTCGCTTGAGCACTACCTGCTGCGCAAACAGTACTTCTACGAGCAGGGCGGGGTGGCCGTCCGCCCGGAACCCGGCGACGCGGTCATCGACGGCGGGGCCTGCACCGGCGACACCGCCCTGGTGTTCTCCAACGCCGTGGGCCCCGGCGGGCACGTGTACAGCTTCGACCCGGTCTGGGAACACCTGCGCATCCTGGAGCACAACGCCGCCCAATACCCGCACCGCAACGTCTCGGTCATGCCCTACGGCATCTCCGACCGGAACGTGTTCTGCGAGCCGCTGCGCGTGAACAGCTACTCCCCCGGCTTCAAGAGCGACAGCCAGGAGGTGCCGCTGCGCACCCTGGACTACCTGGTGGAAACCGGCGACGTGCAGCGCCTGGACTTCGTCAAGCTGGACGTGGAGGGCGCGGAGATAGAAGCCCTGCGCGGCGCGCTGGCCAGCATCCGCAGGTTCCGGCCCAAGCTGGCCGTCTCGCTGTACCACAAGCCCAACGACCTGTTCACCATCCCCTTCTTCGTGCGGGAACACTTCCCCTTCTACACGCTCTACCTCGATCACTACACCATCCACAACGAGGAAACCGTCCTCTACTGCCTTCCGTAGTTTCGGCGACGTGTTACCGCGCCCCGATCTCCAACAGTCCCCAACAATAAGGTTGCGGATGAGGGGCTGGCGGTCCCTCGCTCCACTCCTTCCATACTTCCCTCCCTGTCCGTTGCAAGCAGGCGGTGCCGGGCGTATGGAGTGGGTGGAAGAGTCGCCAACCCCCTGACCTGGAGGCGTTCATGAGCCAGTTGTTCAGTCCGTATCAGTTGGGTCCGCTGACGTTGGAGAACCGCATCGTCGTCGCTCCCATGTGCCAGTATTCCGCGCGCCAGGGCATGGCCACGGACTGGCACATCATGCACCTGGGCAATCTGGCCCTGTCCGGCGCGGGCATGGTCATCATTGAGGCCACCGCCGTGGAGCCCGAGGGGCGCATCACCTGGGCCGACCTGGGCCTGTGGGACGACGCCTGCGAGACCGCGCTGGCCCGCGTGCTGGGCTTCATGCGCCAGCACTCCCGCACCCCCGTGTGCATCCAGCTGGCCCACGCCGGACGCAAGGCCTCCAGCGAGCTGCCCTGGCAGGGCGGCGCGGCCATTCCCTGCACCGACCCGCTGGGCTGGATGCCCTGCGCGCCGTCCGAGGTGCCCTACGCCGAGGGCGACCACGCGCCCGCCGCCCTGGACGCCCAGGGCCTGGAGCGCGTCAAGCGGGCCTTCGCCGACGCCGCGCGGCGCGCCGCCCGGCTGGGCCTGGACTGCGTGGAGATGCACAGCGCCCACGGCTACCTGCTGCACGAGTTCCTCTCCCCGCTGACCAACACGCGCACCGACCAGTACGGCGGCAACCTGGAGAACCGCATGCGCTTCCCGCTGGAGGTGTTCCAGGCCATGCGCCGCGAACTGCCCGATTCCATCCCGCTGGGCGTGCGCGTCTCCGCCACCGACTGGGCCCCCGAACAGCGCGGCCCGGCCTGGAACGTGGAGGACTGCGCCGAGTTCGCCAAGGTGCTGAAGCGCCTGGGCGCGGCCTATATCCACGTGTCCAGCGGCGGGCTCATCCCGGACCAGCAGATCCCGGTTCGGCCCGGCTACCAGCTGCCCCAGGCCGAGCACGTCCGCCAGGCCACGGGCATGCCCACAATCGCCGTGGGACTCATCACCGAACCCCAGCAGGCCGAGGACATCCTCGCCTCCGGACAGGCCGACCTGGTGGCCCTGGGCCGGGCCATGCTCTACAACCCGCGCTGGCCCTGGCACGCCGCCGCCGCCCTGGACGGCCAAGTGCGCGGCGTTCCCCAGTACCTGCGCTGCCAGCCGCACGGACTGAAGCACCTGTTCAAATAGCGCCCAGGCCAGACCTCGTTAGACCAGGGGGCCTCGCGCCCCCTGGACC
>JAEXRD010000027.1 GCA_023438245.1 Pseudomonadota bacterium | reverse complement strand
GTTTCCGGCGCTTGAGCCGGAAACTCCCCCTCGTGCGTTGCGGCAGGCAGGTCTAGCCCTTCGCGTCCTTCCGGCGCGCGCTCCACAGCGACAAAATCACCAGCCGCCAGAGGATGTTCTTGCGGTTCTTGCCGCTGGCGTGCTCGTCGGCCAGGGCCAGGGCGGCCTCGGGCCGGATGAACCGGGCCAGGTCCGGCCCGGCCTGGGAGAGCGCCTCGCGCACGAAATTCCGCATGGGCCCGGCCATCCACTCGCGGATGGGCATGTCGAAGCCCTGCTTGCGGCGGTACAGCACCTCGCGCGGGAGCTTGCGCTCGGCCAGCTTCTTGAGCAGGTGCTTGGTCTCGCCCCGGTGTACTTTGAGCGAAGGGGGAAAGCTGGCGAACAGCTCGATGAGCTTGTGGTCCAAGAGCGGGGAGCGCACCTCCAGCGCCGGGGCCATGCTGGCGATGTCCATCTTCACCAGCAGGTCGTCGGGCAGGCAGGTGGCGTTGTCGATGTAGAGCATGCGTTCCTGCGGGTTCCCGGCGCGCTCGTAGGCCTCGCGCAGCCAGGGCAGGAACCAGTCGGCGTAGGCGCGGGAAAGGCGTTGCGCCCCCTCCGGCGTGTACAGCCGGGCCTTGAACGGGCGCATTCCGGCCTCGGCGCGCAGAAGCGGCTTGGTCTCCGGCCAGAGGCTGCCGGAGGCGAAGTCGCGCCAGGCCTTGCCCAACGCCCCGGTGGCGGCGGTGAGCCCGCGCAGGGCCTCGTCGCCGGGCGGGGTGAGCGGGCTCAAGGAGCACAGCACCGTGGCCAGCTTGGCGTGGCGGTAGGTGGGATAGCCCAGGGCCAGCTCGTCGCCGCCGTCGCCGCCCAGGGCCACGGTGATGTGCCTGCGGGCCATGCGGCACAGGAACAGCGAGGGCAGGGCGGAGTCGTCGGCAAAGGGCTCGCCGTACAGCGCGGCGACTTCCGGCAGGGCCTCCAGGCTGGCCGGGGGCAGCACCTCGTGGGTCAGCGAAAGCCCAAGGTGCTCGGCCACGCGGCGGGCGTGGGGCAGTTCGTCGTATTTCTCCTCGCCGAAGCCGATGGAAAAGGCGCGGCCCTGGCCGGGGCTGACCTCGGAAAGCACCGCGGCCACGAGGCTTGAGTCCACCCCGCCGGAGAGCAAGAGGCCCAGCGGCACGTCGGACTCCAGGCGCAGGCGCACCGATTCCTTCAGCTCCGCCCAGGCCAGATCCAGGGCCTCGGCTTCGGTCACGTCGATCTTTTGGCGGTAGTCCGCCCGCCAGTAGCGGCGCACCGCGAGGCCGCCGGAGCCGTACACCGCGCAGCAGCCCGGCGGCAGCTTGCGCAGGCCCGCGTAGATGGTGTGCGGGCTGGGTACGTAGCCCAGGCTCAGGAACAGGTCCAGGGCCTCGGGGTCCATGTCCGAGGGGGCGTCCGGGTGGGCGCTGAGCGCCCCGATCTCCGAGGCGAAGACCAGTCCGCCCGGCCCTTCGAAGTACACCAGCGGCTTCTTGCCCACGCGGTCGCGGGCCAGGAACAGCTCCCGGCGCCCGGCGTCCCAGAGGGCGAAGGCGTACATGCCGCGCAGCATGTCCAGGCAGTCCTGGCCGTGGAGGCGGTAGAGCTTGAGCAGCACCTCGGTGTCGCCGGTGGTGCGGAAGACCTCGCCCGCCTTCTCCAGCTCGGCGCGCAGCGCGCGGAAGTTGTAGATCTCGCCGTTGAAGACGATGACGTTGCCGCTCACCGGGTCGACCATGGGCTGGCCCGCGCGCGGGTCCAGGTCCAGAATGGCCAGCCGGGAATGGCCCAGCGTGGCCTGCGGACAGCTCCAGCGGCCCAGGCCGTCCGGCCCCCGGTGGGCGATGCCCGCGAGCACCGGCTCCAGGTTGGCGAGGGCCCCGGCGGGAAGTTCAGGCAGGCGGGCGTGGCCGCAAATGCCGCACATCGTCCGCGCGTCCTCCTACAGGCCCAGCACCGAGCGGAAGTAGGCGATGGTGGGCACCAGGCCGTCCTCCAACTTGGTGGTGGGCTCCCAGCCCAGCTCCTTCTTGGCCAGGGTGATGTCCGGCCTGCGCTGCATGGGGTCGTCGGCGGGCAGCGGCTTGAAGGCGAGCCTGGACGTGGAGCCCGTCATGCGGATGACGGTCTCGGCCAGCTCCAGGATGGTGAACTCGCCGGGGTTGCCCAGGTTCACCGGCCCGGTGAACTCGTCCGGGGTGTTCTCCATGAGCCTGACGAAGGCGGTGATGAGGTCGTCCACGTAGCAGAAGGAGCGGGTCTGCCGTCCCTCGCCGTAGACCGTGATGTCCTGGCCCTGCAGGGCCTGCACGATGAAGTTGGACACCACGCGCCCGTCGTTGACGGCCATGCGCGGGCCGTAGGTGTTGAACAGCCGGGCCACCTTGATGCGCAGCTTGTGCTGGCGGTGGTAGTCGAAGAACAGGGTCTCGGCGCAGCGCTTGCCCTCGTCGTAGCAGGCGCGCGGGCCGATGGGGTTGACGTTGCCCCAGTAGTCCTCGCGCTGGGGGTGCATGGACGGGTCGCCGTAGACCTCGCTGGTGCTGGCCTGCATGATCTTGGCCCGGGTGCGCTTGGCCAGGCCCAGCATGTTGATGGCCCCGTGCACGCTGGTCTTGGTGGTCTGCACCGGGTCGTGCTGGTAGTGGATGGGGCTGGCCGGGCAGGCCAGGTTGTAGATCTCGTCCACCTCCACATAGAGCGGGAAGGTGACGTCGTGGCGCAGCACCTCGAAGCGCGGATGGGCCAGCAGGTGGCGGATGCTCTCCTTGCTGCCGGTGAAGTAGTTGTCCACGCAGAGCACGTCATGCCCGGCGTTCAGCAGGCGTTCGCACAGGTGGGAGCCGAGGAAGCCGGAGCCTCCGGTGATGAGCACGCGTTTGTTCAGGGCCATGAGGCTCTCCAGGAAAGGTTAGGGTGCGGTCCTTCGGGCTTGATAAGCCCAATCCGGGGTCAGCACAAGCCGAGATGCAAACCGTGCGCCAGTGCCAGATCGTGACACCTGCGCAGGGCGGAAACGGCACGTCCGGGCCTCCAAACCTGCTGCGAAGCCGAGGTGTTAGAAGCCCAGTTGGCCATGTGAAATATCATACTAGGCGCTTTTTTTGTGGACAGGGGTTGACGTCCTTGGCGTAACGGGGCAGAGTGGAGCATCCTTTTAAAAAGCTTGTTCAAACGTCCGATATCCGGACGCAAGCATCCATGTGGGAGGGGCTATGGTCTTCAGCTGGCTTCACTTGGCCATCATCCTGTTCCTTCTGGGCGGGCTGCTTTTCGCGGGTGGCCCGCTCGTTTTGTCCTATCTGGTGGCGCCACGCGCCAGCGGCGGGGACATGGGCATGCCCTACGAGTGCGGCATGCGGCCCTATGCCGGGGCCTGGAACAAGTTCGGCATCAATTACTACGTGTACGCCATGCTTTTCTTGGCGTTCGACGTGGACGTGCTCTACCTGTTCCCGGTGGCCACGGTCTACAAGACCGCCCAGGGCTGGCTGCCCTTCATCGAGGTCTTCATCTTCATCGCCGTTCTGGCTTCAGCCATCGTCTATTTCTGGGCGAAAGGGGTGTTCACATGGCCGCGCAAAATCTCGTAGCGCAAAAACCCGACGTGCAGGTGGCGGACCCGATCCTCAGCATCGGCCCCGCCCAGAAGGTCATGGACATCTGCCGGTCCATGTCGCTGTGGCCCATGACCTTCGGCCTTGCCTGCTGCGCCATTGAAATGATGGCCGTGGGCATGGCCCGCTGGGACATCGCCCGGTTCGGCGCCGAGGTGTTCCGCCCCAGCCCGCGCCAGTCCGACCTGATGATCGTGGCCGGCACCGTGACCAAGAAGATGGCCCCCGCCGTGGTGCGCCTGTACGAGCAGATGCCCGCGCCGCGCTACGTCATGGCCCTGGGCAACTGCGCCATCTCCGGCGGCCCGTTCAAGTTCAAGGGCCAGTACGGCATCATGGAAGGCGTGGACCACCTGATCCCCGTGGACGTGTACGTGCCCGGCTGCCCGCCCCGGCCCGAGGCCCTGCTGGAAGGCCTGTTCCTGCTGCAGGAGAAGATCACCGGCAAGCGCTTCTGGCCCGGCGCTCCCATTCCGGGCGTGGAAGCCACCAAGGGGGGCAAGTAGATGGAAGCGCTCCTCAAAGGGATCAAGCTGGACTACCTGGCCCGCTGCGACTTCGCCAAGACCGGCCGGAACTGGCTGGTTTTCCTGCCCGCCTCCAGCCTGGTGCGCGCGGCCGAGCGGCTGCTCAAGGCCGACTACTTCATCGAGGACGTGACCGCGGTGGACTGCGCCGAGGGCTACGTGGTGGTGTACCACTTCGACCACTTCGAGAGCCCGGGGCGCGTGGCGCTCAAGGTCATCGTGCCCCACGACAAGCCGGTCGTGCCCTCCATCGCCGGGCTGTTCGACGGCGCGGAATGGCACGAGCGCGAGACCCGCGACTTCCACGGCGTGATCTTCGAGGGCAACCCGAACTTCGTTCCGCTCCTGATCGACCCGGACATGGCCGACTGCTTCCCGCTGCGCAAGGACCCCAAGTCCCGCGCCGCTGCTGGCAAGATCATGGCCCCTGGCGAGGCGCTGTTCTGCGATCCCGCGTTCACCCTGTTCGCTGCCGAAGCCCCCGCCGCCGAAAGCGCCGGGGAAGCGAAATAAAAGCAGGATCACGCCTATGACACGCTATATCGACACCGAACAGGTCGCGGGCGACTTCTACACCAACAACTTCGCCAAGACCGCGCAGGAAGGCTCGCTCATCCTGAACCTTGGCCCCCAGCACCCCTCCACCCACGGCGTTCTGCGCGTGGTGGTGGAGATGGACGGCGAGTACGTGCTGCGCGCCGAGCCCGTGCTGGGCTACCTGCACCGCATGCACGAGAAGATGGCCGAGGTGAAGACCGCGGCCCAGTTCATCCCCAACATGGGCCGGGTGGACTACCTGCACGCCATGGCCTGGAACTGGGCCTTCGTGGGCGCGGTGGAAAAGCTGGCCGGCATCGAGGTGCCGGAGCGCGCCGAGTACGTGCGCGTCATCACCTGCGAATTAAACCGCATCAGCTCCCACCTGCTCTGGTGGGGCGCCTACCTGCTGGACCTCGGGGCCTTCACGCCCATCATGTACGCCTTCGACGACCGCGAAAAGATCCTGGACGCCCTGCAGGTGCCCACGGGCTCGCGCCTGACCTACAGCTACTTCCGCATCGGCGGCGTGGCCGAGGACCTGAACGAGGACTGCATCGGGCGCATCCGCCAGTTCATCCCCTGGCTGCGCGAACGCCTGCCCATGTACAAGGATCTCGTCACCGACAACATCATCCTCAGAAAGCGCATCGAGGACATCGGCGTCATCGAGCCGGAGATGTGCCGCCGCTACGGGGCCACCGGCCCGGTGGCGCGCGGTTCGGGCATCAACTACGACGTGCGCCGCGCCGCGCCCTACTCGGTGTACCACAAGTTCGACTACGAGATTCCCACCAGCGAGCTCAAGTGCGCCCGCGGCCGCTACGACGTGCGCATGGCCGAGATCGAGCAGAGCATGCGCATCATCGAGCAGGCCCTGGACATGATGCCCGAGGGCGAGGTGCTGGTGAAGGGTGCCCCCAAGCCCTCCTGGAAGGTGCCCGCGGGCGAGAGCTACTTCGCGGTGGAGGGTGCTCGCGGCAAGATCGGCGTGTACGTCGTCAGCGATGGCGGCAAGAACCTGTACCGCACCAGGCTGCGCGCGCCGGGCTACTGCAACTTGAGCCTGTTCGCCGAGGCCAGCCGCGGCACCATCCTGGCCGACGCTGTCGCCATCCTGGGCAGCCTGGACCTGGTCATCCCCGAAATCGACAGGTAGGAGAACACCATGCCAGCTGAATTCATACGCATTCTTATCGGCCTGGCGGTGGTGGCCGCCACCGTGGGCGCCCTGGGCCTGGTGATGGTCTGGGTGGAGCGCAAAGTTGCGGGCCACATCCAGCGCCGCCCCGGCCCCTACGAGGTCGGCCCCAACGGCCTGCTGCAGCCCTTCTGCGACGCGCTGAAGCTCGTGGGCAAGCAGCTGTTCATGCCCAAGGGCGCGGACCCCATCCTGTTCTGGCTCGCCCCGGTGCTCTCCTTCATCCCGGTGCTGGTGCTGTTCCTGCCCCTGCCCGTGGGCGACGGCATCATGGCCCAGGAGATGAACCTGGGCCTGCTTCTGATCCTGGCCTTCGCGGGGCTCACGGTGCTCTCGCTCTTGCTGGGCGGCTGGGCCTCCAACAACAAGTACGGCCTCTTGGGCGCCGCCCGCGCGGTGGCGCAGTCCGTGGCCTACGAGATCCCGCTGCTCCTGGCCGTGCTGGCCGTGAGCTTCCAGGCCGGCAGCCTGAACCTGGCCGAGGTGGTCAAGGGGCAGGGCACCTGGCCCTGGAGCTGGAACATCGTCACCCAGCCCCTGGCCTTCCTCATCTACATCGTCAGCGCCCTGGGCGAGACCAACCGCGCCCCCTTCGACCTGCCCGAGGCCGAAAGCGAGCTCACCGCCGGTTTCCACACGGAATACTCCGGCATGGGCTTCGGCCTGTTCTTCCTGGCGGAGTACGCCAACATGGCCGTGGTCTGCGCCGTGGCCACGGTGCTGTTCCTGGGCGGCTGGCAGGGTCCCTTCCTGCCCGGCCCGGTGTGGTTCGTGCTCAAGGTCTCCTTCCTCTTGCTGCTCATGGTCTTCTTCCGCTGGACGTACCCGCGCGTGCGCTTCGACCAGCTGCTGAACATCAACTGGAAGTGGCTGTTGCCCCTGGCTGTGGCCAACCTGCTGCTCACGGCCTTCTTCGTGAAGTTCGGCCAATACGTGGTGGTGAAGTAGTATGTTCAAAGAAGCCATGAAGACCGTTTCCGACCTGTGGAGCCTCATGGTGGGCCTGAAGGTCACCAAGCGCTACTTCCTGGAGCCCCAGGTGACGGTGCGCTACCCCTGGAAAGAGGTGGACAACCTGGACACCTACAAGGGCCACCTGGAGCTCGTGGGCTCCAAGGACCCCTTCAAGCCCAAGTGCATCTCCTGCGGCATGTGCGCCATGGCCTGCCCGTCGAACTGCCTGACGGTGGTGAAGCGCAAGGCCCCCAAGCCCACGCCCGAGGAGGAGAAAGCCGCCGCCGAGGCCAAGGAGCGCGGCGAGAAGGTCAAGGACAAGACGCCCAAGGACCCGGAGAAGTTCATCTACGACTTCACCCTGTGCAGCCTGTGCGGCACCTGCATGGAGAACTGCCCCGCCGGGGCGCTGCGGTTCTCGCGCAACGTGTACCTGGCCGGGTATGAGCGCAATGATTTCCTCTTCGACCTGGTGGCGGAGATGCAGAAGCGCGCGGACCATTCGCCCAAGACCGAGTTCGAGCCGCCCGCAACCGAAAAGAGTGAGGCGTAACGCATGGAAGACATGGCGAAAATCGCATTCGGGCTGTACACGCTCATCATCCTGGGCGGCAGCGTCCTGGCAGTGAGCGCCAAGAGCCTGGTCCGGGCAATGGTCGGGCTCATCGCCACACTGCTTGGCGTGGCGGGCATGTACATGCTGCTCAATGCCCAGTTCATGGCGCTGATGCAGATCCTCATCTACGTGGGCGCGGTGTGCGTGCTCATCTTCTTCGCCATCATGCTCACCCGGGCCGACGCGGGCGGCGACGAGGCCGAGGGCGCGCCCATGCGCCAGAACGTGCTCGCGCTGCTGGCCGTGCTGGTTCCCGGGGCCGTGCTGGCGTACATCATCATGACCAAGCCGCTGCCCACCACGGGCATCCCGGTGGAGGTCGCCATCGAGAAGCTGGGCGCGGGCCTGCTCGGGCCGTACGCCCTGGCCTTCGAGCTGATCTCGGTGGTGCTGCTTGTGGCCATGGCCGGAGCCGTGCTCCTGGCCTGGGAGAGGAGGGTCGGCAAATGAGCCATCTCGTCATGTACCAGCTGGTGGCCCTGATCCTGCTTCTGGCGGGGCTGTTCGGCATCACCCACCGCAAGACGCTGGTGGGCATGCTCATCAGCGTGGAGCTCATGCTCAACGGAGCGGGCCTGTCCATCGTGGCGGCCAGCCAGCTCACCCCGGCCAATGCCATGCTGGGCCAGCTGGGCACGCTCTTCGTCATGGGCCTTGCGGCGGCTGAGGCGACCCTGGTGTTGGCCATCATCGTTGTGGTGGCCAGGCGCTTCGGCAGCACCAAAACCAGCGACGTTTCCACGCTCAGGGGTTAAGCCATGACCACCGGGATCATCGAAAGCACAAGAGTGCTCCTGCCCATCGCAATCACGCTTCTCGCGCCGCTGTTCATCTGGCTCAACAGGGCCAACATCAACAGGCGCGAGGCCGTTTCGTTCATCGCGGGCGGGCTCACCTTCGCGTCGGTTCTGTCCATGGCCCCCGCGGTGCTGGCGGGCAACATCTGGAAATACACCCTGTTCACCATCATGCCGGGCATCACCGTCACCTTCATGGCCGACGGACTGTCCCTGATCTTCGGCCTGGTCGCGAGCTTCCTGTGGATGTTCGCCACCAGCTACAACATCGGCTACATGAGAAGCCTCGATGAGCACGCGCAGACCCGCTACTACGTCTGCTTCGCGGTGGCCATCTTCGGCGCGGAGGGCGTGGCCCTCTCGGCCAACGTGTTCACGCTCTACCTCTTCTACGAGGTCATCACCGTGTTCACGTACCCGCTGGTGGCCCACCACCAGGACGACGAGGCCTTCACCGGCGCGCGCAAGTACATCGTCTACCTCATGGGCACCAGCAAGCTCTTCCTGCTGCCCGCCATGGTCATGACCTACGTGCTCTTGGGCCACCTGGACTTCGCCCTGGGCAACGTGGTCACCGGCATGTTCCCGCCCGAGGTGGTCGCCAAGCACCCCATCGCCGTCTCCGTCACCTACGTGCTGTACATCGCGGGCATCGGCAAGGCCGCGCTCATGCCCTTCCACAACTGGCTGCCCTCGGCCATGGTCGCGCCCACGCCGGTCTCCGCCCTGCTGCACGCGGTGGCGGTTGTGAAGGCGGGCGTGTTCTGCGTCTGCCGCATCATCCTCTCCGGCTTCGGCGTGGACGTGATGCACCAGCTGGGCCTGGGCATCCCCACGGCGGCGGTGGCGGCCTTCACGCTCACCGCGGCCAGCTTCATCGCGCTGACCAAGGACGACCTGAAGGCGCGGCTGGCCTACTCCACTGTGGCGCAGCTCAGCTACGTCGTCTGCGGCGTGGCCCTGCTCACCCCCATGGCGGTACAGGGCGGCATGGCCCACATCGCCCACCACGCCTTCTCCAAGATCACGCTGTTCTTCGCGGCAGGAGCCATCTACGTGGCCACCCACCTGAAGAAGATCAGCCTGATGGACGGCCTGGGCCGCAAGATGCCCTGGACCTTCGGGGCGTTCGCCATCGGCGCGCTGTCCATGATCGGCATGCCGCCGGTGTGCGGCTTCGTGTCCAAATGGTACATCGTCAACGGCGCGCTGCAGGCCGGGCAGCTCATCATTTTCCTGGCCTTCATGATGTCCACGGTGCTGAACGCCGGCTACTTCGTGCCGGTGATCTACCGGGCGTTCTTCAAGCCGCCCCGGCCCGAGGACGACCACTTCCATCACTACAAGGAAGCGCCGCTGACCATGGTCATCCCGCTGTGCACCACGGGAGCGATCTCCGTGATCCTGGGCCTGTACCCGGCGCTGTTCATGGACTTTGTCCGCATCTTCGGCAAGTTCTAGGGGGGCTGATATGAGTCTGTTCGGAATGTTGATGCAAGCCCTCAGGGACAACAGGTGCCTCGTCGGCGTGCTGTGGTTCCTGGGATTGGCGGGCCTGGTGGCGGCCAACGTGTTCCTTCGCCCCCACGTGCCGGAGTTCGTGCTCGACGCCTACCCCGGCTTCTGGCCCGCCTTCGGCCTCATCGTGGGCCTGGCCCTGGTGATCGTGATGAAAAAGATCGTGCAGCCCATGATCAGCCGCGGAGACGACTACTATGAGCGCAACAGCTAGCCTCTTCGTCCACCCCACCCTGGGCTTCTACGCCCTGGCGCTGGTGCTGCCGTTCATTCCGGGCAAGGCCTGGAAATGGCTGCTGCTGGTGCCGCCCATCATCGCCATCTGGAGCGTCATGACGGTGGCGCCCGGCAACTACGGCGAGCTGAACTACCTGGGCCAGACCCTGATGCTGGCCAAGGTGGACAAGCTCTCCCTGGTGTTCGCCCAGGTCTTCGCCGTCATGAGCCTCATCGGCATGGTCTACGCCATGCACGTGGAGGACAAGCTGGCCCACATCATGGCCAGCGTGTACGTGGGCGGGGCCTTCGGCTGCACCTTCGCGGGCGACCTGCTGACCCTGTTCATCTTCTGGGAGCTGATGAGCATCGGCAGCACCTTCCTCATCTGGACGGCGCGCAATCCCATCAGCACCAAGGCGGGCTTCCGCTACTTCCTGTACCACACCATCGGCGGCCTGTTCCTCTTGATCGGCCTGCTCATGCGCTACAAGGCCCTGGGCACCTTCGCCTTCACGGCGGCGGACCCGGCCCACATGATGGCCTACGACTGGATGATCCTGCTGGGCTTCTGCGTCAACGCGGCGGTGGTTCCCTTCCACGCCTGGCTGCCCGACGCCTACCCCGAGGGCTCCGTCACCGGCTCGGTGTTCATGTGCGCCTTCACCACCAAGACGGCGGTGTACGTGCTCATGCGCGGCTTCGCCGGAGTGGAGGCCCTGGCCATCGCCGGAACGGTGATGTGCGTCTACGGCGTGCTCTACGCGTGCATCGAGAACAACGCCCGGCGCATCCTGTCCTACCACATCGTCTCCCAGGTCGGATACATGGTGGCCGGCATCGGCATCGGCACCGCAATGACGCTCAACGGCGCGGCGGCCCACGCCTACGCGCACATCCTGTACAAGGGTCTCTTGTTCATGGGCACGGGCTGCCTGCTCTACGCCGTGGGCACCACCAAGCTGGACAAGCTGGGCGGCCTGGTGCACCGCATGCCCTGGGTCATGGCCCTGTACATGGTGGCGGCCCTGTCCATCTCGGGCATGCCGCTGTTCAACGGCTTCATCTCCAAGACCATGACCATCGCGGGCGCGGCGGAGGCCCACCGCACCTGGCTGGCCATCGGCATGGAGGTGGCCGCCGTCGGTACGTTCCTCTCTGTGGGCATCAAGCTGCCGTACTTCGCCTTCTGGGCCAAGCCGGCCAATGACACGATTGAGATCAAGCCCATCCCGGCGAACATGTACTGGGCCATGGCCATGGGCGCGGTGCTCTGCATCGCCCAGGGCCTGTACCCGGACATGCTCTACCGCTACCTGCCCTTCGAGATGGAAGAAGCCTACCACCCCTGGGGCGCGTACCACGTGCTGCAGGCGCTCATGCTGCTCGGCTTCTCCGGCCTGGCGTTCTACATCACGCGGGAAATCATCACCCCGCACGCCAAGACCAACCTGGATCTGGACTACTTCTACCGGCTCATCGGCCGGGGCGCGCTGGCCCTGGTCTCCTGGCCCCTTGCCTGGATCGACGACCGCTGGACCGAGGCCTACCGCGCCGCGGGCCTGCGCGGCCTGATCAGCCTGGCCCGGGGCACTGTCTGGTTCGACACCAAGGGAATCGACACCGTGGTGGATGGCTCGGCGTATACGGTACGCAACATCGGCGTGATCGGCGCCAAGGCGCAGACCGGCAGGCTCCAGGACTACCTGGCTGCCGCCGCGGCCCTGGCCCTGGTCGTGTTCGCCGCTGTCTGGTACCTGGCCTAACCCGCACAAAAGAGACGGAGAGCGAGCCTTGGAATACGGATACCCGGTCCTTTCAGCACTCATCGCGTTCCCGCTTGTGGCGGCCGCTGGGCTTTTCCTCATAAAAAGCCCGCAGGTTGCGCGCGCCTACACCTTCGGCGCGTCCATCCTGGAGCTGGTCATCGGCATTCCCCTGTTCACCTTTAAAATGAACGCAGACTGGCAGTTCGTGGAGAAGCTGTCCTGGGTGCCCCAGTGGGGCCTCCAGTACTACCTCGCCATCGACGGCATCAGCTACCTCATGGTCATGCTGAGCCTGTTCATCCTGCCGCTGTGCGTCATGTGTTCCTGGACCTACATCAGCAAGCGGGTGAAGGAGTTCCACTTCTGCCTGCTGTTCATGACCAGCGCCTGCGTGGGCGTGTTCTCGGCCATGGACCTGGTGCTGTTCTATGTGTTCTGGGAGGCCATGCTCATCCCCATGTACCTGCTCATCGCGGTCTGGGGCGGCGACCAGCGACGGTACGCCTCGCTGAAGTTCTTCCTGTTCACCCTGGCGGGCAGCACGCTGCTCCTGGCCGCCATCGTGGCCTTCCGCATCACCGGCGGCACCTTCGCCATTCCGGACCTGATGGGGATGAACTTCAGCTTCACCTTCCAGTTCTGGTGCTTCCTGGCCATGGCCCTGGCGTTCGCCATCAAGGTGCCCATGTTCCCGTTCCACACCTGGCTTCCCGCGGCGCACGTGCAGGCGCCCAGCGCCGGATCGGTCATCCTGGCCGCGGTGCTGCTCAAGATGGGCACCTACGGGTTCCTGCGCTTCTGCCTGCCGCTGACCCCGGCCGCCAGCGAGTACTTCGCGCCCATGATGATCGCCATCTCGGTGGCCAGCATCCTGTACGGCGGGGCCATCGCGCTGGGCCAGTCGGACATCAAGAAGCTGGTGGCCTACTCCTCGGTGGGGCACATGGGCTTCGTCACCCTGGGCATCTTCCTGTTCAACATCCGCGGGGTCGAGGGCGCCATCTTCCAGATGCTCAACCACGGCATCATCACCGGCGCGCTGTTCATGATGATCGGCGCGGTGTACGAGCGCAGCCACAGCCGCGCCATCGAGGACAACATGGGCATGGGCAAGTACATGCCCGCCTACATGGGCTTCTGGGGCCTGTACGCCCTGGCCAGCTTCGGCTTCCCCGGCACCAACGGGTTCGTGGGCGAGATGCTGGTGTTCACCGGCGCCTTCCAGAAGAGCTACGTGGTGGGCGCGCTGCTGGTGCCCGGCGCCCTGCTTGGCGCGGCCTACATGTTCCGCGTGTCGCTCAAGATGGCCTGGGGCAGGCCCGGCACGGCCAAGAACTGGAAGGACCTGAACACGCGGGAGTGGGTGTACCTGCTCGTCCCGGCGCTGTTCGTGTTCTACATCGGCCTGGCCCCCAAGCTGTTCTTCGATCTCATTGATCCGAGCGTGGAGAAGCTGGTGGTGGACTACGCCGAGCGCAGCAAGATGACCCTGCCCGCCACGGGCGTGGCCGTCATGCCCGCCAAGGTGGTGGTGGCCGAGGCCGCCGCGCCCTCCGCTGAGGAAGCCGCCCCCGCCGCAGAAAATGCCCACGCGCCCGAAGGGGCCAAGCCCGCCGAACCGGCCAACCAATAGGGAGTGACAGCCGTGGAGTTCAACCCCATCCTGATTGTCCCGGAAATCTACCAGCTTCTGCTGGTGGTGGCGCTGTTCTGCCAGAGCCTGGGCGACGGCACGGAGCCCGCCCCGGCGGAGCGCTGGCTGCCCTTCTTCGCGGGCTTCGGCGTGTTCGTGAACATCGTCAGCTTCGGCCAGAGCGGCCTGCTCTTCGCCGATGCCTACAAGATCGACGCGCTCTCGCAGTTCTTCAAGCTGGCCATCGCCGCCGGGTTCTACGTGGCGGTGCTCAACGCCGCCCGGCAGCCCTCGCTTGAGGAGCGCAAGCGCCCGGACTACTTCATGTTCCTGGCCTTCTCGGCCTGGGGCCTGATGATCCTGTCCAGCGCGGTGGAGCTCATCACCATCTACATGGCCCTGGAGATCTCCTCCTACAGCCTGTACGCGGTCATCCCCCTGCGCAATAACGACAAGGGCGCCGCCGAGGCGGGCATCAAGTACATCCTCTTCGGCGCGGTGGCCACGGCCATGGCGCTGTACGGTTTCTCCTACATCCTGGCCAGCCAGCACAGCAGCTACATCGCGCAGCTGGCCAAGATGAACTGGAGCTGGGACGCCCAGCCCATGGCTGTGGTGGGCATGACCATGTTCCTGGGCGGCATGTTCTTCAAGCTGGCCCTGTTCCCCTTCCACTTCTGGTGCCCGGACGTGTACGAGGGCGCGAGCAACGAGACCGCCGGATTCGTGGCCACCCTGCCCAAGCTGGGCGCTGTGGTGGTGCTGGTGCGTCTGGCCGCGCTGTTCAAGCCCGGCCTGGAGATCACCACGCTGCTGGCCGTGCTGGGCGCGCTGTCCATGACCTTCGGCAACCTCTGCGCCCTGGCCCAGAAGGACGTGAAGCGCATCCTGGGCTTCTCCTCCGTGGCGCACGCGGGCTACATCATGGTGGGCCTGGTTTCCGGCACGGCCATGGGCCTGTCCGCCGCGGCCTTCTACGCCCTGGCCTACGTGGCCATGAACCTGCTCTGCTTCTGGGTGGTCAGCCGCGTGGCCAGTGACGGCCGCAACCTCCAGCTCGACGACCTGAACGGCCTGTACAAGCGCTCCCCGGCCCTGGCCTTCGCCCTGGGCGTGGGGGCCTTCGCCCTGGTCGGCCTGCCGCCCACCATGGGCTTCATGGGCAAGTTCTTCCTCATCGCCAGCGCCTGGGACCACGGCTACAACTGGCTGGTCATCACCCTGGTGCTCAACAGCGCCATCGCCATCTACTACTACCTGAGCCTGGTGCGCCACGCCTACACCCACGACGACAGCGAGAACCCGCCGGTGCCCGATTCCAGCGCCTTCAGCGTCTGCGGCGCGGGCATGCTGGCCGCCGTTGTGCTGGTGCTGGGCATGGTGCCGGGCCGCGTGTTCGAGTTCGCGGTCATCGCGGGCAAGCAGCTTCTCCCGTAGGAGCCGTCGCCCAAGAGCGCCTTTTGCCCCCTGGGCATCGTCAGAAGGCGGCTTGGGGCCGGGGCTGTACCGAAGAGTACTCTCCCCGTCCCCAAGCCGCCTTCTTCCTTGCCTGGGAACAAAATTCCTCTCTTGGTCGACGGCCCCAGAAGACAGAAAACCAATGGAGGCCCGCGCAAGCGGGCCTTCCTCGTGGGCCGTCCGGCTTGACTTCCCGCGCCGGGCATTTAGTCTTGAAGCATCAGGAGGAGCGCCATGCACGAGGTCAGCCTGGGCGGCATGCTCACCGACTATCTTTCCGGCCAGTCCATCGAGGAGACCACCTACGAGGAGTTCCGCCAGGCCCTGGCCCGGCTGCTCGTGGAGGAGAAGGGCTACCCGCGCGGTTCGCTCACCGCCAAGGAGCCGCTGGTCTTCCGCATCGACGGCGAGGAGACCGGGCGAGTGGTCGATCTGGTGGCGCGCGACGAGTCCGGGCGGCCCATCGTGCTGGTGATCTTCTGCGCCGGGGACGTGGGCAGCTTCGAGCGCGAGACCGTGAGCGCCGCGCGGCTGTTCCCCGGCGGGCCGGTGCCCGTGGCCATCGCCACGGACAGCATCGGCGCGTCCATCCTGGACACGACCACGGGCGAGGTGCGGGCCACCGGCGCCCGCGCCATCCCCACCTGGGCCGAGGCCCTGGCCTGGGACGCACGGACGGAACGCGTTCCGCTGACCCCCCAGCGCCGGGAGCGCGAGGAGCGCATCCTGCACGCCTACAACGGCTTCCTGTACGGCACCTGCTGCAGCGAGTCCTGCCGGATAGATCCCGGCAAGGGCTCCGGCAAGGGCTCCGGCAAGGGACCGGGCAAGGCCCAGGCCAAAAAGGCGTAATCCGCGCCCTTGCCAGCGCGGGGGTGGGGGCGTAAGCACTGCGGATGCCCAAGTTCACCCGCGTCCAGCTCCTTGTTCCCTGCCTTGTGGAAGACTGCCTGCCCGAGATCGGCGAGGCGGTGGTGGCCGTGCTGGAGCACCTGGGCCTGACGCCCGCGCTGCCCCCCGGCCAGACCTGCTGCGGCCAGATGGCCTACAAGACCGGCGACTGGAACCGCGCCCGCGTCCTGGCCCTGCGCGTGCTGGACATCTTCGGGGATGCCGCCCCCGTGGTCTGTCCCTCGGGCTCCTGCGTGAAGATGGTGCACAGCTACCCCGAACTCTTCGAGCCGGGCAGCGCGGACCACGCCCGCGCCGTGGCCCTGGCCGCGCGCACCCACGAGTTCTGCGCCTTCCTCACCGACGAACTGGGCCGCGAGGACCTGGGCGCGCGCTTCGTCGCCAGGGCCTGCTTCCACGCGTCCTGCCAGGTCGCCACGCTGGATGAGCGGCAGGGGACCACCCCGGCCCTGCGCCTGCTCTCCTGCGTGCGCGGGCTCACGGTGGTGCAGCCGGAGCGCGCCGACCGCTGCTGCGGCTTCGGCGGGCTGTTCTCGGTGCAGTTCCCGTCCCTGTCGGAATCGCTGGTGGAGGACAAGGCCCACGAAATTTTGGACACCGGGGCCGGGCTCGTGGTCAGCGCGGAGCCCAGCTGCCTCATGAACATCGGCGGCTACCTGGCGCGCCTGGGCAAGGGCCTGCCCGCGCTGCACGTGGCGCAGATCCTGGCAGCCGGGTTGCCCAAGGCCGGGGGGCGTCCGTGAAGCCCCACTGCCGCAATTTCCGCCAGGACGTGGACAGGGCCTGCCACGACGCGCCGCAGCGCCGCGTGCTGGACCACGCCACCCGCTATTTCCAGAACAAGCGCCGGGTGGCGCTGGAGGGGTTCGAAGGGGGCGACGCCCACTTCGCCCGCGCCCGCCATGCGCGCCTCTCCGCCCTGGCCCGCCTGCCGGAGCTGCTGGTGGAGCTGGAGCGGAACGCCACGGCCGCCGGGGTGCGCGTGCACTGGGCCGGGGACGCGGCCGAGGCGCGCGCCATCGTGGTGGACATCGCCCGCCAGGCCGGGGCCAAAATCGCGGTGAAGGGCAAGAGCATGATCACCGAGGAGATCGCGCTCAACCCCGCGCTGGAGCAGGCCGGGCTTGAGGTCTGGGAGACGGACCTGGGCGAGTTCATCGTGCAGCTGGCGGGCGAGGCCCCCTCGCACATCATCGCCCCGGCCATCCACAAGTCCCGCGCCCAGGTGGCGGAGCTGTTCCGCGACAAGCTGGGCCTGGACCTGAGCGGCGAGGAGACCATCCCGGAGCTGACGCTCTTGGCCCGCCGAGCCCTGCGCGAAAAATTTCTGGCCGCCGACCTGGGCATCACCGGCGCGAACATGGCCATCGCCTCCACCGGCAGCGTGGTGCTGGTGGAGAACGAGGGCAACATCCGCATGAGCACCACCTGCCCGCGCGTGCACGTGGCGGTGATGAGCCTGGAGAAGGTGGTGGCCACGCCCGAGGATGCCGCCGACGTGCTGCGGGCCCTGCCGCGCAGCGCCACGGGCCAGCGCATGTCCTCGTACGTCTCCGTGCTCACCGGGCCCAGGCGGGACGAGGACGCCGACGGCGCGCGGGAGATGCACCTGGTGATCCTGGATGGCGGGCGCTCCAAGGTGCTGGCCGACCCGGCCCTGGCCGAGATCCTGCTCTGTTTCCGCTGCGGGGCCTGCGTCAACGCCTGCCCCGTGTACCAGACCGTGGGCGGCCACGCCTACGGCTGGGTGTATTCCGGCCCCATCGGCGCGGTGCTCGGCTCGGCGCTCTTGCCCGTGGCCGACGCCCCGGACACGCCCTACGGCTGCACCCAGTGCGGGGCCTGCAAGCGCACCTGCCCGCTGAGCATCGACCACCCGCGCATGCTGCTCAGCCTGCGCCGCCGCGTGGCCGAGGGCCGCGCCAACCCGCTGGGCGCGCTGCACGCCTTCCTGGCGCGCCACCCGCTGGCCTACCGCGCCGCCGTTGGCCTGGCCTGGGCCGTGGACCCGCACCTGGACCTGCTGCCCAAGGTCTCCCGCGTGGAGGGCCTGGCCCGCTTCGTGGAGTCGCGCCAGCTCCCGGCCCTCAAGAAGCGTTTTTCCGCCCGGTTCCGGGCGCGGCAGAAAGCCCGAAGCAGCAGCGGGGGGCGCGCATGAGCCGCGAGCGCATCCTGGCCGCCCTGCGCGCCGCGCAGGCCACCGCGCCCCTGTCCGGGCGGCTTACGCCGCCTCCGGCGCGTCCGGCCCCCATTCCCGTGGGCCCCGTGGACGGGGACTGCTGGGAGAGGTTCGCGCAGGTGCTGGAGCCGCTCACTGTGCGCCTGCGCCTGGCCAAAAGCCCCTCCGAGGCCCAGGCCCACGTGGCGGACATCGCCCGCGAGCGCGGAGCCAGGAGCTACGTGCGCTGGGCCGAGCTGCCGGTGGATGTCGATGCCGCGCTCTCCGGGGTGGCGGGCCTGGAGCGGCTGGAGGTCCCGACGGACGATGACCGCCGCCCCTGCCCGGCGCTGGCCCGGGCCGACCTGGGCATCACCGGGGCGCACGCCGCGCTGCTGGATTCCGGCAGCCTGGCGCTGGTGGCCGGGCCGGACTGCCCGCGCTCGGTGTCGCTTTTGCCCATCGCGCACGTGTGCCTGGTGCCCCGCGCCGTGCTCGCGCCCGATGTCTCGGCCCTGCCGGAACTGCTGGAGCGGCACAGGTCGGCGGAGGGCAGCCTGCCCGCCTGCCTGAACCTCGTCACCGGCCCCTCCAGCACGGCGGACATCGAGCTGGTGCTGGTGCGCGGGGTGCACGGTCCTGTGGCAGTCGAGGTCATCGGCCTGGACTGGTAGGGGCCTGCTTCGAAAAGCGCCTTTTGCCCCCTGGCGTCGTCGTGCTGCGGCTGTGGTCCAGGGCTGCACCGCACGAGTGCTCTCCCTGGCCCCCAGCCGCCCCTCTCCTAGCCAGGGAACACAATCCATCGTTTGGAAGCAGGCCCGCTAAGAACGCTGGGAGCCTTCGACCGGGGCATCCTCATGCGCCCGGTGCCAGCCGCGCCTGCGGAACACGCCGCACAGCGCCATGCCGCCCAGGTTGGCGGCGATGCCCACCCCCAGGAAGCCCGCGTAGCCGATGGCGCCCACGGCCAGCCCGCCCAGGATGGGCCCCAGGAAGCTGCCGGACTGCAGCGCCATGGTCATGAGGTTGGAGTTCACGCCGCGCAGTTTCGGCTCGCTGATGGCGTACATCAGCCCGTTGAGCGAGGGCGGCCCCACGCCCATGCCCAATCCCAGCACCAGCGCCGCGCAGACCTCCAGCGCCAGCCCGTGCGTGGCCCAGAGCAGCGCGAAACCCAGAGCCGTGAGGGCGTAGCACCACACGATGAGCCGCAGCCGGTCCACCACGTCGAACAGCCGCGCTGCGGTGAGCCGGATGACGATCATCAGCGCGGTCTG
Organism: Pseudomonadota bacterium; assembly: GCA_023438245.1. Taxonomy (GTDB): domain Bacteria; phylum Desulfobacterota; class Desulfovibrionia; order Desulfovibrionales; family Desulfovibrionaceae; genus Humidesulfovibrio. The sequence continues at coordinate 10,266 of JAEXRD010000027.1, read as the reverse complement.
GATGCTGAAGAACAGGCCCACACCGCCCAGCCCCCGGCTTTCGAACAGGCTCTTGGACAGGAAGAACAGGGCCGCGAAGTTCAGGTAGTACACGGCGTTGATGGCCAGCAGCAGGCTGGTGCGCGCCCGGCGCAGGTTCTCCCAGGTGGTGCGCAGCGTGGCCGCCAGACGGATTTTGCCCGTCGGCGCGGCCAGCGCGTGCGAGGCGTGCTCCTGTGGGCCTTGGCGCAGCAGCACCAGGTTGATGACCGCCGCGGGCACCAGGGCCAGGCTCATGAGGGCGTAGCCCCAGGCCGGGCTGGGCAGCAGCGGGTTGAGGCGGTCGAACAGCGCGGGGATGATGGAGTAGGGCAGCAGGGCGGACACGGAGTACAGGCCGAAGGCCTGGCCGCTGCGCTCCGGCGCGATGTGCGCCACGAGCAGCGTCATGGCCGGGGCGGAGAGCAGGTACACCCCGGCCCCGTTCAGCAGGCGCAGGGCCAGCAGCTGGGCCGGGTCGCGCGCCAGCAGGTAGCCGCCGCCGCAGCCCAGCAGCACCGCGATGCCCGCGAAGATCCACAGCGGGGCGTTGCGCGCGGTGAGCCACGGGCTGGCGAACAGGAAGCACAGGATGGTGGCCAGGGACGAGGCCCCGATGATCGACCCGCGCTGGGCCTGGGCCACGCCCAGGGTCTCCAGGTGCAGGTACAGGCTGTAGAACACCGAGATGTTGCAGTAGGCCAGCAGGGTGAACAGGCAAAGGGCCAGGAAGCGGAAGGTGAGCAGCGGGGGGCGCGGCATGGACATGGAATGCGCGCTACGCCTCCGGGCGCGCAGGGTCAAGGCGTGAGCAACCGCCCGCGGGCGGGGCAAAAGAAAAGGGCCGGGAGGCTCCCGGCCCGTTCGTTTCCGTCGGGTGGCGTGGCGGCGGTCTTAGTAGAACTCCTCGGTCCAGCCGTCCACCGTGATGCAGCGGCGCGGGCAGAAGGCGATGGCCTCGCGCACCTCGTCGTGGGTGGCGAACTGCTGCTTCAGGCAGGGCCTGCCCTCGTCGGCGTCCCACTCGAAAATGTCCGGGCACATGTCGCAACAGCCGGAGCAGGCGTTGCACTCCGAGCGGTCGATGAACACCTCGTGCCGGGCTTCGGCTTGGCAAACGGTTCCCACGGCGGCCTCCTGGCTTGCGGCGCGCCGTTTCACCATGTTTCGGCGCGCCTAGACGTTGAAGCGGAACTCGATGATGTCCCCGTCCTGCACATGATAATCTTTACCCTCAAGCCTGGCAAGGCCCAGCTCCTTGGCTTTCTTGAAGTCGCCGGCCTTGAGGAAGTCCGCGTAGCCGATGACTTCGGCGCGGATGAAGCCCTTCTGGAAGTCGGTGTGGATGACGCCCGCGGCCTCGGGGGCGGTGGCGCCCACGCGCACGGGCCAGGAGCGGACCTCCTTGTCTCCGGCGGTGAGGAAACTCATGAGGCCCAGGAGCTTGTAGGTGCGGGAGATGACCTTGTCCAGGGCGCTTTCGGTCAGGCCCAGGTCGGCCAGGAACATGGCCTTTTCCTCGGGGTCCTCGATGGCGGCCAGCTCGCGCTCCAGCCGGGCGGAGACCACCATGTGCATCTGGCCCACGCTGTCCGCCGGGATCTCGAAGCTGTCCATGTCCTTCTCGGCCACGTTCCAGGCGTACAGGATGGGCTTGGCCGAGAGGAAGCGGAAGCCGCGCATGGCCGGTTCGGCGCACAGGGCCGGGTCGGTGCGCAGGGGCTTTTCTTCTTCCAGGATGGCGCGGGCCTTGGCCAGGCACTCCTCTTCCTTGGGGTCGACGAGGCTGGCGTTCTTGCGCTTGTCCAGGGCCATGCGCTCCTGGCGTTTTTCCACCACGGCCAGGTCGGAGACGATGAGGTCGGCCTCCACCGCGCCGTGCTGCTGGTTGGGGTCGGACACGCCGGTGTGGGCGTCCAGGGTGCACAGCAGGCAGTCGTAGGGGCGGATGTCGTTGAGCACCTTCTCGCCCAGGCCGTGGCCCTTGCCGCCGCCGCCCGGCACGTCCAGGTACTCGATTTCGCTGAGCGTGATCTTCTTGGGAGTGAAAAGCTTGATGAGCGGGTCCAGGCGCGGCTCGGGCACCTTGACCATGGCGCGGTTGCCCGCAGCGGCGGCCTTCTCGCCCGCCAGGGCGGCGAACATGTCCGACTTGCCGGAGCCGGAAAAGCCGAAAATGGCTGTCTTCATTGTGTTTCCTTGTGATGGAGTGGGTGGCCGCACGCGCCCGGAGGGCAGGGCGGGAGGCGGGATACTAGTCCCTCTTGGCCGGGCGCGCAAGCTCGGGCCTCGGGCGCGGGCGGGCCCGTCCGGCAGGCCGGTCATGGCGCGTTTGAATCCCGGCGGGATTTGCGCTAGGATCAGCCACCTGCACCACAGGGCGGAGGGCACATGCGCAAGGCCGAAAACATCTTCCTCATCGGGCCCAGGGCCTGCGGCAAGACAACGCTGGGCCGCAGGCTGGCCGCGCGCCTGAAACGCCCCTTCGTGGACACGGACCGGCGCATCGCCCTGGCCACGGGCAAGACCGTGGCCGAGATCGTGGCGGAGGGCGGCTGGGAAGCCTTTCGCCAGGCCGAGCAGGACGTGCTGGCCGACGTGGCGCTGTTCAGCGGCCAGGTGGTGTCCTGCGGCGGCGGCATCGTGCTGCGCGAGGAGAACCGCGAGATTTTGAAGAAGGGCCTGACCTTCTACCTGAAGGCCGAACCCGAGGTGCTGGCCGAGCGCCTGCTGCGCAATCCCGAGAACGCCCAGCGCCCCAGCCTCACCGGGGCCTCCATCGCCGAGGAGGTGCGCCAGGTGCTGGCCGAGCGCGCCCCGCTGTACGAGGGCCTCGCCCGCGCCGTACTGCCCGCCGATGCCCCGCTGGAGGAGCTCGTGCGCCAGGCGCTGGCGGTGGTCGCCCGCCTGGAGCGCTGGTAGGAGCGCTGGTAGGAACGCTGGCAGGAACGCCGACCGCTCGCCCGTTGCCAGCCGGGCGCGAATTCCGTAGCATTGTCCTTTGCCCCCCGTCCGGGTCAACAGGGCCGCATCAGGAGGGAGACATGTCCGATTCCTGGAAGTTCACGCGCGAAATGACCCCATCCGAACTGCCCGCCCTGCTGCGGCGACTGGCCGATGCCCTGGAGGGACGCCCGGAAGCGGCGGAAGGGGAATTGGCCGGGCTGCCGGTGGCGGACTGCCGCAAGCTGGTGCTGGTGGCCGAGCGCAAGGGCCACGGCCTGGAGCTGAAGCTGAAGGCCAAGCGCGCCGGGGAGGTGCTGGTGCCCATGGCCAGGCCGGAGAAAAGGAAGGACGCCGTGAAGCCTGAATCCGCCAAGAGGGACGCGGCCAAGATGGACCCCGCCAAGAAGGAAAAATACCGCCAGCTCAAGAAGCGCATGCAGGCCGACGCCAAGGTGCTGGAGCGCGTCACGCGGGGCGGAATCCTGCCCTCGGAGGAGACCCTGGAGTCCTTCCTGAGCCTGGCCGAGATCATGGTGGAGATGGACGCCAAGGCGCACGACGATCCGGAGATGAGAAGCGCGGGCGCGGCCTTCCTGGCCGATGCGCTGCTGCTGCGCGAGGCCTTCCACCGCCACGACGTGGAGGCGCTGGTCGAAATTTTGGGGCGGCTGGACCGGCGCAGAAGCGCCTGCCACGCCCAGTTCAAATAGTCCTTTCGGGAGAGAGCATGCACAAGCTGTATGAAAGCGGCCAGGCCCCGGCCTCCGCCGCGGAGCTGCTACAGGCCGTGGGCGGCCCGGTGACGGAGGACGACGAGCGCCGCTTCGCCGCCATCACCAGCGTGGAAATGGACGAGCAGGCCAGGGCGCGCGTCACCACGCCCGCCGTGGTGCAGCCGGGCCAGACCTCGGTGCTGGCCGTGCACTGGCACCCGGAATTCGTGCCCATGCCGCTCATCCGCCAGCGCATCGAGGCCAGCTACCCGGCCATGCGCGAAAGCCTCATCATTCCCACCCAGCACAACGAGCTCATGGAATGGGACCAGTATGCCGGGGTGGAGGTGGACTGCTACTCGCGCGGGTTCAATCAGAAGGTGCAGCTTTTGCTGCATTTCCGGGCCGACAGGGTGCGCGGCGCCACGTCGCTCAAGAACATGCTGCACCACACCCACGCCTACCGCTCCACACAGCTCTTCGACTACCTGCGCTGCGTCACCCGGCCCGACGAGGACAAGCTGGCCCAGGCCGTGAAGGAAAGCGGCGCGGACGACGAGCTGGTGACGCTGACCCGCGCCCTGTGCCGCAAGCTGGAGGCCCTGCTGGACAGGCACGAGGGCGACATCCCGCCCAGCGCCTTCAAGAACAAGCTGGTGGCCGCCTGGGTGGACAGCATGCGCCCGGTGCTGGGCCCCGCCGTGGCCAACCGCGTGCTGTCCCTGCTCAAGAGCGTCAAGAGCGTGGTCAAGGAGCACTTCCCGCTCACCTATTTCTACCGCACCACGGAGTTTATCGAGGAGACGCGGGCGCTTGGCGGCGGCGTGGTCATCCCCCACCCGGAGCAGTTCTGGCCCATCCTGCTGGCCGAGTACGACGTGGACGGCGTGGAGGTGTGGAACCCGCAAAGCCAGCGCTACACCGAGTTCCTCATCTCCGTGCTGCACGAGAAGAACCGCCGCCGGGGCGGCGGGCGCAGGCCCATCCTGGTGTTCATGGGCGACGACACGCACATGGGCGAGAAGGCCCTGCCCGCCACCAGCGGCAGCTCGCGCAAGGCCGTGCGCGAGATCGGCCTGCAGCCGGCCTGGGACGACCTGCTCATCGCCAAGCAGCTCATCCTGGCGGGCATGGACCGCGGCGCGGTCATCTCCCAGTACCGCCAGCGCCTGGACGGGGGCGCGTGATGCAGGTCACCTTCACCCCCAAGCCTTCCGCGTTCGGCGTCTCGACCTCAAGCGGCCCCCGGCTGATGGACCTGGCCAAGGCCGTGGCCGGGCAGTACCCGGCCAAGCACGGCCTGCTGCTGCGCCTGGAGGAGCTGACCCTGCGCCTGCGCAGCAATTCCGAGGCCCTGCTGGAGGACCTGCGCGCCTATTTCGGCGAGCTGGCCCAGGACGATCCGGGCGGGCTTATCTCAGGCGGTTCGGGCAGCCAGGGCACGGAACAGCTGTTCCTGCTGCTGGAGGCCCCGGCGGCGCGCCCGCCCGTGCAGCTCACCCCCCGCCCGGCCCCGCCGGGCAAGCGCCAGGACAAGGAGCGCTACGCGGACGTGGGCGGCGGGCGCGTGGTGCGCAAGCAGGCCACGGGCATGCTCTTCTTCTTCGGCCCATCCCCGGCCCCGAACATCGCCGTGGGCCCCTGCCTGGAGAACCGCAACCAGGTCGTGAACTTCCTGTGCACCCGCTACCTGGAGCGCCGCGTGGCCCAGGGCTGGCTGCTGGCCCACGCCGCCGGGGTCGTCTGCGAAGGAAAAGGCCTGGCCCTGTGCGGGTTCGCGGGCATGGGCAAGTCCACCCTGGCGCTGCACCTGGTGGCGCGCGGCGGCCGGTTCCTCACCAACGACCGGGCGGCCATCGAACCGGGAACAGGGCCGGGCAAGGACGAGGGCGCCCCCGTGCTGCACGGCATCCCCAAGCACCCGCGCCTGAACCCCGGCACGGCCCTGGGCAACGCCGAGCTCTCTCCGCTGCTCTCCTGCGCCCTGCCGGAGGAGCTGCGCCTGGCCTATTCCGGCCTGCCGAAGGAAGAACTCTTCGCCCTGGAGCACAAGTACGACGCGCTCATCCCGGCCTGCTTCGGGCCCGGGCGCATGGCGCTGTCCGCGCCGCTGGCCGGGCTGGTGGTGCTGAACTGGAGCCACGGCGGCGGGCCGATGAAGGCCGGGCGCGTGGATCTGGCCGAGCGGCCCGACCTGGTGGAGGCCCTGCGCAAGGAGCCGGGCCTGTTCTACCTGCCCGAGGCCCTGCGCACCGCCAAACTCGCTCCTGGGGACTACGCCCGCGTGCTGGCCGGGGTTCCGGCCCTGGAGCTCTCCGGCGGGTCGGACTTCGCCGCCGGGGCCGACGCTTGCCTCGAACTCCTGGGATCAAACTAACCCACAAGGATATTCCTCATGAGCGGCAACACCTTCGGCACCCTGTTCACCCTCACCACCTTCGGCGAATCCCACGGCGCGGCCCTGGGCGGGGTGGTGGACGGCTGCCCGCCGGGCCTGCCGCTCAGCGCGGAGATCATCCAGACCGAGCTGGACCGCCGCAAGCCCGGCCAAGGGGGCCTTGCCGCCACCGCCCGCAAGGAGGCCGACGAGGTGCGCCTGCTCTCCGGTGTGTTCGAGGGCGTCACCACCGGCACGCCCATCGGCTTCCTCATCGAGAACACCGCCCAGCGCTCCCACGACTATTCCAAGATCAAGGACGTGTACCGGCCCGGCCACGCCGACGTCACCTTCGAGGCCAAGTTCGGCCTGCGCGACTACCGGGGCGGGGGCCGCTCCTCCGCGCGGGAGACCGCAAGCCGCGTGGCGGGCGGGGCCATCGCCCAGGAACTGCTGAAAAGCCTGGGCATCCGCGTCAGCGCCGCCACGGTGGAGCTGGGGGGCATCGCCGCCCCGGCGCGGGACTTCGGCGGCGCGGACAATCCCGAACTTTCCCGGCCCTTCTTCAGCGCCGACGCCAGTGTCGTCGAGGCCTGGGAGGAGCGCGTGCGCGAGGTCAAGGGCCAGGGCGACACCCTGGGCGGCGTGGTGGAGGTGCGCGCCACGGGCATGCCCAGGGGCCTGGGCGAGCCGGTGTTCGACAAGCTGGACGCCCGCCTGGCCTACGCGCTCATGGGCGTGGGCGCGGTGAAGGGCGTGGAGATCGGCTCCGGCGTGGCGGCCTCGCGCTCGCTGGGCAGCGCGAACAACGACCCCATCCGCCCGGAGGGCTACCTTTCCAACAACGCCGGGGGCATCCTGGGCGGCATCTCCAGCGGCCAGGACCTCATCGTGCGCGCCCACGTCAAGCCCATCCCGTCCATCGCCCGCGAGCAGCAGACCGTGAACCGCCTGGGCGAGGCCGTGAGCATCACCGTGGGCGGCCGCCACGACATCTGCGCCATTCCGCGCATCGTGCCGGTCTTGAAGGCCATGGCCATGCTGGTGCTGGCCGACTTCGTGCTGATGCAGAGACGTTTGGGGCGCTGAGGCAGGGGGGGCAAAACGGGCCTTTTGCCCCCTGGACATCGTCAGGAGGCGGCTGGGGTCCGGGGCTGTACCGCTTGCGTACTATCCCCGGCCCCCAGCCGCCTCTTTCCTCGCCAGGGAACAAAATTCCTCGTTTTGCAAAGCCGCCCCGGTTTGGGCGAATTTGGCGTGGGTCTGCCGCCGGTCAGTACGCCGGGCCGGGCCCGCAGCTCACGCTCATGCGGCGCGAGGCCACCTTCCAGAGCTGCCAGAACAGCAGCGCCACCACGATGCCCAGGGCCCAGCCCCCGATGACGTCCGTGGGGAAGTGCTTGCCCAGGTACAGGCGCGACCAGCCCACCACGGCGGGCAGCGCCCAGGTGGAGCGCCGCAGCCTGGGCCAGAGCAGCGCCGCCAGCACCGCCAGCGCGGCGGAATTGGCCGCGTGGGCCGAGGGGAAGGACGGGCCGCGCTCCTTCTCCTGCCGGAAGTCCGCGGGCAGGCGCTGCCACGTGCCGGTCTGCTGGTAGTAGGTGCCCGCGATGGAATGCTCGGGCCGCACCCGGCCCACGGCGTGCTTGACCTGGTTGGTGGCCAGGTCGCTTGCGCCCATGCACAGCACCAGCAGGATGAAGTAGAGCGCCTGGCTCTTGCCGAGCTTTGCGCAGCGCCACACCAGCAGCCCGGACAGGATGGCGAAGAGCAGCGCGCGCGAGGAGAACAGGGGCAGAACCACGTCCAGCACGGGCGAGCGCAGCTCCTGGTTGAAGAACAGCTGCAGGGAGTAGTCCCAGGCGGGGGCGGGAAACATGGGCACCTCTCGGGGGTTGTGCCGCCTCCATGCCCCAGGCCCGGCCCGCTTGTCAAAGCCCGGCATTTGGTTCAAGACAGCGCCAGACCCCCCGCACGAACGGAGAACCCATGCCCCAGGCCCGCATCGCCCTCGCCATGCCGCGCCTCGGCCTCTACGGAGGGGCCGAGGGCTTTGGCTGGCGCCTGGCCGAGGGCCTGGCCGCGCGCGGCCACGAGGTGGAGTTCCTGTGCGCCAGGGCCGAGGGCGCTCCCACCGGGGTGCGCGCCGTGGCCCTGGGCCGCCCGCCGCTGGGCCGCGCGCTCAAGAACCTGTGGTTCGCCCGGGGCGTGGAGCGCCGCCTGGCCCGCGTGTCCTACGACCTGGTCATCGGCCTGGGCCGCACCTGGAGCCAGGACATCCTGCGCGTGGGCGGCGGCCCGCAGGCCATCTTCAACCGCCTCACCGAGGCGGCCTACGGCGGCGGCGCGGGGCAGCTGTTCAAGCGCCTGCGCCGGGCCGTGTCGCCCTCCAGCGCCGTGATCTCCTGGCTGGAGGCCCGCCAGTTCGACGCGCCCGCCAACCCCGCCCAGCGCATCGTCTGCGTGTCCGACCTGGTACGCGACTGGCTGCTGGAGGCACATCCGGCCATCGATCCGCAGCGCGTGAGCGTGGTGTACAACCGGCCCGATCTGGCGCGCTTTTCGCCGCCGGACCCGGCGCGGCGCGAGGCCCTGCGGGCGGAGCTGGGCTACGGCCCCGCCGACGTGGTGGTGTGCACGGCGGGCACCAATTTCGCGCTCAAGGGCGTGGGCACGCTCATCCGCGCGCTGCCCCTGCTGCCGGAGCGCTTCCGGCTGGCCGTGGCCGGGGGGCGCGGGCCGGAACAGTGGCTGGCGCTGGCCCGCAGCCTCGGCGTGGAGGGCCGGGTGCGCTTCCAGGGCCGGGTGCAGGACATGCCCGGCTTCTACGGGGCGTCGGACATCTTCGCGCTGCCCACCTACTACGACGCCTGCTCCAACGCCGTGCTGGAGGCCCTGGCCTGCGGCCTGCCCGCCATTTCCAGCGCGCGCAACGGCAGCGCGGTGTTCGTGCCGCAGCGCCACGTGCTGCAGGACCCCGGCGACCACCAGGCGCTGGCCCGGCTCATCGAGCAGGCCGCGCAGGAGGCCCGGAGCGGCTCGCGCGCGCCGTTCATCTGGCCGGAGGACCGGCCCTGCGGCCTGGAGCCCTACTACGCCATGGTGGACCGGATCCTGGCCGAGAAGGGGCTGGGCTAGTGGCCAGGCCCGACGTGCTGGACGTCCTGTTTCTGGCCCCCTCGGGCGAGACGCTGCCCAGCGTGCGCTTCCGGGTGCTGCCCTTCGTGGCGCATGGCCGCGAGCGCGGGCTGAAGGTGGACTGGTTGCGCGCGCCCAAGGCCCTGCACCAGCGGCTGGGCTTCCTGCTCACGCTGCCCCGGGCGAAGGTCGTGGTCATCCAGCAGAAGCTGTTCGCGCCCTGGGAGCTTTCGCTCATCCGCAGGCGCTGCGAGCTGCTGGCCTACGACGTGGACGACGCGCTGTGGGCGCTGCACCCGGCGGATCAGGACAAGCCCGGCGCCGCCGCCAAGGCCGGGAAGATCGCCCGGCGCTTCGCCCACACCTGCGCCAGCGTGGATTTGGTCATCGCGGGCAACGCCTACCTGGCCCAGCGCGCGGGCGAGCACCAGCAGAACATCTTCATCCTGCCCACGCTGCTGGACACCGGCCGCTACACTCCCGGCCCGGCGGAGCGCGCGGCCCTGGGCCCCTTGCGCGTGGGCTGGATGGGCACCTCGGGCAACATGTGGTTTTTGCCGAAGGTGCTGCGCGAGCTGGCCCCGCTCCGGGGGCGCGTCGAGGTGCGCGTGGTGAGCGACAAGCCCTACCACGGCGAGCTGGAGGAAATGGTGCGCTACGAGCCCTGGAGCGGCGAGCGCGAGATCGACCAGCTGCGCGGCTTCGACTGCGGGCTGATGCCGCTTTCCGACGACGAGTTCACGCGCGGCAAGTGCGGGTTCAAGGCGCTGCAGTACATGGCCTGCGGGGCGGTGCCCATCGCCAGCGCCGTGGGCTTCAACCGCGAGATCGTGACCCACGGGGTGGACGGATTTTTGGTGGACCAGCCGGGCCAGTGGGCGGAGTTCGTGCTGCTGCTGGCGGGCGACCCGGAGCTGCGCGAGCGCATGGCCGCCGCCGCCCGCGCAACCTGCGTGGCGCGCTTCAGCCTGGCCTCCCGCGCGCCGGACCTGTGGCGGGCGCTGGGGCTGCCGGTTCCGGCCCAGGACGGGGAGCCGACACCGGAGTAGAGCGCGGGGCAGGAAAGGGCGCGTG
>JAEXRD010000023.1 GCA_023438245.1 Pseudomonadota bacterium | reverse complement strand
GGCCCTGGCCGCCGGGGCGCGGAGCGCGAGGCCCTGGCCGCCGGGGCGCGGAGCGCGAGGCCCTGGCCGCCGGGGGCTGCAGCGGTGCTAGAAGCGCGTCTCGATGGGCGCGGAGTCGTCCTGACGGAATTCGGCGGTGACGTTCAGCGTGGTGCCGCCGCGCGGGTTGAAGCGGGCGATGACCTGCATGGAGCGCGGGTGGCAGACGCTCACGAGATCGTCCAGGATCTTGTTGGTGATGGTCTCCATGAACGAGCCGTGGTTGCGGTAGGCGGTGAAGTAGAGCTTGAGGGACTTGGTCTCGATGCAGAACTGGTCGGGCACGTAGTTGATCTCGATGGTGGCAAAGTCCGGCTGGCCGGTCTTGGGGCACAGGCTGGTGAACTCCGGGTGCACGAACTGGATGGTGTAGGACCGGCCCGGATACTGGTTGGGGAAGGCCTCCAGGATGGCGGCGGTGGGCTCGGAGAAGGCGTAGCTGGTCTTTCCGGAGCCGAGGTGGGTAAGCTTGCTGGTGTCGTCGGTGCTCATGCGCGTGGTTCCTCCTTGGGCGCGGCCAGTTGAAGACAGTCAGCGGCGCGCAGCCCGGCATGTCCCCCTGAAATAGCCCGGAGGGCAGCCCCGCACAAGGATTTTATGCGGCCGGCTGGGCCTGGTCGCGCTCCACCAGGCGCACCAGCGAGCGCCGGTCCTCGTGGCTCTGCATCTCGAAGGCCAGGGCCACGCCGTAAGTGCTGGCGTCGTCCTCGCGCTCCAGACGCACCACGCGGGCGCGCAGGCTGATGGGCTCGCCCGGCCCCTGGTTGGTCAGGGACACATCCACCAGCGTGCCGGGCAGCATGGGCGTGGCCGACTCGCAGAACATGCCGCCGAAGCTGATGTTCAGCACGCGGATGATGGCGCCGTCGCAGGCCGCGCCGGAGCAGCTGACGTGCAGGTTGAGCGGCGCGCGCGGGAAGCGGCGGTTCTTTTCCAGGAAGGTGCAGGTGCGGTTGCGCGTCTCCTTGGCCTCGTACAGGGCCTCGTCGGCGCGGTTCACCAGGTCGCGGCCGTTGATGGCGTCCTCCGGGAAGGTGGCGGTGCCCAGGCTGGCGTAGATGGTCACGTCCTGGCCGTTCACCGCCACGGGCGTGCAGGCGATGGCCTTGCGCAGGCGCTCGGCCGCGGCGTAGGCCTGCTCGCTGTCAGTGTGCGGCAGGATGAGCGCGAACTCCTCGCCGCCGTAGCGCACCACGTGGTCGAAGCTGCGCGCGGTGTTCTTGAGGGCCTCGGCCACGGTCTTCAAGGCCTCGTCGCCCGCGCTGTGGCCGTAGGTGTCGTTGAAGCGCTTGAAGTGGTCCACGTCGAGCATGACCAGGGAGAAGCGCTGGCCGAAGCGCTTGTAGCGCTCCACCTCGCGGGCGATGGCGTCGTTGAAGTAGCGGCGGTTGTACAGCCCGGTGAGCTCGTCCACCAGGGCCCCCTGCTCCTTCTGGCGCAGCACCTGCACCTCCACGATGACCGGGTCGCGCATCTTGGGGTGCAGGTTGGTGAAGTAGTCGCACATGGCCACGCGCAGGCCGATGTCGCGCCCGAGGATGCCGCTGAGCCACTCGTGGTGCTTGACGATCTCCTCCCAGTAGCACTTGGCGTCCGCGGTGCTGAAGCGCATGCGCGTGAGCATGTACAGCCCGTCCGAGTAGCCCTGGTCGCCGGGGGTGATGCTGGCGGCCACTTCCTCGGCGCTCACGCCCGCCTTCATCAGTTCGTCGGCAACGGCGGTCTCGGCGCAATTCCTGGGGTCCTGTTCCATCGAAGCCTCGCACGCTTTGGCGGCGCATTTATAAATTTCATAAATACAGAATCGATAAAGGTAATCTACCCTCCCCGGACGTGCTTGACAAGCGCCAAATGCCAAATAAAAAAGCCCGCTTTTGCGGGCTTTTGGAGAGTGCGGCTGTGCGCGGGCTAGATCTCGTAGTCGACCATGGCGCGGGTGGCCACCACCTGCTTGACGAAGGCCACGACCTTCTGGTGCTCCGGGTGCACCTGGTAGGCGTCCAGGTCGGCGCGGGAGTCGAAGGTGGTGTACAGGATGATGTCGCAGGGGCCGGGGGCGGCGGCGAAGACGTCGGTGGAGACCTCCAGCTCGCGGAGGACGGGGATCAGGCCCGGCAGCGCCTCCAGCAGGGATTTCATCTTGGCGGCGTTGGCGGCCTTGTCCGCGCCCTCGGCGCTGTCCTTCAGGGTCCACATGACGATGTGCTTGATCATGGTCTTGCTCCTTGGCGCTGTGTTTGGGCAGCCCGGCCCTAGCAGGACTGCATTTTTCCGATGATGTCCGTGAGTTCGTCGGCCAGTTCGGCCAGGCTTTCCACGGCCTGCGCGGCCTGGCCCATCTCTCCGGCCACGCGGTCGGCCAGGGAGGCCACGTCGTCCACGGCGCGGGTGATCTCCTCGGCGGTGGCGGACTGCTCCTCGCTGGCGGCGGCGATGCCGCGCACCTGGTCCGCAGAGCCCTGGGCGATGCGCAGGATCTCGCGCAGGGTGGCCCCGGCGCTGTCGGCCAGCCCGGTGCTTTGCACCACGGCCTGGGCGGCCCCGTCCATGACCTCGGAGGCGCGGCGCGCGCCCTCCTGCACGCCGGTGATGGCCTGGGCCACCTGCTGGGTGGCCTGCATGGTCTTCTCGGCCAGCTTGCGCACCTCGTCGGCCACCACGGCGAACCCGCGCCCGGCGTCTCCGGCGCGCGCGGCCTCGATGGCGGCGTTCAAGGCCAAAAGGTTGGTCTGGTCGGCGATGTCGTTGATGACGCCCAGGATCTGGGCGATGCCCGCCACCTGCCCGCCCAGCTCGGCCAGGCGCTCCTGCATGGCCTGGGCGCGCTCCGCCACCTGGCGGATGGCCTGGGTGACCTCCTCCACCACATGGGCGCCCTGCTCGGCCTGCCTGCGGGTGTCGTCGGTGCCGCGCGCAGCCTCGGATGCGCTCCTGGCCACGTCCACCACGGCCTCGCCCATCTGGCTCATGGCCGTGCCCACGCCGGAGAGGCGGTCCTTCTGCGTGCCCGCCCCGCTGCTGGTCTGGCCGATGCTGGCGGAGAGGCGCTCGGAGGCCTCGCGCAGGCGGCGGCACAGCTCGCCCGCCTGGTCGGCGGCGCTGGTCACGGCCTGGTTCTTGTCGACGATGATCTGTTCCTTCTCCTTGAGCGCGGTCATGTCCAGGTACAGGCACAGGCCCCCCAGGCAGCGCTTGTCGGAGTCATAGAGCGGATAGACGTTGGCCAGCACGTGGCGCACCCCGCCCCGGTGGCCCTTGATCTGGACCTCCAGGTTGCGGAACACCTCGCCGCCGTTGATGCTGCGTCCCACGGCGGTCTTGCGGGTGGGGTCGTTGTAGAAGATCTGGGCCAGGGTCTGGCCGTAGTAGTCCTCCGGCTTGCCGGAGAGCTCCAGCATCTGCAGGCAGGCCTCGTTGGAGCGCACGGCGCGCTCCTGCTCGTCCACCAGCAGGTAGGGCATGGGCATGCCGCCCAGGATGCCCTGGGCCAGCCCGGTCTGGTGCTTCAGCGCCCCTTCGAGCTTGGCGGTGCTCTCATGGCAGGCGTCCAGGGCCCCGCCCAGGGCGCCCTCGCGCCAGGAGAGCAGCCCCGCGGCCAGCCCGGCCAGGGCCAGCGCCGCGAGCACCTGGGGCAGGCCCAGGCGCAGGGGCTCGGAGGACAAAAGCCAGGGCAGCCCGGACACCAGCGCCAGGGAGACGACAAGGACCCCGGCGCAGAGCGCGCCCAGGGTCCCCGGAGAGAGTCGAACGGTTTCGCTTTTTGACATGGTCCAGCCCCTTTGACGGGGAGCGCTTTAGCCCTGGAACAGGATGTCCTCGCCCACGGCGGCGGCGCTCTGCGTCCCGGTGAGAATCATGGCCTGCACGAGCTCGCCGCGCACCTGGTCCAGGTACTTGCCCACGCCTTCGCGCAGGCCGCCCAGGGCCGCGATGGAGACCGGCCTGCCTATCATCACCGCATCGGCACCCAGGGCCAGCATCTTTAGGACATCGCCGCCGGTGCGCACGCCGCCGTCCACCAGGATGGCCACCTGGCCCTTCACGGCCGCCGCGATGGCGGGCAGGGCCTGGGCCGTGCCGGGGGTGTGGTCCAGCACGCGGCCGCCGTGGTTGGAGACCACGATGCCCGCGGCTCCGGCGTCCACGGCGCACTTGGCGTCGTCGGCGGTCATGACGCCCTTGAGCACGAACCTGGCCGGGGTGCGGGCGATGATTTCCTTCAGCTTGGCCGGGGTCTTGGGACCCACGGGGCGGCCCATGAGGCGCAGGGTCACCAGGCCGGCGGCATCGATGTCCATGCCCACCACCTTGGCTCCGGCGGCCACGGCCTTGTCCAGCTTCTCGTAGAGCTCCTTGTCCTCCCAGGGCTTGATGAACGGGATGCCCGCGCCGCCCAGGGCCGCCATGGCGTTCAGGCCGCTCTCGTGGATGAACGGGGGCACTCCGTCGCCGGAGCAGCCCACCGTTCCCTTGTCCACGCAGCCGCCCAGGACGGACTCGCAGTATTGTTCCTCGGTGATCTTGCCGCCCATGTTGAAGGACACGCCGCCGATGGGCGCGGCGATGACGGGCATGGAGAGGCTGAGGCCGAGCACGGAGACGGAGGTGTCCGGCGCCTCGGCCCCGTGGATGAGGCGCATGTTGAAGGTGCGCTCGGACAGCGCGGCCACGTTGTTCATGAACGACGAGCCCGTGCCCAGGCCGCCCATGCCGGGGACCTCCCCGGCGCAAGCCCTGCCGTTGCAGATGGGGCACACCTTGCAATAGCCTTCCATGAGCTCACGGGCCCGTTTGCGCACGTCCTTCATGCCGCCTCTCCTTCCATTCAGTGGGGGGTTTTTGAGTCTGCTGCCGCCTACTTGAGCCGGTCGGCCAGGGCCTCGGCCACGTGGCGAACCTCCACGCGGCTGCCCTTGGCTTCCAGGCCGCCGCGCAGCTGCATGATGCAGCCCGGGCAGTCGGTCAGCAACAACTCTGCCCCGGTCTTCTCCACGTTCGCAAGCTTTTTCTTCAAAAGCTCGGCGGAGAGCTCGGGGAACTTCATGGAGTAGGTTCCGCCGAAGCCGCAGCACACGTCCTCCTCGTCGGCGGGCAGGTAGTCCAGGCCCGCCAGCTTCATCAGCTCGCGCGGGGCCTCGGTGACCTTGAGCCCGCGGCAGAGGTGGCAGGGCGCGTGGTAGGTGACCTTCTTGCCGTCGCCCCGGAAGCCCTCCGGGGTCACCTTCAGCACGTCGTGCATGAAGGAGCTGAAGTCGATGACGCGGTCGGCGAACTGCTGCACCTTCACGGCCAGCTTGGGGTCCTTGCCCAGGATGTCCGGGTAGCCGTGCTTGAGGTGCGAGGCGCAGGAGGCGCACAGGGTCAGGATGTAGTCGTACTGGGCCGGATCCATGGCCGCCACGTTCTGGGCCGCCACGCTGCGGCTGGCCTCGCGCTCGCCCATCATCTGCACGGGCAGGCCGCAGCAGGACTGCTCCATGGGGAAGTCCACGGCGCAGCCGTATTTGCCCAAAAGCTTCACCGCGGCCAGCGCCTGCTCGGGGTACACGAAGTCCTGCACGCAGCCGCTGAACAGGGCCACGCGGTACTTCGGGCTGGCCACCTTCACGCGGGCGCTCTCGAACTGGTCGCGGAAGGGCGTCTCGGCGATGGCGGGCAGCGCGCGGAAGTTCTGGTCCTTGGCGAAGATCATGGGCAGGTGGCGCAGGTAGGGCGTGCCGCCGGTGACCGGCTTCTGCACCGCCTTGGCCGAGCGCAAGAGGGCGTGGAAGAGCTTGCGGCTTTTCAGCACCTTGCCCAGGAGCGCGCTCTGCAGCGGGTGGCCCAGCTCGTCCTGGATGCGGGCGTGGACCTCCTTGATGAGCTTGGGCAGGTCGATGCCGCCCACGCACACGGCCTTGCACGCGCCGCAGTTGATGCAGTTCTGCACCAGGTTCTTGGCCTTGTCGCGGCCATGGTAGAAGTAGGTCAGGATGAGCCCGATGGCGCCGATGTAGATGTGGCCCAGCTGGTGGCCGCCCACCAGGCGGTACACCGGGCAGACGTTGGCGCAGGCGCCGCAGCGCACGCAGCGCAGCACCTGGGAGAACACGGGGTCCTTGGCCAGGGCGCGCCGGCC
Source organism: Pseudomonadota bacterium (assembly GCA_023438245.1). Taxonomy (GTDB): domain Bacteria; phylum Desulfobacterota; class Desulfovibrionia; order Desulfovibrionales; family Desulfovibrionaceae; genus Humidesulfovibrio. Next base: position 11,825 of record JAEXRD010000023.1, on the reverse strand, counting down.
GTTGTCCAGGAACACCACGTGCATTTCCTTCTTGCCGCCCTCGCCCGATTCGCACTCGTTGGGGCCGGTGATCCAGGACACGTAGGAGGTGATGGCCTGGCCGGTGGCGTTCCTGGGCAGGGCGCGGATGACGCGCAGGGCGTCGCCGATGGTGGGGGTGAGCTTGTCCAGGCCCACCAGGGCCACGTGCACGCGCGGCAGCGTGGTGACGAGCCGGGCGTTGCCCTCGTTGGTGCACAGGGCGATGGTGCCGGTCTCGGCCACGGCGAAGTTGCCGCCGGAGATGCCCATCTCGGCCTGCACGTACTTGGCGCGCAGCTCGCGGCGGGCCACCTTCACCAGCTTCTGGATGTCGTCGGTCTGCTTGGCGCCGGTGACCTCGCTGAACAGGTCGGCCACCTGGTAGCGCGAGAGGTGGATGGCGGGCATGACCATGTGGGTGGGCCCCTCATGGCGCAGCTGGATGCTCCACTCGCCCAGGTCGGTCTCGGTCACCTCCAGGCCCAGGTCCTCCAGGTGGTGGTTGAGGAGCGTCTCCTCGGCGGTCATGGACTTGCTTTTTACGATGCGCTTGACGTTCGACTTCTGGGCGATGCGGCCGATGATCTCGTTGGCCTCCTGGGCGGTCTTGGCCACGTGGACCGTGACGCCCTGGCGCTCGGCGTTTTTGGTGAACTCGGCCAGGAGCTCGTCCATGCTCGCCATGGCCTTGTCCTTGGCGCAGGCTATGTCGCGCACCAGCCCGTCCACGTCCATGCCGGTGAAGGCCTTGGCCCGTGCGGCGCGGTAGGCCACGGCGAAGTTGTCCATGGCGGTGCGCAGGAAATCGTTGCCCAGGGCGCCCTGCAGCTCGCCCCTGTATTGCTTGAGATCGCGTGCGTTCTGCATGGCTAGTCCTCCAGGATCAGGATGTGCAGTTCCAGCGGGCCGTGCACGCCGATGGCCAGCACGCGCTCGATGTCCGCCGTGCGCGAGGCGCCGGTGACGAAGGCCACGTAGCCCGGGGCGTCCTTGCTCAGGGCGCGGATGTCGCTCTCCACCTCGTAGCTGGTCTCGCGGATGAGGCTTCTGGGCACCACGCAGACGTGCACCTCGCAGAGCATGGTGGCCAGGCGCAGTTCCTCGCTGCGGGAGTCCAGCACGAAGGTGCCGGTCTCGGCGATGCCGCGCAGGGCCACGGTGAAGCCGATGTCGATGCCGCCCAGGTGCTTGCGCATGCCCTTCTGGAGGAACGTGACGCCCTTCTCGGCGCAGAGCGTGCGCAGGGCCTCGGCCTGGTCTGCGGGCAGCGCGGGGGCGGCCACGATCTTGCCGAGCTTCAGGTCGCACAGGGCCTCGGCCCCGGCGGAGAGGTCGGCCTCGCAGCCGGAGGGCAGGATCTGGCAGGCGTCCTTTTTCTCGCACACGTCCAGGGTGTAGGCGAAGGCCTCGTCCAGGCTCCTCACCCGCGAGACAACCGCCGATACCAGGCCGGCCTTCTCGGCCAGCAGGTCCGCCAGTCTGTTGGTGTCGCTCATATGCGGCTCCTCGTTTGCGGACCCTGCTCGGGCCCGCGCTTGGGCGGGGGCGCTCTCGCGGCCTCTCTCGCCTGTGTGACGGCCCGCCAGGGGTGGCGGGCCGGGAAATTTGGCGGGAGACGGGCCCCGAAGGGCCCTCTCCCGCGTGATCAAGAGGAGGTGATGGCTATTCGAGGTTACGGCAGCATCCAGCTCAGGCTGTAGGCCTGCAGGTACGTCAGCACCGCCACGAAGGAAAGCATGGCGATGGAGTGCAGCAGGGTGAACCGGAACAGGTCGCCCTCGTGGCCCACCATGTTCGAGGCCGCGGTGGCCACGGAGATGGACTGCGGGGAGATCATCTTGCCGGTGACGCCGCCGGAGGAGTTGGCGGCCACGCACAGGGCGGGGTCGACGCCGATCTGGCCAGCGGTGGTCTGCTGCAGGTTGCCGAACAGCAGGTTGGAGGAGGTGTCCGAACCGGTCAGGAACACGCCCAGCCAGCCGATGATCGGCGAGAAGAACGGGAACGCGGAGCCGGTGAGGGTGAAGGCCAGGCCCAGGGTGGAGCTCATGCCGGAGTAGTTCATCAGGTAGGCCAGGCCCACGATCATGGCGATGGTCATGATGGGGAAGCGCAGCTGCTTGATGGTCCGGAAGAAGGCGGGAATGGCCTTGCCGAAGCCGTAGTTGGGAATGACCAGGATGGACAGGATGCCGGCGCAGAGCACCGCGGTGCCCGGCGAGGACAGCCAGTTGAACTTGAACTTCGCGGCGTAGACGGCGTCCTTGGCCACGATGGGGGCGGTCTTCATGATCATGTTGTGCAGGCCCGGCCAGTCAGGCGAGAGGGTGACCACGTTGAGGATGGCCTGGGCGGGCTTGAGGCCCCACACGAACACCATGGCGGCCAGGATCACCCAGGGCATCCAGGCGCGGATGACTTCGCCGGAGCTGTAGGGGCAGGTGGCCGGGCCGGTGGCGGCGGGCTCGTTGGGGAAGCGCCAAATGGTCTTGGGCTTCCACACCTTGAGGAACAGGAACATGGACACGATGCAGGCGATGGCGGAGATGACGTCGGGCAGCATGGGGCCGACGTAGTTGGACACGATGAACTGCGCGCCGGCGAAGCTCACGCCGGCCACGATGATGGCGGGCAGCACTTCCATGGAGCGCTTGAAGCCGCACATGGTGACGGACAGCCACAGCGGCACGATGATGGACAGGAAGGGCAGCTGGCGGCCGGTGATGGCGCTGATCTTCATCAGATCAAGCTTGGTCAGGTCGGCCACGGCGATGATGGGAATGCCCAGGGCGCCGAAGGCCACCGGCGCGGTGTTGGCGATGAGGCACAGGCCCGCGGCGTACAGCGGGTTGAAGCCCAGGCCCACCAGCATGGCGGCGGTGATGGCCACCGGGGTGCCGAAGCCCGCGGTGCCCTCGATGAAGGAGCCGAAGGCGAAGGCGATGATGATGGCCTGGAGGCGGCGGTCCTCGGTGACTGTCGCCAGCGAGCTCTTGATGATCTCGAACTGGCCGGACTCGACGGTCATGTTGTAGACCCAGATGGCCGTGATGACGATCCAGACGATGGGGAACAGGCCGATGGAGGCGCCGTACAGGAACGAGTTGACGGCCAGGCCGGCGGGCATGCCCCACACGCCGATGGCCACGGCCAGGGCGGAGAGCAGCGCCAGGCCGGCGGCGAAGTGACCCTTCGCGCGCTTCACGGCCAGCATGTAAAAGAGAACGTACAGCGGAATGGCCGCCACCAGCGCGGGCAGCAGGTAGCCGCCGTCGCCGATGGGCGTGTACACTTGTTTCCAGGTTTCAACTACTGCAGTAGTCGCTGCTGCCGCATCCATACTTCATCCTCCTTGCGGTATGGGTTCCAGTAATCCCCCCCGCCGGACACACCATCCGCACGGGAAACAATAGCCTTAGACGTCTAAGCGCGGAGCACCTCGGCGGTTTGCCGGGCGATTTCCAGCTCCTCGTTGGTGGGAATCACCAGCACGCGCACGGGGCTGTCGGCGGCGGCGATGTCGCGCGCGCCGCGCTCCGGACCCATGTTGCGCTCGTGATCGAGCTTGATGCCCAGGTGTTCCAGGCCGCGGCAGGAAAGCTCCCTGGCCACGGGATCGTTCTCGCCGATGCCGGCCGTGAACACCAGGGCGTCCACCCGGCCGAGGATCGCCAGATAGGAGCCCACGTACTTGCGATTGCGATAGCCGAACATGTCCAGCGCCAGCTTGGCCCGGGCGTCGCCCTTGGCCACGGCCTCGTGGATGTCGCGCATGTCGTTCATGCCGCAGATGCCCTTGAAGCCGCTCTGCTTGTTGGCCATGTCGTCGATGTCCTTGATGGACATGCCGCGCGCCTCGGCCAGCAGCGGGTACACCGCGGGGTCCACGTCGCCGCTGCGGGTGCCCATGATCAGGCCCTCCAGCGGGGTGATGCCCATGGTGGTGTCCACGCTCTTGCCCTCCTTCACCGCGCACATGGAGCTGCCGTTGCCCAGGTGCAGGGTGATGAGGTTGGTCTGCTCCACGGCCCGGCCCAGGAAGCGCGCGGCCTCCTTGGTGACGTAGCCGTGGCTGGTGCCGTGGAAGCCGTAGCGGCGCACCTTGAGGTTCTCGTACAGCTCGTAGGGCAGCGCGTACATGTAGGCCCGGGGCGGCATGGTCTGGTGGAACACGGTGTCGAACACCGCCACCTGCGGGGTGCCGGGGAACAGCTCGCGCGAGACGCGCATGCCCGCCAGGTGGCCGGGATTGTGCACCGGGGCCAGGGGGATGAGCTTCTCCAGCCCCTCCATGACCGTGTCGTCCACCAGGCGGGAGCTGTTGAACAGGTCGCCGCCCTGCACCACGCGGTGGCCGATGGCCTTGATGTCCGCCGTGCTCTTGACCACGCCGCGCTGGGCGTCGGTGATGAGCCCGATGACCAGGTGCATGCCCTCCTCGTGGCTGGGGATGGGCTGGGTGAGGGTGATCTTGTCCTCCGCCGGGCTGCCCGGGGCGATCTTGTGGTTCAGCGAGCCCATGGCTTCGCCGATGCGCTCCACCGTGCCGGAGCACAGCACGCGCTCGCAGCTCATGTCGAGCAGCTGGTACTTGATGGACGAGCTTCCGGAATTGATGACGAGAATGTTCATGGACTTCCTATCCCTGGGCCTTCACGGCCTGGGCCTGGATGGCCGTGATGGCCACGGTGTTGACGATGTCGGGCACGGTGCACCCGCGCGAGAGGTCGTTGACGGGCTTGTTCAGGCCCTGCAGCACCGGGCCGATGGCCACGGCCTGGGCGGAGCGCTGCACGGCCTTGTAGGTGTTGTTGCCGGTGTTCAGGTCGGGGAAGATGAACACCGTGGCCCGGCCTGCCACCAGGCTGTCGGGCATCTTGGTCTGGGCCACCTCCAGGTCCACGGCGGCGTCGTACTGCAGCGGGCCTTCCAGCAGCAGGTCGGGCGCGGCCTCGTGGGCCAGCTTGGTGGCCTCGATGACCTTCTGCACGTCCTCGCCCTTGCCGGAGGCGCCGGTGGAGTACGACAGCATGGCCACGCGCGGCTCCAGGCCGAAGATGCGGGCGGTCTCGGCGCTGGAAAGCGCGATCTCGGCCAGCTCCTTGGCGCTGGGATTGGGATTCACGGCGCAGTCGCCGTACACCAGCACGCGGTCCTTCAGGCACATGAAGAACACGCTGGACACGATGGAGGCCCCGGGCTTGGTCTTGATGATCTCGAACGCCGGGCGGATGGTCTGCTGGGTGGTGGTGATGGAGCCGGAGACCATGCCGTCGGCGTGGCCCTTGTACACCATCATGGTGGAGTAGTAGGTCGGGTCGAGCATGCGGTCGCGGGCGTCCTCCTCGCGGATGCCCTTGTGCTTGCGCAGCTCGAAGTAGGTCTGCACGTATTCGTCGTAGTTGGCGCTCTTGCCCGGCTCCACGATGTTCACGCCCTCCAGCTCCAGGCCCAGGGCGCTCATCTTGTTGCGGATCTCCATCTCCTTGCCCAGCAGGGTGATGTCGACCACGCCGCGGCGAAGCAGGATGTCGGCGGCGCGCATGATGCGCTCGCCCGTGCCCTCGGGCAGCACGATGTGCTGCTTCTTGGCCTTGGCCTTCTGGATCAGGCGGAACTCGAACATCTTGGGCGTGATGGTGGAGGGCTTGGCGGCGATGAGCTTGGCGCGAAGCTCGTCGATGACCACGTGCTCCTCGAACACGCGCAGGGCCGACTGGATCTTGTTCTGGTCGCCCGGCTCGATGCGGCCGTACAGGTCGTAGAGCACGCGCGCGGTCTTGTAGGTGTGGCCCTGGGCCATGAGGATGGGAATGGGCGCGCCCACCCAGCCCTCGATGAGCTTGATGACCGAGTCGGACGGGTTCAGGCCGCCGGTGAGCAGGATGCCGGAGATGTCCGGGTAGTTGGTGGAAAGCCGGGAGGCCAGGCTGCCCAGGATGATGTCGCTGCGGTCGCCGGGGGTGATGACCAGGCTGCCGCGGTCGATGTAGTTGAGGAAGTTGCCCAGCTGCATGGCCGCGATGACGTAGCTGTCCACCAGGTTGGGCAGCATGTCGCCGCCGTAGAGCACCTTGGCGTCCAGCCACTTCACCACGTCGCCCACGGTGGGCTTGCCCAGGCGGGTGTCCTCGGGGATGACGTAGATGGGGAAGCAGTCCGGGCAGTTGATCTTGCCCTTGAGCTCCTCCACCATGGCCTCGCCGTCGGCGTCCTCCACGCGGTTGATGATGGCGCAGAGGATGTCCAGGCCCTTGTCCTCGAAGGACTCGATGGTGAGCTGGGTGCTGGCCACGATCTCGGCCTGGGTCTTCTGCTGGCCGTTGCTGACCAGCAGCACCGGGCAGCCCAGGTTGGCGGCGATGTCGGCGTTGATGTCGAACTCGAAGGCCGGGTCGCTGCCCAGGAAGTCGGTGCCCTCGCAGAGCACGAAGTCGAAGCGGCTTTTCAGCGCGTTGAAGTCGTTGAGGATCTTTTCGAGCAGCGCCTCGTGCTGGCCCTGGTTGATCATCTCCCGGGCCTGCTGCATGGTCATGGAGTAGGCTTCGGAGTGGCGCATGTCCAGGTGGAACTGGCTCATGACCAGGTTGATGTCGTGGTCCTTGGCGCCGGTGGCCGGGGCGTTGATGATGGGACGGAAGAACGCCACCTTCTGGATGTCGCGCAGCAAAAGCTGCATCAGTCCCAGGATGATGGCGGACTTGCCGCTGCGCGGCTCCACGCCGGTGACGAATAGGGTGTCGGCCACTTCTCTTCTCCTTGTATATGGGTTCTCCCGGCGCCGGGAATGTCTTGAGGGGGACAGGGGCGGGGGCCCCCGGCGCCGGGAGGGGACCTCGCTTAAAGCGTCTCCGCGTAGATCTCCATGGGATGCTTCACGGCGATGCGGTCGCCGTTGCGGGAGAGCATGTCGGAGATCTGGAGCATGCAGGCCGGGCAGCCCATGGCCACGACCTCGGCCCCGGTGGCGACGATGCTGTCGCGCTTCTGCTGGCCGATCTTGGCCGAGATGCCCGCGTGCTGCAAGGTGAAGCTGCCGCCGCAGCCGCAGCAGGCGTCGCTGGCGGCCATTTCCTTCACGGCATAGCCGGGGTTCATGGCCAGCACGGCGCGGGGCTGAGCGGAAACGCCCAGGGACTTCTTCAGGTGGCAGGGGTCGTGCACGGTGACGGTCTTGGCCCCGGCCTTGGCCGCGGGCGGGGTCACGCCCAGCTTGTCCACCACGAAGGCGTTGACGTCCATGATCTTGGCGGAGAGCTCCTTGATGGCTTCCTGGTCGGCCTTGGGCAGGCCCTCGGCCATCATGGGCCAGATCTTCTTCATGGTGCTGGTGCAGGTGGCGCAGGGGGTGACCAGGTAGTCGAACTTCCCGCCCTTGAAGGCCTCGATGTTGGCCTTGACCAGCTTGTCGTAGCTCTGCTTGTCGCCGCTGGACAGGGCCGGGATGCCGCAGCAGGCCTGGCCCTCGGGCAGGAACACGCCCACGCCGTGGTGCTTCAAGACCTTGAGCACGGCATGGCCCACGCGGGGGAAGATCTTGTCGGCCAGGCAGCCGGGGAAGAAGGCCACCTTGAGGCCGCTTACGCCCGCCGGGGTGTCCAGGCTGGGCACTTCCTTGTGCAGCGGGGTCTTGGCCAGCAGCATCAGGTGGCGGTCGCCCAGCACGGGGGCCAGGAACTTGGAGCAGGAGGAGCCGATGATGTCGTTGACCGGGGTGGTGAACAGGCCCTGGAACATGCTGGCCACGCCCAGGAGCTTGTTGAACAGCTTGGGCTTGGTGAGCATGCCGCGGAAGATGGCCTGCTTGGTCTTGGACAGGCCCCGGTAGCCCACCAGGATGGTGCGGGCCTTGAGGAAGATGTCCAGGGCCTTCACGCCGCTGGGGCAGTTGGCCTGGCAGGAGCCGCACAGCAGGCAGCGGGTGACCTTGTCCTGCACGCCGTCGGGGTCCTTGACCATCTCGCGGGCCAGGCCTTCCAGCAGGGCGATCTTGCCGCGGGCCACGTCGCCCTCGCGGCCGGTCTGGCCGTAGATGGGGCACACGGCCTGGCACATGCCGCAGCGCATGCAGGCCACCAGCTGGTCGTCCAGCTCCTTCAGGAGCTTCAGAAGTTCGCGCATGTCGGCCATGGTCCTACTCCCCGATGATCTTGCCGGGATTCAGGATGCCCTTGGGGTCGAGGGCCTTCTTGAGGCGGCGGGAATACAGGATGGTGGCGCGGCTGGTCTCCTTCTCCATGTACTTGCTCTTGGCCATGCCGATGCCGTGCTCGCCGGAGAGGGTGCCGCCCAGGCTCAGGGCCACGTCGAAGATGTCGTCGATGGCGGCCTCGACGCGGTGCCACTCCTCGGTGTTGCGGCGGTCGGTGAGGATGGTGGGGTGCAGGTTGCCGTCGCCCGCGTGGCCGAAGGTGCCGATGGTCAGCTTGTACTGCTTGGCGATGCGGTCCAGCTCATGCATCATGGCCGGGATCTTGCTGCGGGGCACGGTGGCGTCTTCCAGCACGGTGGTGGGGGACACGCGCGCCAGGGCGGAAAGGGCCGCGCGGCGGGCCTCCCAGACCTTGTTGCGCTCGGCGGCGTCCTTGGCCACCTGGATGCGCAACGCGCCCAGGCGCTTGCAGATCTCCTCGACCTTCTCGGCCTCGTCGGCCACCTGGCCGGGGGGGCCGTCCACCTCGATGAGCAGCAGGGCCTGGGCGTCCACGGGCAGCCCGGCCTTGGCGAAGTCCTCCACGGTGCGGATGGTGAAGTTGTCCATGAACTCCAGGGTGGCGGGCACGATCTTGGCGGCGATGATGGCGGCCACGGTCTCGCTGGCCTTGTTCACGTCGTCGAAGATGGCCATCATGGCCTTGGCGGCCAGGGGCGGCGGGGTGAGCTTCAGGGTGATCTTCTCGAACACGCCGAGGGTGCCCTCGCTGCCGACCATGAGCCCGGCCAGGTTCAGGCCGGTGACGCACTTCACCGTGCGCGAGCCGCTCTTCACGATCTCGCCGTCCACGTCGAAGAAGTCCACGCCCATGACGTAGTCCTTGGTGACGCCGTACTTGAGCCCGCGCAGGCCACCGGCGTTCTCGGCCACGTTGCCGCCCAGGGTGGAAACGGCCTGGCTGCCCGGATCGGGGGGATAGAACAGGCCCTTGGAGGCCACCTCGGCGGCGAACTTGGCGGTGATGACGCCCGGCTCGACGATGGCGTAGAGGTCGGCCTCGTTGATCTCCAAAATTTTGTTGAGCGCGTTGGTGAGGATGACCACGCCGCCCTTGCTGGGAATGGTTCCGCCGGACAGGTTGGTGCCGCTGCCGCGCACGGTGATGGGCAGGCCGTTTTCGTTGCAGAGCTTCACAACCTTGCCCAGGGCCTCGCGACTCTCGGGGCGCACCACCAGGCCGGGCACAACGGGATCGAGCACGGCGGCGTCGTAGGCGTAGGAGAACTTGTCGGCCTCGCTCTCCATGACGTTCTCTTTGCCCACCAGGGCCTGGAATTCCTTCAGCAGGGCGTCGTTCATATCCACATCTCCTGGGAGTTCGTTTCGGGTTCACGCGGTGCGACGGAGCCACATTCCGTTACGCCAAGGCAACTTGTGTGCCACATTAGGCAACCTACAGAAATGACGGGACATCATGCCGCCAACAGGCCGGATTCCGGGCCGTCGCCCAGGCCCTGTCCGGGATTTCGGACAGCAGCAAGAGGCACGGAAAGGCAACAATGCCCGCAAGATGCGGCAGTGCGTGGTGCCAGCACGGGGGGCCAGCCCCGCCCACGGCCACCCGCGGACGAGTGAACGCTCGCTTTTTCGCCGGGCAGGGCCTCCCCCGCAGTCTGATTTTCTGGACAGGCTAGGAGTGCTGGTCGTCGATATCGGCGGAGGAGCCCACCGGGGAGCCCTCGGCGGAGAGGCCCCACTTCTTGAGCAGGGCGTACAGGTGGGAGCGCGACAGGCCGGACATCTCCAGGGCCTTGGGCACGTCGCCCGCGGTGCGGCGCAGCAGCGCCTCCAGGTAGCGGCGTTCCGTGGCCTCCTTGCACTCCTTGAGGGTGAGCGAGAGGTCGGGCTCGGCCTCGGCGCGCAGCGCGGGCGCCTGCTCGCCCTGCACGGCGGCAGAGCCGGGCGCTTCGGGCGCGGCCTCCAGGTGGGGGGCCACGGCGACGGAGGAGGCGGGAGCCACGGCGGGGGCTTCGGGCGCGGCCACGCGGCCCCGGGCCAGCCCGGCCTTGGCCACCTTGATGCGCACGTCCTGGGGCAGGTGCATGGCGTAGAGCGTGCGCTCCCTCCCGGCGGCCACGAAGGCGCGCTCCAGCACGTTGAACAGCTCGCGCACGTTGCCCGGCCAGTCGTAGCCGGAGAGCACCTGGAACAGGTCCTGGTCGAAGCCCTTGAGCGGCAGGCCGTACTGCTCGCACAGGCGGCTGACGTGGAACACGGCCAGGGGCTTGATGTCCTCGGCACGCTCGCGCAGGGGCGGCAGGGAAATGGGGATGGTCTTGACGCGGTACAGCAGGTCGCTGCGGAAGCCGCCCTGCTCCACCATGCGCTCCAGGTCGCGGTTGGTGGCGGCGATGAGCCGGAAGTCGCTCTCCACCTCCTGCGAGGCGCCCACGGGCCGGAAGCGGCGCTCCTGCAGCACGCGCAGGAAGGCCTTCTGCAGGCTCAGGGGCATCTCGCCCACCTCGTCCAGGAACAGGGTGCCGCCGTCGGCCAGCTTCACCAGGCCGCTGCGGTCGCTGTCCGCGCCGGTGAACGCGCCCTTCTTGTGGCCGAAGAGCGTGCTCTCCACCAGGGTCTCGGTGAGGGCGGCGCAGTCCACCACCACGAAGGCCTTATTTTTGCGGGCGCTGTTGGCGTGGATGGTGCGGGCGAAGAGTTCCTTGCCGGTGCCGGTCTCGCCGGTGATGAGCACGCTGGCGTTGGTGGCGGCGGCCCCGGCCACGGCGTCGAAGCTGGCGCGCATGGCCGGGCTGCGGCCCACCACGTCCTCCAGCACCAGCGCCACGGGGCTCTTCTCGCCGCGCTTCTCGCCCCGGTACTTCAGGGCGCGCTCCAGGGTCAGCATGGTCTGCTTGAGCGGCGAGGGCTTGAGCAGATAGTCCCACACGCCGCCCTGGATGGCCAGCTCCGCGCCGTCGGGGTCGCCCCGGCCGGTGAGGATGATGACCTCCGGGCTGTCCGGCAGGGCCTTGATCTCGGAGAGCATGTCCAGCCCGTTGCCGTCGGGCAGGGAAACGTCCAGGAACACCACGTCCACGTCGCCCGCGGCCAGGCGCTCGCGGCCCTTGGCCAGGCTGCCCACGGCCTCGCCCGCGTGGCGCAGGCGGCGGGTCAGCGAGAGCAGCGTCTCGCGGACTTCGGCGTCGTCGTCGATGATGAGGATGGTGCCCACGGACTTTCTCCCGGCTGGCGTTTGCGGTGAGGGACTGTGGCGCGCAATAGCAAACACCGGGCCAGATCGTTCACGGGGGAGCTTTCGCTCCCCCGGAAATGATCTGCCAAGTATGGATTAGGGCATGTGCGCCCCGGCGTCAATCTGGCGCGCGGCGGCGGCGCGTGGGGCTTGGGCTAGGCGTCGATGCGCAGGTAGCCCTTGGGCTTGCGGTAGCCGGGACGGGAGTCCTGGCGCGGAGCCTGGCTGGCCTCGCGCTGGCCCTCACGGGAGGCGGCGCTTACGGGGCGGCGCTCGTCGCGGCTGTCCGGGCGGGCATCGCGCCTGTCGTCACGGCGGGGGCGCTGGTCGTCGCGGCGGGGCCGATCGTCCGTCCGCTGGCCAGCCCTCTGCTCGGGGCGCTGGCCGGGACGGTCG
>JAEXRD010000018.1 GCA_023438245.1 Pseudomonadota bacterium | reverse complement strand
GCGCAGGCCTGCGTTACACCGAGCCCAGCGGCGGGCGGCGGTCCCAGGCGAAGACGTTGCCGGGCATGGACTTGGCGTATTTTTTGACATGGGCGGCGCGCTCGCCGATCTCCATGAGCGTGCAGGCCCCGGCGATCTCGATGATGCCGATGGACAGGGAGACGAGGGGGTAGTCGCGTTCCACGCCGTCGCGCCCGGTGGCGACGACGGAGCCGCGCGCGCGGTCCTGGGCACAGTAGCAGCCCCGGATGGCGCGCTTGAAGCAGCGCGTGGCGGCCTGGCAGATCCGTTCCACCTGGTCGGGCCGGGCGGTGAGCACAAAGTCGTCGCCGCCGATGTGGAAGAGCTTGGCGCTGGGGTCGCCGCGCCTGCGCACGGCCCAGTCCAGGATGTCCGCGGCCAGCTTGATGACCCGGTCGCCGTTCTTGAAGCCGTAAGTGTCGTTGTAGATCTTGAAGTTGTCCAGGTCGGCGTAGGCGATGGCGAAGCATTTGCCTCCGGCCACTCCGGCTTCCACGTCGCGTTCCAGGGTGACGTTGCCGGGCAGCCCGGTGAGCGGGTTGGTGCCCTTGGCCATTTCCACCTGCACGTGGGCCAGCGTGTTCAGCAGGCGCTGCACGGTGACGATGCCCAGCACCTTGCCCGCGCGGGTCACGATGATGTCGTCGTAGGCCTTGATCTTGTCGCGCTGCATGGCGGCCTTGGCCGTGTGCTCCACGGCGGTGGCCTCGTCCACGATGAGCGGGCTGCGGTCCATGATGGCCTCGATGGGCCGCTTGGAGTAGAGCGCGGCCCCGAACTGGCCGGAGAGCGTGCGGTTGAGCTGGTATTCCATGATCAGGCCCACCGGGGTCTCGCCGTTGGTCACCACTATGCTGGCCTGGGCGCGCCCGGTGTCGAAGCAGGCCTGGGCGTCGGGCACGAGCATGCCCAGGGGCCGGATCTGGGCCGGTTCCACAAGGTTGCCCACGGGCATCAGGCAGGAGGTGGACAGCCTGCTCTGGTCCTGGTTGGTGCGCAGGTAGGCGGTATCCAGCGAGAGGATGGGCTTGGGGGCGGCGGGCCGGGCCAGGTAGTAGCCCTGGCCGTGGTGCACGCCGATGTCGATGAGGCAGGCGGCCTGGCCCTGGGATTCGATGCCCTCGGCGATGATCTGGGAGCCGATCTTGTCGGCGAAGGTGACGAGGGTTTCGATGAGCGCGCGTTTCACCGGGTCCTTGTCGATGCCCTGGATGAGGCTCATGTCGATCTTGATGAACTCGGGCCGGATCTGGGCCACGCTGGTGAGGCCGGAATAGCCCGCCCCGGCGTCGTCCACGGCCACCATGTAGCCCTGGCTGCGGTAGTGGTCCAGGGTGCGGTGGAACAGCGCGAAGTCGTTGATGCTGTGGCGTTCGGTGATCTCGAAGACGATGTTCTCCGGCGCCAGCCCGGCCTCCTGGAGCAGTTCGTGGGTGCGCCCGTGGGTGAACTCCGGGTCGGCCATGGTCTTGGGGTGGATGTTCAGGAACAGTTTCTGGCCCGGCTCGATGGGCCCGAGCCCGGTGATGGCTTTTTCGCGGCACAGGCTTTCCAGGGCGAAGAGCTTGCCGCTCTGCTCGGCGAAGTCGAACAGCACGGCGGGCGACTGGAAGGCGCTGCCGGCCGGGCCGCGCGCCAGGGCCTCCCAGGCCATGATGGTGCCGCTGGTGAAGTCGGCGATGGGCTGGAACACGGCGGAGACGCTCTTGTCGTGCAGGATGGCGTTGAACTCCGCCGAGAGCGAGAGCTGGCCCAGGTCCATGCGCATCTTGGCGCGCAGGCGGGCGTCGTTCACGGCCTGGAACAGCCGGGCCTCGCGGTCGCCCTGGGCTTCCGGGCCGGGGTCTGCGGGCAGGTGCGCGCAGCCGAAGCCCAGGTCCAGTTCGCGCCCGGTCCAGCGCAGCAGGTGCGCATTGGCCTCGCGCTGGGCCTTGAGCTTGATCTCGTAGGAGGAGTCGTGCAGGGCGCGGGGGTCGCCGCCGTTTCCGGGCCAGGCCAGCAGGTATTCGCCGCAGTCCAGCGTCAGCGCCGAGGGCGCCACGTGCATGCGCTCGGTGACGGCGCTGCGCAGGCAGGAGAGGATGCGCGCCTCCATTTCCTGGGACACGTCGCGCCCGAACAGCTCACGCATGAGCGGGAAGTCGCGCACGGCCACCAGCAGCAGGTCCAGGCTCTGGTTGCCGCGCATCAGCTCGCGCAGGCGGTTGGGCGAGGTCGGCTGCGCGGCCTCGGAGGCGAAGCCGGGTGTAGCGAAGGCGCGGCGCAGACGGTTCAGGGCGATTCGCAGCATGGGGTCCTCGATGTGTTGCGCCGGATGCCAGCACCCGGCGGGATCGAGGGAATCTATGCGCAAACCATGGCGAAAGTGTGACGGGCGGGTGAGCGTTGCGCAAAAAAAGACGCCCGGACGAGATTTCGCCCGGGCGTCATGCTGCTGATACGTAACCGGCTAGCGGTAGTAGAGGTTGCGTCCGCCCATGGTCAGGAAGGCCTGGTGCAGGTTGCCCCGGATCTCGCGGCGGTCCCAGATGTCCTGGATGTGCCCGCGCGACAGGGCCTTGTAGGCGCTGTGGTAGTCCGGCGCGATGTCCATGCCCGTGGTCTCGCGGATGACGCCGGGACCGGCGAAGCCCAGGCGCGAGGAGCGCACGGCGTACTGGTAGGGCGAGCAGCCCAGGAAGCTGGCCACCGGCCCGGCGTAGGAGTTGGTGTCGTACAGCACGATGTACAGGCCGCCTTCCTCGATGTAGCGGCGCACGGCCATGGTCACGCGCGGCATCTGGATCAGGCCGTTGACGCCCTCCTGGATGCGGATGCCCGCGGTGCCGTGCACGTAGGCCAGGAAGGGCTGGTGGCGCTTTCTGGCCAGGTTCAGCGCGCGGATGAGCTTTTCGCCCTCGGCCGCGCCCACGCTGCCGCCCCGGAAGTTGGCCACCAGCATGCCGCAGGTGAGCCGGATGCCCAGGATGCTGGCGTTGAAGGTGACGCAGGAGGACTGGAGGTGGGTGGTTTCCTTGGCCTTCTTCAGGCGTTCGTCGAACTTGGGGAAGTTCGTGGGATTGCCCGCGCAGATGGACTGGTTGAACTCGCGGATGCTGCCGCGGTCGAACACGTTGGCCATGTACCACTGGTATTCCATGGTGAAGTGGTGGCCGCAGTTGGGGCACACGCCGCCGAACTCGCCGAACAGGTCGCGCGCCCAGATGTCCAGGCAGCCGCGCTCGGCGCTCTTGGGGCAGGTGATCTCGCGGTCCTCCAGGGACTTGGGGCTGATGTAGCCCTGGCCGCCTGCCTGCTGCTCGCGCGCGGGGGCGGAGAGGCTGGTCAGCGCGCTCTCGTCGCCGCCGCCCTGCAGGCCCAGGGCCTCCAGCGCCTGGCTGGTGATGCGGTCCACCCGGCTGGTGACCACGTGGATCTCGTCGGTGACGTCCTCGGCCACGCGGGCGATCTTCTTCTGGTAGCGCTTGAGGATCTCGTAGCGCAGGGTGGAGTAGATGGAGAAGAAGAACTCCATGTGCTTGGCCGCCAGGCGCTCCAGGATGCCGCGCTTGTCGATGAAGGCGCGGCGGGCCATGCGCAGGTACTTCTTGTAGCGCTTCCACAAGAGTTCCTCGCGGGCGTCGCTGTCCAGCTCCCAGCGGACGATGACGTCCTCCCCGGTCTGCTGCTTGCGGCTCTTGCGCATGGCCATGCGGCGCAGCACGTTGACCTTGCGCACGGACACGATGACCTCGTCCGTGGCGCGGATGACCTCGGCGCGCAGGGTCTTGAAGAAGTCGAAGTGCTCGGGGCGCGCGCCCAGGGGCGGTTCCTGGACGATGCCGTCGATGTAGCCGTTTCTCAGGTTGTCCTGGGCGGTGATCTGCTGGTGCAGGGCGCATTTTTCGATGAGCTCGGGGGTGGCGCGCATCTGGCCGAAGACCTTGCCCTCGATGGCGGCCGCTCCCTCGGGCGAGATGACCGAGTAGTAGCCGTGGGAGAGCATGAGCCTGCGGTCAGCCATGGCGATGGCCTCGGCGCCGCCGCTGCCGCCCTCGGAGTAGACGGCCACGATGGGCACGTCCAGCCCGCACATCTCGTAGATGTTCTCGGCGATCTGCTGGGCCGCGCCGGGGTAGTCCTCCACGGGATAGGCCCCGGGGGTGAACACGTAGGCGTGGATGGGAATGTTCTCCTGGGCGGCGACCTTCATGTACTTCAGCGCCTTGGCGTTGCCCCAGGGCTTGATGGAGCCGCCGTTGCGGAACTCCTGGCCGTGGCCCTTCTCCTGGCCCACCACCATCACCGGGTGGTGGATGACCCGCTTGCCCACGCGGCGGGTGATGTAGGCCCGCGCGATGAGCATGCCCGGATCGATGCTGACCTCGTCGCGGCCGCCGATCTCGGTGTAGTTGTCGTACACGTTCTCCAGGATGTCCTTGAGGCACACGCGCTGGGGGTGGCGCACGATGCGCACCTTGTCCATGGGCGTGAGGATGCCGTCGATGTCGGCCTCCAGCACGCCCAGGCGGCGGATGAGCTCCTTGACCTTCTCGATGGCCTCGTCCACGCCCAGGCTGTCGGCCCTGCTCTGCAGCAGCACGATGTCCTGGCCCAGGGCCTCCAGGCGGTCGTTGGTCTTGGGACCAAGGATGTCGCGGGCGTAGTTCACCCGCTGGGAGAGTTCCTCAAGCTTCTTTTCGATGTCCATCGCGTCCGTGCCTGCCTGTTAGAATTCCAGCAGGTCGTTTGTTTTTTCGCGCAGGAAGGCGATGTTGGATTTGAGCTCCGTGCCCTGGGCGTCCATTCCCTCCAGGCGGAAGGCGTCCAGGAACTGGATTCCGCGCGCCTTGGCCTCCTCCAGGTCCTTGCCCCAGATGATGGCCAGGGCCAGGTTGGGGTCGTACTCGGTGGGAATCTGGTAGGGGCGGTCCTGGGGCACGTGGGTGTGCATTCTGAGCCAGGGCTCGCTGGGCCACTCGATCCGGGTGATCTTGCCGGTCCAGGGGGCGAAGCGGTTCACCGTGTCCTCGGCGATGATGCGGTACTCGATGCCCACCCCGGCGAAGCCCACGTCGTCCTGGCCGTAGCCCATGGCCTCGCCCAGGCCCAGGCGGATCTGCTCGCGGATGAGGTTCACGCCGTCCCGGCCCTTGATTCTGGCGATGGCGGCGGACACGCCGTTCTCCACCTGGATGCGCGTGTTCACTTCCATCAGGAAGGGCTCGCCCTTGGGGGTCACGATCCACTCCCAGGTGCCCACGTTGTCGTACTTGATTTCGCGGGCGATGGACAGCGAGTGCTTGACGATGTCGTCCAGCACCTTGCGCGCGTCGAAGGCGTAGGTCAGCCCCTCGGGGAAGAAGCCCGGCGCGGTCTCGATGCGCTTCTGGCGTCCCGGGCTCTGCACGGAGCAGTTGCGCGTGCCGAAGTGCACGGGATTGTTGCCGTCCTTGGACGAGACGATCTGCACTTCCAGGTGGTTGTAATTGAAGATGCGCTGCTCGATGAGCACGCCGGGGTCGTTGAACTGGCGCTGGGAGTAGTTGCGGATGCGGCGGTAGGTCTGGCGGAAGCGGTTCATGTTGTGAACCTCGTCGATGCCCATGCCGCCGCCGCCCGCGCTGGCCTTGACCAGAACCATGGGCCGGGCCACGCCCTGGCGCTCCTGGTAGTCGAAGAGCTGCTGGGCGATGGTCTCGGCCTCCAGCTCGTCGTAGATGGCGCGGTCGCTGCCGGGCACGGTGGGCACGCCCAGGCTGCGGGCCAGCCGCTTGGTGTTGATCTTGTCGCCCAGCTCGCGGATGACGCGCCAGGAGGGGCCGATCCAGAGCATGGGGCGGGAGCGTTCCACCACGCGCCGGGCGAAGCGGTAGTTCTCCGAGAAGAACCCGTAGCCGGGGTGGATGGCGGTTGCTGCGGCGCTGTCGGCGGCGGAGAAGATCTCCCCGGCGTCCAGGTAGTTCTGGATGCGCACCAGCGCGTCCTCGCCGCCGAGCTTGCGGGCCAGCGAAACGTGGCCGCTCTCGGCGTCCTCCTTGGTGTACACGCACACGAAGCCCACGCCCAGCTCGGTGCAGGCCTCCATGATGCGAACGGCGATCTCGCCGCGGTTGGCGATGAGAACTTTGTGTTGGTCCAGGCTCACTTCTTGGGTTTCCTCGCTAGAAGATGGCGGAAGTTGCACTGCGCCTTTAGCCGTTCTTCTCCGATTAGGCAAGTCGGGCGGGGAGGGGGGAGTGGGGGCTTGCCCGCGTGTGTCAGCGGGCGGATGCCGGAAACAAAAGCCCCCGCGCCGGGTGGTGCGCGGGGGCTTCGAACGACGGGAAAAGGGACCGGGAGCTGCCTAGCCGCTCGTCTTGAACAGATCCATGACCATCTGATTCTGGTGGGCGATGGCGTTGAGCTTCATGTCCGTGGTTTCGCTCATCACCCGCAGCTGGTTGTTCATGCGGGCCAAGGAGTTGTCCATCTCGGCGCCGGCCTGGATGTTGGCGTACTGCGCGGGACTGGCCAGGGATCTCATCATCTAGTCATGGGAGAGCGAAGAGCCTGTGTTGAGCGCCTGGAGCGCGTTCGAGTCCGAGGTGTTCAGCAGCGCGCCCACGTTCTGGCTGGACCGGGCCAGCGCCGCGAGGCCATTTTGGCTCATGGCCTGCAGCCGGGACATGCCCTGAAGGGCATTCTGCCCGGTGTCGGACATGTTCGGATCAACCGCATGATCGGTGGCGGTGGGCGTGATGTTCATGGTCGGAGGGGCGTCTATGCCCTGGGGAATCTGCGGAACCGTGTCGGCTTGGAGCATTGCGGACAGCGCGCCCTGGCCCGCTGCGTTATGGCCGCTGCCCGCTCCGGAGTCGGAGCTGTTCACCAGCGCGCCCTTGGCCTGTTCGGCGGAACCTGCGGCGAGGCTTTCGCCGGAGGTTTGACCCGCTGCGCCCTGCGCCTGGTCGCTGGCCTGTTGGGTGCTTGCCGCGCCTTCGGCCTCAGTTCCGCGCAGGCCAGAGGACAGCCGCCTCGTGCTCACGCCCAGGCTGGAGTATGCGTTGTTGAGATCCCTGGCCGCGTTCATGGCCATAAGGTTGTGGTTGATGACCAGAGACATGTCTTCCACCTTCTCCGGATGTTGGTGCGGCCGGGCCTTACACCTTGCCGTCGAACATGACGCCCTTGGCGGCCAGCCCGCCTTCGAGCACTTTTTTCTGGAAGTCGTAGTCGCCGCCAGTTCCGCCGCCCAGGCCGCCGCTGTTCATGTAGTCCAGGGTAGTTTTCACCACCGCGGCCCCGAAGCTCTGCTTGTCCACCGGAGCCATGCTCTGGGCGGTGTTCACGCCGTTCATGGCGTCCAGGGTGGCCGTGACCACCTGCGCGCCGAAAGCCTGCTTGTCGCCGATGCCGCCGATGCCGTCCGTGCTCATGTCCGCCCCCCCTTTGTGGTTTGGCTGAAATATGGCTTCCTCGCTTCTTATCGGCATCTGCTTAAGAAACTTTAGGTCGGGCCGGAAATTTCCTTCGCTCCCGCGCCGTTTGCCCATCCTATTATTTGACAAGACGCCCCCCATCGATAATACACCCCCAAGGCGGTTCACCACCGCCAATATCTATTTTTGTGCCAAGGCACAGGGAGCACTTGAGATGACGGACCAGGCAGCAGCGCACGAGGAGAAGGAACAGAGCTTCGCCGAGCTCTTTGAGGCCAGCTACGCCGGACAGGGCGAACCCCTGAACGTGGGCGACAAGATCTCCGCCAAGGTGATCTCCATCGGGGCCGAAAGCGTGTATTTCGACACCGGCACCAAGGTCGACGGCGTGGCCGAAAAGAAGGAACTCCTCGACGCCGAGGGCAACCTTCCGATCAAGGAAGGCGACACCGTGGACCTTTACGTGGTCTCCAAGACCCGCAGCGAGATCACCCTCTCCCGCGCCCTGGCCGGTGCGGGCGGGCTGGAGATGCTCCAGAACGCCAAGGACGCCGGCCTGCCGGTGGACGGCCGCGTGAAGGAGACCTGCAAGGGCGGCTTCTCCGTGGAGATCATGGGCAAGCGCGCCTTCTGCCCCGTGAGCCAGATCGACGCCCGCTACGTGGAGAACCCCGAGGAATACGTGGGCAAGACCCTGCCCTTCGTCATCACCAAGCTGGAGGAGCGCGGCCGCAACATCGTGGTCTCCCGCCGTGTGCTGGTGGAGCGCGAGCGCCAGGCCGCCACCGAGGAGTTCCTGGCCAGCGTGAAGCCCGGCGACGAGCTTGAGGGCAGCGTGGTGCGCATGAGCGACTTCGGCGCCTTCGTGGAGATCGCCCCGGGCCTGGAAGGCATGGTGCACGTGAGCGAACTGGGCTTCACCCGCGTGGCCAAGGCCGACGAGGCCGTGAGCGTGGGCGAGAAGATCCGCGTGAAGGTGCTGGGCATCGAGCCCGGCAAGAAGCCCGGCCAGATGAAGATTTCCCTGTCCCGCAAGCAGACCATGTCCGACCCCTGGGAGGGCGTGGCCGGGAAGCTCAAGGAAGGCGAGAAGGTCACCGGCAAGGTGGTTCGCCTGGCCGACTTCGGCGCGTTCGTGGAGCTTCTGCCCGGCGTGGACGGCCTGATCCACGTCAGCGAGATGAGCTACGTCAAGCGCGTGCAGAAGCCCGGCGACATGGTCAGCGTGGGCGACGAGGTGAGCGTGGTGCTCAAGGAAGTCGATCCGCTGAAGCGCCGCATCTCCCTTTCGCTCAAGGACGCCGAGGGCGACCCCTGGCTGGAGGCCGCGGCCAAGTACACCCCCGGCACCCAGGTCACCGGCACCGTGGAGAAGCGCGAGGCCTTCGGCCTGTTCGTGAACCTGGAGCCCGGCGTCACCGCCCTGCTGCCCAAGTCGCGCATGGCCGTGGCCGTGGACCCCAAGGTCTTCGACGGCCTGAAGAAGGGCGACAGCGTGACCCTGGTGGTGGAAGACCTGCGCGCGGGCGAGCGCCGCATCGCGCTGTCTCCCCTTGAGGTGCGCGAGAACGCCGGCGAGCAGGCCGGCGGCGGGCGCGAGAGCAAGGACTGGAAGGCCTACGCCAAGACCGACAAGGCCCCCAAGGCCGAGAGCGGCGGCAAGCCCATGGGCCTCTTGGGCGAAAAGCTGGCCCTGGCCATGAAGGCCAAGAAGTAGGGGCAGCCGGCAAACCCGCATTGCGACAACTTGGCGGCGGGGCATGTCCCCGCCGCTTGACCTTCAAGCACTTCAGAGGACGGAATGGCCGAACCGTACAAGATCATTTACAGCATGATGCGCGTGAGCAAGTACTTTGACAAGCGCCAGGTGCTCAAGGACATCTCGCTGTCGTACTTCTATGGCGCCAAGATCGGCGTGCTGGGCCTCAACGGCTCGGGCAAGAGCTCGCTTCTGCGCATTCTGGCCGGGGTGGACAAGGACTTCCAGGGCGAGATCGCCCTGTCCCCCGGCTATACCATCGGCTACCTGGAGCAGGAGCCGCAGCTCGACGAGACCAAGACCGTGAAGGAAGTGGTGGCCGAGGCCGCCCAGGAGACCATCGACCTGCTGGCCGAGTTCGAGCAGATCAATGAGAAGTTCGCCGAGCCCATGGACGACGACGCCATGCAGAAGCTCATCGACCGCCAGGCGAGCGTGCAGGAGAAGCTGGACGCCCTGGACGCCTGGGACCTGGACAGCCGCCTGGAAATGGCCATGGACGCGCTGCGCTGCCCCCCGGGCGATACCCCGGTGAAGGTCATCTCCGGTGGCGAGAAGCGCCGCGTGGCCCTGTGCCGCCTGCTGCTGCAGAAGCCGGACATCCTGCTGCTGGACGAGCCCACCAACCACCTGGACGCCGAGACCGTGGCCTGGCTGGAGCACCACCTGCAGCAGTATGCGGGCACCGTCATCGCCGTGACCCACGACCGCTACTTCCTGGACAACGTGGCGGGCTGGATTCTGGAGCTGGACCGTGGCCGGGGCATTCCCTGGCAGGGCAACTACTCCTCCTGGCTGGAGCAGAAGCAGACCCGCCTGAACCAGGAGGAGAAGTCCGAGACCGAGCGCCAGAAGACCCTGGCCCGCGAGCTGGAATGGATCCGCATGAGCCCGCGCGGCCGCCACGCCAAGGGCAAGGCCCGCATCAGCGCCTACGAGAACCTGCTCAGCCAGGAGAACGAAAAGCTGGCCCCGGAGCTGGAGATCTTCATCCCCGCCGGGCCGCGCCTGGGCAACGTGGTCATCGAGGCCAAGGGCGTGAAGAAGGCCTTCGGCGACAACCTGCTGCTCGACGGCGTGGACTTCCTGCTGCCGCCGGGCGCCATCGTGGGCATCATCGGCCCCAACGGCGCGGGCAAGACCACGCTCTTCCGCATGATCACCGGCAAGGACCAGCCCGACGAGGGCAGCCTGAAGCTGGGCGAGACCGTGAAGCTGGCCTATGTGGACCAGGACCGCGCCCTGGACGGGGACAAGACCGTGTTCGAGGTCATCTCCGACGGCGGCGACCTGATCAAGCTGGGCAACCGCGAGGTCAACGCGCGGGCCTACATCGGCAAGTTCAACATCACCGGCAGCGACCAGCAGAAGAAGGTGGGCGTGCTCTCCGGCGGCGAGAGAAACCGCGTGCACCTGGCGGCCATGCTCAAGGAAGGGGCCAACGTGCTGCTGCTCGACGAACCGACCAACGACCTGGACGTGAACACCATGCGCGCCCTTGAGGACGCGCTGGTGAACTTCGCGGGCTGCGTGCTGGTCATCAGCCACGACCGCTGGTTCCTGGACCGCATCGCCACGCACATCCTGGCCTTCGAGGGCGACAGCCAAGTCACCCTGTTCGAGGGCAACTGGAGCGAGTACGAGGCCGACCGCAAGGCCAGGCTCGGCGCGGCGGCGGAACAACCGCACCGCATCAAGTACCGGCACCTGACGCGCCAGTAGCGATTCCAAGGGGCGGGGGATTTTCCTCCGCCCTTTTTCATTCCAACACGGGAGGATTCCATGCGCTCGCTGTTTACGAAACTCTCGCTCGCTCTCGCCCTGGTCCTGCTCCTCGCCGCCTCCGCCCTGGCCGCGCCGCCCTCGGACGTCATCCCGTCCAAGACCGGCGACGTCACCGTCAGCTTCATCGGGCACGGCTCGCTCATGTTCCAGTGGCAGGGCAAGGTGGCCTACGTGGACCCTTGGACCAGGCTGAACAGCTACGAGGAACTGCCCAAGGCCGACCTGGTGCTGGTGACGCACGAGCACGACGACCACCTGGACCCCCGCGCTGTGAAGCGCGTCACCAAGGAGGGCACGCTGGTGGCCGGGTCCAAGAAGGCCTCGCGCAAGCTGGACAACGCCAAGGCCCTGGAGAACGGGCAGAGCGCCGACTTCGCGGGCATCAAGGTGGACGCCGTGCCCGCCTACAACGTGGTCAACTCCAAGTACCACGCCGAGGGCGACGGCAACGGCTACGTGCTGCACTTCGGCGAGCTGCGCGTGTATGTGGCGGGAGACACCGAGGACATCCCCGAGATGGCCAAGCTCAAGGGCGTGGACGTGGCCTTCCTGCCCTGTGACGGCACCTACACCATGACCACGGGCATGCTGGTCAAGGCCGCGGCCATGGTCCAGCCCAAGATCCTGTACCCCTACCACTCCAACGAAGCCAACATGGCCAAGGTGGAGGAGGCGCTGAAGGCCGTGCCGGGCATCGAGGTGCGCATCCGGCCCATGAAGTAGCGCGGGAACCCGATTCTTCAACTCTGCGGCGGTCCTTCGGGGCCGCCGTTTTGTTTGCGCGTTGACGCCCGGCCCCGCGGCGGGCTACGACAGCACCAATCCAGGAGGAACCATGCCCGACCCGCGCCCCTTGCCCGGCCTTTTCGAACTCCCGGACGAGGTGCGCGCGCTCCTGCTGCACGGCAGCGCGGGCCGCGACCACCTGCTGCGCACGGCTTCGGCGGCGCTGTCCCAAGGCATGAAGCGTGAGGGCGCAGAGCGTGCCGGGCTGGCGCTCACCGCGCGCGACATCTTCGCCACGGCCTGGACCCAGGCGCCGCTGGAAGGCGAGACGGCGCTCATGCTGGCCCAGGTGCGGCTGCCGCGCGAGGCGGCCCTGCCCGAGGCGCTTTCGGCCCTGCTGGCCCAGTATGCCCAGGCCTGGAGCCCGCCCCCGGCCACGGACCCTTATTTCGCGCTTTCGCGTCCCTCCGACGCCCCGGCCAGGGCGGAGCACATCGCCCGCCGCGCAGTGGCCGAGCCGCGCAACCTGTTCTGGAAGGCCGAGGCCTGGCGACTGGCCGTGGTGCATGCCCTGTGGGAGCCCGCCCTGGCCACCATCCTGCACGGCGAATGGCCGCGCACGCTGGCCCCGGTGCGGCTGCTGGCCCAGGCCCAGCTGCTGCTGGCCCGCGGCGACGCCCCGGGCGCGCTGGCCCGTCTGCGCGAGCTGGACGGCCTGGGCGTGGAGCTGCCCGGCGCGCCCTCGCAGGAGCTGGCGGGCGAATGCCTGCTGCGCCTGGGCCAGGGCCGGGGTGCGGAGCGCTCCTGGACCGCCTGCCTGGAGGGGGCCCCCTGGCGCGTGAACACGTTGCTGAAGCTGCACGACCACGCCAGCGGCGCGGGCCGGGAGCTGGCCCCGCCTCCGGGCAGCGTGGCCATCCTGATTTACAGCTACAACAAGGCCGCGGAACTGGACGCCACGCTCCGGTCCCTGGCCGATTCGGACACCGGCGGCGCCCCGGTGTGGGTGCTGGACAACGGCTCCACCGACGGCACGCCCGGAATGGTGCGGGCCTGGGGCGAGCGCCTGGGAGACCGCCTGAGCGCCATCCACCTGCCCGTGAACGTGGGCGCGCCCGCCGCGCGCAACTGGCTGCTCGCGCTGCCGGAGGTGCTGGCCCACGACTTTCTGGTGTTCCTGGACGACGACGTGAGCCTGCCAGCGGACTGGCTGAACCGCCTGGGCGCGGCCTCTCGCTTGTGCCCGGAGGCCAGCGTGTGGGGCTGCCGCGTGGTGGACGAGGCCAGCCCGCTGGTGGCGCAGAGCGTGGATTACGCGCCGCTGGCGCCGGACCTGGCGGAGGGCGGGCGCAAGATGGTGCTGCCGCATCTGCACCACGGCCTGGCCGACCTGGGCCAGTTCACCTACCTGCGGCCTTGCGTGTGCGTCATGGGCTGCTGCCACATGCTGCGCACCGCCGACATCGCCCGGGCCGGGGGCTTCGACATCCGCTTCTCGCCCTCCCAGGGCGACGACGTGGAGCGCGACCTGCGCGTGCTGCTGGCCGGGGGGCATGCCGCGTACCAGGGGCACCTGGCCGTGGCCCACAAGCGGCGCAGCGGCCTGGCCGTGGAGCGCAGCGCAGCGGAGCACGGCAACGCCACGGCCAACGCCCACAAGCTGGAGACCAAGCATCCGCTGGAGGCTTTCCTGCGCGCGCACCGGGACGGGGAGGCGCTGCTGGAGCGCGACCTGCGGCGCAAGGCGGAGCGGTTTTCGGGACGGGGCGCAGGCTAGGGCGTGAGCGCAAGCGGCTTTTGGGCCGTCTTGTGCGAGCTGGGCAGCGCGCGGTTTTCGATGAGCGAGAGCAGCGTCTTCTGGTCCTCCAGCGAGTCCAGATTGAAGGACAGGCCCAGGTGGAAGGTCTCGCCGTCGGGGTTGCTCACCCGGCGCACAATGGCCTGTATGGGCAGGTGCAGGCCCTTCTGCGGGTCGCTCAGGACCACGGAGAGCGGGGTGTTCTCCGGCAGGCCCTTGGGCGTTTCCACCAGCATGCCGCCGAAACTCACGTCCAGGCTGCGGGCCTCGGCCAGGGTCAGGTCGCCGCTGACCACGCGCACCTTGAGCGGATCGCTCAAGGGGAAGCGCGGGTGCTGGCGCTTGGCGTCGCGGAACATGCGCACGGTGTTGCGCAGGGCCTTGGCCTCGAACAGGGCCTCGTCGGCGCGGTGCACCAGCGTGTCCATGTCCAGGGCGTCCTGGGGAAAGACGGCCGCGCCGATGCTCACGGTGACGGGGCCGAGTTCCATGTCTTCGTAGCGGACCAGGTGGCGCGCGGCCTCCTCGCGGATGCGCTCGGCCACGGCCTGGGCGTCGTGCTGGCGCGACTGCGGCAGGATGAGCGCGAACTCCTCGCCGCCGTAGCGCACCACATGGTCGTAGCCGCGCGCGCCGTTGCACATCAGCTCGGCCAGCTGGGCCAGGGCGGCGTCGCCCGCGCTGTGGCCGTGGGCGTCGTTGAAGGCCTTGAAGTTGTCCAGGTCCAGCAGCCGCAGGGCGAAGGGCTGGCCGAAGCGCCGGAAGCGCTCGATTTCCCTGGGCAGCTCCTGGTTGAAGTAGCGGCGGTTGAACAGCCCGGTGAGCTCGTCCTTGAGGGCGATCTCCTCCTTCAGGGCCAGCACCCCGGCGTCCAGCAGCAGGGGGTCGCGCAGCATGGGCCGCACGGCCGTGAGGTAGTCGCTGGCGGCGGTGAGCAGCGACACGTCGCGCCCCAGGGCCAGGCTCATTGTCCGGCGGTGGTCCAGGATGTCGAGCAGGATTTTGCGCGCGGCCTCGGGCTGAAGCTCCAGGTGCGAGAGCTGGTAGACCGCCTCGGAGTATATCCTTTGGCCGAATTCCCGCTCCAGCTCATGCCACTGCTCGTCGCAGCATAGCTCCAGCCCGCGCGTGCGCAGCATAAGCTGGCGCAGCTTCGGGGCATGCTGCTCGTGCTGGGCGAATCTGGCGGCCATGGCTCCCACCGTGCGATTCTATACAGGTTCTAGATGCTACGTATTAGGTAGTCCAAACCCGAATGCGAGTCAATGGGATGAACTCCCGGACAGCGCTTCCGCGCAGAATGTCGCCGGGGAAAAGAAGAAGCGCCGGAAGCTGGGCCTCCGGCGCTTTTGAAGGTGAGGGGAAGGCCCCCGGCTACCTGTCGCAGCCGCACAGGCCGGAGTAGACCACGCGGTCCAGGTACTCGGCCTGCTTGCCCTTGTTCCAGCGGGAGACCGGGCGGTAGTAGCCCACGATGCGGGTGTAGACCTCGGCGTCGGCTCCGCAGGTGGGGCAGGTATCGTGCTCGCCCTGCAGGTAGCCGTGGTCCTTGCACACGCTGAAGGTGGGCGTGATGGACAGGAAGGGCAGCTTGGTGTTGCGGAAGCTCTTGACGATGAACTCGCGCAGGGAGGCGGTGTCGGCCACGCTCTCGCCCAGGAAGGTGTGGAACACCGTGCCGCCGGTGTACAGCGGCTGGAGCTGGTCCTGGTGCTCCAGGCAGGCCAGCACGTCGTGGCTGTGGCCCACGGGCAGGCAGGTGGAGTTGGTGTAGTAGGGCGTGCCGTTGCCGCTGGTGATGATGTCCGCGTAGAGGCTGCGGTCGATCTTGGCCAGGCGGTAGCTGGTGCCCTCGGCCGGGGTGGCCTCCAGGTTGTAGAGGTTGCCGGTCTCCTCCTGGAAGCGGGTGGTGATGTCGCGCAGGCGGTTCAAGGTGCGGCGCATCAGGCGCATGCCGTTCTCGGTGTCGATGCCCTTGCCGATGAGGTTCAGGCAGGCCTCGTGCCCGCCGAGCAGGCCGATGGTGGCGAAATGGCCCTTGAAGCCGTTCTTGAGGTAGCGGCGGCTCCAGGGGAACATGCCGCGCTCCAGGTTGTCGGTGATGAGCTTGCGCTTGAACTCCAGACAGTCCTTGGCCATGGTGGCGTATTCCTCCACCAGGGTCAGGAACTCGTCCTCCCCCTGCGACAGGTACGCCAGCTTGGGCAGATTGAGCGTCACCACGCCGATGGAGCCGGTGAGGTCGCCCGCGCCGAACAGCCCGCCCACCTTGGTGCGCAGCTCGCGCAGGTCCATCTTCAGGCGGCAGCACATGCTGCGCACGTCCTCCGGCGAGAGCTCGGAGTTGATGAAGTTCTGGAAGTAGGGCGCGCCGTACTTGGCCGTGAGCTTGAGCAAGAGCTCGCCGATCTCGCTCTCCCAGGGGAAGTCTTCCGTCACGTTGTAGGTGGGGATGGGGAAGGAGAAGATCTGGCCCGCGTAGTCGCCCTCCAGCATCACCTCAAGGAACGCGCGGTTGAACATCTCCATCTCGTGGGCATACTCGCCGTAGGTGGAGTCCTGCAGCTTGCCGCCGAGGATCACCGCCTCGCCCGCAATGTGCTTGGGCGGGGTCAGGTCGAAGGTCAGGTTGGTGAAGGGGCTCTGGCCGCCCCAGCGGCTGGTGGTGTTCACGTTGAACACGAACTTCTGCACCGCCTGGCGCACCTTCTCGTAGGGCAGGTTGTCGTGGCGGATGAACGGGGCCAGGTAGGTGTCCACGTTGTTGAAGGCCTGCGCGCCCGCCCATTCGTTCTGCAGCGTGCCCAGGAAGTTGACCATCTGGCCCAGGGCGGAGTCGAAGTGCCGGGCCGGACCGGCGCAGGAGCGGCCTTCCAGGTTGAAGCCCTCCAGCAGCAGGTCGCGCAGGCTCCAGCCCGCGCAGTAGCCCGCCAGGCCGAAGGACAGGTCGTGGATGTGGAAGTAGCCGTGCTCGTGGGCCAGGCGCACTTCCTCGGGGTATTTCTCCAGGGCGTAGCGCGCCTGCACCGTGCCCGAGAGGTGCAGCATGAGCCCCTGGAAGCTGTGGCTCATGTTGGCGTTCTCGGCCACGCGCCAGTCGCTCTTGGCCAGGTACTCGTCGATGGTGCCGGCTATGTCCAGGAAGGCCTCGCGCTGGTTGCGCAGGCTGCGGCGCTTCTCGCGGTACAGGATGTACTTGCGCGCAACGGAGAACTGGCGCGACTCCATGAGCACGAGCTCCACCATGTCCTGCACGTGCTCCTGCTCGGGAATCTCCACCTCGCGCAGCTTGGCCTCGACCTTCTGGGCCAGGCGGCGCGAGAGCAGCGGGTCCTTGATGCCGCTAGCCGTCAGGGCCTTGAAGATGGCCTGGGCGATGCGGTCAGTCGACCAGGTCTCGAGCCGTCCGTCGCGCTTCAGAATCTGCGAGGGCATGGGGCCTCCTTGGTGGCTTGTAGTCTTGGATGGTGAGCTCATGGCCCGCGGGCAGCAGCGCGCGCACGGCCTCGATGTCCTTGTCGGTGAGCAGGGGCACCCGCGTGGTGCGGAAGCGGAACCTGCCGGGGTTGGCCAGGGCCAGGGCGAAGATGCGCTCCAGGTTCCTGCGCGCCGCGGTCTCGTCCGTCGCGCCCCCGGTGAGCGCCGGGTACTTGTCGAACGGCCCCTTCACGTCCACGGCGAAGGTGTGCACCAGGTTCTGGGCCAGCATCAGCTCCACCGCCTCGGGCAGCATGCCGTTGGTGTCCAGCTTGATGGGCAGGCCGGTCTGGCCGATGGCGTGCAGGATCTCGCCCACGCGGGGCACGGCGGTGGGCTCGCCCCCGGTGACGGTGACGCCGGACAGCCATTTTGCGCGCGAGGCCAGGAAGTTCCTCAGCTGGGCCTCGGTCAGCAGCTGCTGCGACTCCATGTCCCAGGCCAGGTCGGCGTTGTGGCAGGTGGGGCAGCGCAGGTTGCACCCGCCCAGGAACACCACGCAGCAGGGATGCCCGGGCCAGTCGCACAGGCTCAGCGGCGTGAGTCCGCGCAGATGGTTCCAGGGGGCGGGCAGGGAAATGGCCGATGCGGTGTTTGTCATTGCTCCTGCCGATTTGAAAATGGATTTGCCACAAGTTCGGCCTATTGGTGGCCGAGCCCTTGGCATTCGGTCATTTCCGGAAATCATAGCCTACGCAGCGATTTGTGTACAGGGGGCTGGCGTATGACACTTTGGTAAAGTACCGATTGTGGGTGGCTACAGCTGGTTTTCGAGAAATAAGTTTGCGGCATTGAGCTTTTCCACAGAATGTGGACGTGCTAGTGCGCATGAGATTCTTAGGAAAGTCTAGACTCGGTGTAGAAATACTTTTCAGGACAAGGCCGGAGGCGATTCTCGACATTCCCGGGTGCCTGATGGCGGCGGCACAGGGTTTCGGCAGGGGAAGAAGGGGGTTGCGCCACCCCGAATCGGCGAGATTCCGTTATCTGGTATTTGACATTGCTGGCGCGACGGGTACATAGATTCGCATGTATCGAAACATGGAGGGGTCATGCAGATCGACATGCATTTCTACGGAACCTATGCCATTGCGCGCGCGGCGGGGATCGACCCCGACACGGCGCGCATCATCGCAACCTCAGCCCAGTTTGTGGACGACGCGACGGAGACGGACCCGGTGCTGAACGAGGACGGAGCCTTCTGTGTTCCGGTCGCCTCCTGCCACGAAATGGAGTCCAAGGCCAATCTCGAGTACCGGGACCAGTGGCATGTGTGGCTTCCTTACCACTTCCTCCCCGGGAACAGGGGCAGGCACCTGGGGGAGCGGCTCATCTGCCGCGCGGGCAAGGCCGATAACGCCGCCGCTTCCGAAATGGTTGAATTCGCCCTGAGGAACGCACGCGAGCCGTACGGAGCGCATCTCATGGGCGTTGTGACCCATGTGCTCCAGGACACGTTCTCGCACGACGGGTTTGTGGGCATCTCGTCGGAGTACAACTGCGTCCGCCTTGGCTCCATAGACATCGGCAGCATCAAGGACCCCGACCTGCTCGACGACAAGCGCTCCCTGGTGAACGAGTTCGTCTCCGACGTTCTCGAGGCTCCCGGGCACGCCTCGGTCGGCTGCCTGCCGGACTATCCGTATCTCGCGTGGGGATTCGAGTACGAGCATGGAGCCGATCGCTGCCCGAGGAGCATGGACGGCGTGATTTTCTGGCGCGACAACAAAACCGTGTTCGAGGCCAGTTGCATGAGGCTGCATGAGATTTTCGTGCGCTTCGGCCGAAATCTGCGCGGCGACGCATATCAGGGCCCGAACAAGGGCTTCGACGAAATTCGGGGTACGGTTGCGGGAATTCTTTCGCTTGAGGCGCACCGCGACAAGAGGGGGAAGGCCTGGAAAACCGCGTTGGAGGCACAGGCCTTCTGCGACACGGATGAGAACGACAACGGGCTGGAATACGACAAGAACGTCTGGCGCGCGGATGTGCACGGGGGCGTGAACGTCTTCCCCGGATCGGACGCGGTGCTGTTCATGCAGGCCTCGCACCGCTACAGGGCCTACGTGCTCTCGGAGCTGCTGCCGGGGCTGCACCCGGCGTAGGCTCAGGCCGCGCCCCAGGCAACAAAAATCGGGCCGCCCCCCTGTCTGGGAGGCGGCCCGTCATGTCGGCGCGGAAATGCGGCTACAGCGCGGCGTCCAGCAGCAGGTTGTCGCGGTGGATGGCCTCCGAGAAGGGGGCCTGGCCCAGCACGTCGGCCAGCTCGCTGCTTTTGCGGCCCATGATCTTGCGCAGCTCCGCCGCGGCGTAGTTGGACAGGCCCACGCCCAGCACCGCGCCGTCCATGTCGGCGATGCGCACCAGCGCGCCGCGCGCGAACCGGCCATCGACCTTGACGATTCCGGCGGCCAGCAGGCTCTTGCCCTTGTCGCGCAGGGCGCTTGCCGCCCCGGCGTCCACGCTCACCACGCCCTTGGGCGTGTCGTGGTAGGCCAACCAGTACTTGCGGTGCGAAACCGTGTGCTGGCGCGGCAGCACCAGCGTGCCCAGGCATTCTCCGGCGAAGATGCGCTCCAGGGCGAAATTCTCCTTGCCCGAGACGATGAGCGTGGCCACGCCCAGCTGTGCGGCCCGGCGCGCGGCGCGCAGCTTGGAGTACATGCCGCCGCTTCCCACGCTGGTCTTGCCGTCGCAGATGGCCTCGATGTCCAGGGCCTCGATGTCCTCGATGCAGGGCAGGGCGCAGGCGTCGGCGTGCTTGTCCGGGTTCTTGTCGAACACCCCGCCCGCGCTGGTGACGTTGACGAACAGGTCCGCGCCCACCAGGTCCACCACCAGGCTGCCCAGGGTGTCGTTGTCGCCGAACTCCAGCTCGGCCACGGCCACGGTGTCGTTCTCGTTGACGATGGGCACCACGCCCCAGTCCAGCAGGCGCTGCATGGTGTTGCGGGCGTTGAGGAAGCGCTGGCGGCTCTTGAGGTCCTCGCGGGTGAGCAGAATCTGGGCCACGGTCTTGCCGAAGCGTCCGAAGGCCTCGTCGTACTCGTGCATCAGGCGGCTTTGGCCGATGGCGGAGGCCGCCTGGCGCGAGGGCAGCTCCTTGAAGTCGATGGCCTCGGCCCCGGCCACGCTCTGGCGGATGCGCATGCGGCCGGTGTTCACCGCGCCGGAGGACACCAGCACCACCTTGCGGCCCTTGTCGGTGAGCGCGGCGATCTGGTCGGCCAGCCGGGCCACGGCGCGGGCGTCCAGCCCCTTCTCGTTGGTCACCACGGCGCTGCCCACCTTGATGACCACGCACTTGGCGCGGCCCAGGTACTCTGCGCGCTGCTCCTCGTGTCCGCCGCTCATGCCAGCTCCTTATTGTTCCAGTGAATCGTTCTCCGGTTCGTCCGCGTCGTTCTCCTCATCCACACGGCCCAGGGCCTCGTAGCTCTCCCACATGCGGGCGAGCAGCGCGTCGATGCCCGCGCCGGTCAGCGCGGAGACGAACAGCACGTCCGCCGGGGCGTTGGCGCGCAGGGCCTCCAGGCGGTCGGGCGGCAGGATGTCGATCTTGTTGATGACGCGGATCTGCGGCTTTTCGGCCAGCTCGGGGTCGAAGGCGGCCAACTCCTCGTCCAGCATGCGGTAGCCCTCGGCCGGATTTTCGGGGTCGGCGTCCTCGCCGGAGAGGATGTGCACGAGAAAGCGCGTGCGCTCCACGTGCTTGAGAAACTTGTGGCCCAGGCCCAGGCCTTCGCTGGCGCCCTCGATGAGGCCGGGGATGTCGGCGATGATGAGGCGGCGTCCGTCAGGGCCTTCCACCACGCCCAGGTTGGGCACCAGGGTGGTGAAGGGGTAGGCCGCGATCTTGGGCCTGGCGGCGGAAACGGCGGTGAGGAAGGTGGACTTGCCCGCGTTGGGCAGGCCCAGGAGCCCGGCGTCGGCGATGACCTTGAGCTCCAGGCGGATGCGCTTCTCCATGCCGGGCTTGCCCGGCTCGGCGTATTTGGGGGCGCGGTTGATGCTGCTCTTGAAGTGCAGGTTGCCGCGTCCGCCCTCGCCCCCGGCGCAGGGCACGAACTCCTGGCCGTCGCTGGTCAGGTCGGCGACTTTCTTCAGCTCGCCGTCTTCGGTCTCCTCCAGCAGGATGGTGCCCACGGGCACCTCGATGACCAGGTTCTCGCCCGCGCGTCCGTACTTGTCCTGGCCCTTGCCGTTCTTGCCGTTTTCGGCCTCGAACATGCGCTGGGCGCGGAAGTCGTACAGCGTCAGCAGGCGGGAGCTGGCGCGGAAGACCACGTCGCCGCCCTTGCCGCCGTCGCCGCCGTCCGGTCCGCCCTTGGGCACGTGGCGGGCGCGCCTGAGCGAGGCGCTGCCGTTTCCGCCCTTGCCCGAGCGCACGACGATGGTGGCTTCGTCAACGAATCGCATGGCGCGTGGTCCTTTCTTTGCGTGGGTTCAAGAAACAAAAGGGCAGGAGCCGCCTCGAAAGCCGCTCCTGCCCGGATGTGTCGAGTGCGTGTCCCGCGTATGCCTAGGCTTCCACGGGCAGAATGTGCACGCGGGTCTTGACCTTGTTGTTGCGGGTGTACTTCTCGTACTTCACCTCGCCGTCGACCAGGGCGAAGAGGGTCCAGTCCTTGCCCACGCCGACGTTCTTGCCGGGGTGGATGCTGGTGCCGACCTGGCGCACGAGGATGTTGCCGGCCAGGACCTTCTGGCCGCCGTAGCGCTTTACGCCGCGACGCTGTCCGGCGCTGTCGCGTCCGTTTCTGGAGCTGCCGCCTGCTTTTTTATGAGCCATTGTGTCCTCCCCGGCTGTTAGGCCTGGATGGTTTTGACCTTGAGGCTGGTGTAATCCTGCCGGTGGCCGGTCTTCTTGTGGAAGTCGTTGCGGCGCTTCTTCTTGTAGACGAAGATCTTTTCGCCGCGGCCATGGCCGAGCACTTCACAGGCGACTTTGGCGCCTTCCAGGTAGGGAGCCCCGATCTTGGTCGAGCCGCCGTCGTTGACCAGGAGAACCTTCTCCAGGGCCACCTCGGCGCCAGGCTCGGCCTGGAGCAACTCCACCTTGAACTCGAGTCCCAGTTCCACGCGGTACTGCTTACCGCCGGTCTCGATGATTGCGAACATTGCGAATACCTCCATCGCGTAAGAGGCGATTGTTTAGCCCTTGAAGTGGGCCAAAGTCAAGAGCCGGGAGCGCGTTTTTACGAATTTTCCGCGCTACCAGTGCCGACAACCGCCGGGAGAGGCCTTATGCCCTGGCAAGCACCAGCACGTCAACCCTGATTGCGCCTGCGTTGCGAAGAATTCGCGCACATTCCTCCAGGGTGGAGCCCGTGGTCATGATGTCGTCCACGAGCAGGACGCGTTTTTCGGCCACGCGGGTGGCATCGGCCCCGAAGGCCCCGCGGATGTTCTCCACGCGCTCCTCGCGCCGGAGTTCCATCTGCGGAGTGGTGCGCCGCACGCGCAGCAGGCATTTCTGGTCGATGGGCAGGCCGTGGCGCGCGCTGAGCAGCCGGGCGATCTCCCGGGACTGGTTGAAGCCCCTGCGCAGGAGCCGCCGGGGGTGCAGCGGCACGGGCACCAGCAGGTCCGGGGCCTGGAAGCCGGGCAGGGTGCGCGCACCGCGCTCGTAGGCGTGCAGCAGGCACTCCTGCAAGGTCCGCCCGGCCTGCATGCGGCCCTGGAACTTGTAGGCCAGGATGAGCTCGCGCAGCTGGCCCTCGTACGGCGCGTGGGCCAGGGCCAGGGTCCAGGGGCGGGGGCTGCGGCGGCATTCGCCGCAGAGCGTGGGCAGCGGATCGGGCAGGGTGCGCGAGGACTCCGGCCAATTCCCGCACCCGGGGCAGGGCGCGCCTTCAGGCGTGGCGAGCTCCAGGCGGCAGCGCAGGCACAGGGCGGAGTTCCCATGCCGGTCGGGAGCGGCATGGCCGCAGCAGGCGCAGCGTCCCGCAAGGCGGGAGAACAGCGCCCCGGCGCGACCGAGCAACTCGCTTAGCATGGGCTATCCGCGAAACTGCGCGCCCAGCGTGCGGCCCATGACTTGCCCCAGCTCCAGCGCACGGGCCGAGGCCCCGCTGTCCGCGCCCAGGTCGCCGGGGCCGTCCAACCCGCGCAGCGTGAGCGGATCTTCCAGGGCAATGCCAAAATTGTTCAGGAAATACTTGAGGGTCAGGCGCGGCCCCTCAAAGAGCTTGTCGCCGCTGGGCTGACCCGCCACGAAGCAGGCGAAGCCCCTGCGCGGGGGCAGGCCGCAGAGCCAGGCGTCGCCCTTTCGCCGGGCCTCCCAGAAGCGCTGGGAACGGTCGATGAGCGCCTTGAGCCGGGAGGGCAGGGCGTAGAAGTACACCGGCGAGGCCAGGGCCACCACGGGGGCGGCCAGCAGCGGCGCGAACAGCTCCTCGGCCTGGTCCTTGGCGCGCAGCACGCAGCGGGATTGCCCGTCCCTCGCGCAGCCGCCGCAGGCCAGGCAGTGCAGCACGGAAAACTCGCGTAGGTCGATGATCTGAGCCCGGCCCCCGGCCTGGGCCACGCCCTCGGCCAGCAGCTCGGCGGCGCGGCGGCTGTTGCCCCCTTTTCGGTGGCTGCAGGCGAAGATGGCGGCGGTGGTGCTCCAATCGGTCGTCATTTCGCGCCCCCCAGCGGCTTCTTGCGCCGCGCCACGGCCAGCCGCAGGTCCGGCCCCGCGTCGGTTTCAGACCACGTGAGCTGCCATTCCCCGGCCATGAACACCGCGTCCTCAACGTTCGGCGTGAGCTTCGCCTGCACGAGGAAGCTCAGCTCATTCTCCCGGCTGAATCGGAGGTGCCACCCGACCTCCGCGCCCAGCCCTCAGCATTTGTCGCGGTAATCCATGAACATGGCGGCCTCTAGAACATGTCGTGCAGGAAGAACGGGTTGTGCGTGCGCTCGGCGTCCACGGTGGTGTCCAGCCCGTGGCCGGAGAACAGGCGCGTATCGCCCGGCAGGGTGAAGATGTGCTTCTGCACCGATTCCTTGAGCTGGGCCGTGCTGCCGCCGGGGAAGTCCGTGCGGCCCACGGAGCGGTAGAAGATCAGGTCGCCCACGAAGCAGGCCCCGGCCTGGGGGAAATAGTAGCACAGGCTGCCCGGGCTGTGGCCGGGGGTGGGCATGACGGTGCAGGACAGGCCCGCGAACACGGCCTCGCCAATGGGCGCGGGCTGGCGCTCGAAGGGCTCCACGCGCGGCAGCCCGAACATGCCGCCAGCGCCCAGTTCCATGCCCATGAGCGCCTCGTCGCCCGCAGGAGCCAGTACGGGCACGCCCGTGGCCCGGCTGAGCGCCGCGCAACCGTAGATGTGGTCGAAGTGCAGGTGCGTCACCAGGATGTGCGTGAGCGCCAGCTTGTGCTCTTTCAGGTGGGACAGCACCTCGGACGGCTCTCCGCCGGGGTCGACGACCACGGCCTGGCCCTCGTGGTCCAGCACGTGGCAGTTGGTCTCAAGCGGTCCGAGGTCGAAGCTGGCGATGCGCATGGGAGGCTCCTGGGAAATGAATTTGCGAGAAGGTAGCCGCGCCGCGCGCGCTTGGCAAGCCGCCCCCCTTCACAAAGCCGCACAGAGTTCCTATTTAGGAGGAATTGGAGGCCGTATGGACAGGCACGAAAAGGGCATCGGACGGCGCGGAGCGCTGGGCATTCTGGCAGCCGGGGCCGCCGCGCTGGGCGCGCTGGCCTGGGGGCTCACCCCGGCCTGCGTGCGCGCCGCCGTGGCCAAGCATTTTCCCACGCGCACCGTGGAGCGCCCGGACTTCCGCTTCGACCCGGCCACGGGCCGCGTGAACTGGACCGACGGCCGCAGCGAGCCCTACCGCTTCGCCATCGACGGCCTGGTGGAAAGCCCGCGAACCCTCAGCTACGCCGAACTGCGCGGCCTGGCCCAGACCGCCCGCACCGTGGACTTCCATTGCGTGGAGGGCTGGAGCGTGCTGGACGTGCCCTGGGCCGGGGTGGACATGGCCGCGCTGCTGGACTTGGCCAGGCCCGCGCCCGGCGCAACCCACGCCGTGTTCCATTCCCTGGGCGGCACGGAGCGCGTGGGGGGCATCACGCATTATGTGGAGAGCTTCCCCCTGGCGGACCTGCGCAACCCGGCGCTGGCCATGATGCTGGCCCTGGACCTGGAGGGCAGGCCGCTGCCCCAGGACCGCGGCGCGCCCGCCCGCGTGGTGGCGCCCTTCGACCTGGCCTACAAGAGCATCAAGTTCGTCACCCGCATGGAGCTGACCGACCATGAGGTGGAGGGCTGGTGGACGCGGGCCAACCCCATCTACAGCGTGCACGCGCCGGTGGACCAGGGCAGGCTGCGCACGCCCGACCCGCGCCGGTCCTAGGCAAAATCGGGCCGGACAGGGGCTTGGACTTCCCCGCGCGGTTGGGGTAAGCGGCCTGCACATTCATTGAAGGAATCCCCATGCCGCACACCCAGCCCGACCTGCCGATCCTCGTCACCTGCCCCAAGGGGCTGGCCCCGTTTCTGAAAGCAGAAGTGGAGGAGCTTGGCCTGCCCGCCCAGGAGCTGCACGCCGGGGTGCTCACGCGCGGGGACATGGCCCTGTGCATGCGGCTCAATCTGGCGCTGCGCACGGGCCACCGCGTGCTGCTTGAGATCGCCCGGCTGCGCTGCGCCGACCCCACGGCCATGGGCCGCGAGCTCTCGCGCCTGCCCTGGGAGGACATGATCCCGGTGGACGGCCACCTCACCGTGGATTCCTCGGTGCACAACGACCACATCCGCGACGCCCGCTTCGCCAACCAGAAGGCCAAGGACGCCATCGTGGACCGCATCGCCGAGCAGGAGGGCAGGCGGCCCAATTCCGGGCCCGATCCTGTGGGCGCGTGCGTGTTCCTGCACTGGCGCGGCGACGAACTCACCGTGTACCTGGACACCACCGGCGCGCCCCTCACCCGGCGCGGCTACCGCAAGATGCCCCACAAGGCCCCGCTGCAGGAGACCCTGGCCGCCGGGGTCATGCTGGCCACCGGCTGGGACGGCACGGGCCACCTGCTGTGCCCCATGTGCGGCAGCGGCACCCTGGCCATCGAGGGCGCGCTCATCGCCCTGAACCGCGCCCCGGGCCTGCTGCGCTCGGACTTCGCCTTCCGCCACCTCATCGGCTTTGACGAGGGCGCGTACGAGGATTTGCGGCGCGAGCTGCGCCTGGCCGCGCGCAAGGAGCTGGCCGGGCGCATCCTGTGCTCGGACCACGACCCCACGGCCATCGAGGCCGCGCGCCAGAACGCCCGCACCGCCGGGGTGGAGGGCCACCTGGAGTTCGCGGTGTGCGATTTCCGCCAGGGCGAGGTGCCGGAGGCCATAGAGGGCGGGGCCAACGTCTGCGTGCTGAACCCGGAATACGGGGCGCGCCTGGGCGACGTGGAGCGCCTGGGCGAGACCTATGCCGCCCTGGGCGACTTCTTCAAGCGCGGCCTTTCCGGCTGGCGCGGCTACGTGTTCACGGGCAATCCGGACCTGGCCAAGCGCATCGGGCTCAAGCCCCGGCGCAAGACGCCCTTCTACAACGCCAAGATCGAGTGCCGCCTGCTGGAGTACGAGCTGTACCAGGGCAGCCGCAAGGCCTCGAAGCAGGCGGAGCAGCAGTCCGTCGGCGCTCGTTGACACCCCGCCGGGC
The DNA here is from genome assembly GCA_023438245.1 of Pseudomonadota bacterium. GTDB lineage: Bacteria > Desulfobacterota > Desulfovibrionia > Desulfovibrionales > Desulfovibrionaceae > Humidesulfovibrio. The sequence continues at coordinate 10,524 of JAEXRD010000018.1, read as the reverse complement.
TGTTCGTTGACACCCTGAAGGGCGCGTTGTAGGCAGGCGGAAACCCCGGAGCGGCACCCGCCATGACCATACGCGCACTCATCGTGGACGACGAGGTTCCGGCCAGGGACGAGCTGGCCTACCTGCTGCAGGACCACCCCGACGTGGAGACGCGGCAGGCCGCCACCGCGTGCGAGGCCCTGGACATGCTGGCCGCCCAGGCCGACTCCGCGGAGCGCTTCGACCTGGTGTTCCAGGACATCCAGATGCCCGGCGAGGACGGCTTCCACGTGCTGGCCGGGGCCCAGGCCCTGCCCGCCCCTCCGCTGTTCGTCTTCGTCACCGCCTACGACACCCACGCCATCCGCGCCTTCGAGGAGAACGCGGCGGACTACCTGCTCAAGCCCGTGTCGCCGGACCGCCTGGCCAAGAGCCTGGAGCGCGTGCGCCGCCTGATCTCGGGCAAGCCGGGCGCGGGCGGCCAGGCCCAGGCCCCGGAGCTGGACAGCGCCATCCGCCGCCTGCTGGACACCGCCGGGGGTTCGCGCCCGCTGTCGCGCCTGGCCGTGGAGCAGGGCGGGCGCATCGCGCTCATCCCCACGGGCCAGGTGCTCCTCATCGAGGCCGAGGAGAAGCGCGTGGTGGCGCTGACCGACCACGGGCGGCTGGTGTGCCACGGCCTGCCCACCCTGGCGCGGGCCAGCGAGCGCCTGGCGGGGCAGCCCTTTTTCCAGGCCAACCGCTCGCAGCTGGTGAACCTGGAGCGCATCGCCGAGTTCGCGCCCTGGTTCGGCGGCAAGTACAGCGTGGTTATGGCCGACGGCGAGGGCACGGAAGTGACCGTGAGCCGCAACCGCGTGCGCGAGTTCAAGGAGCGGCTGGGCATATGAACGTGCTGTTCCTCGGCCCCCAGGTTCCGGACCTGTTCCTGAACCTTTCCCAGCGCTTCGGCCTGCTGCTGGCGGGGGGCTTCGCCATCATGACGGTGACGGCCATCGACAAGCTCGGCCCCCGGCGCGACCGTCCGTTCTGGGCCACGGTGCTGCTGGTGGCCATGTTCGGGCTGTTCGGGGTGCTGGGCACCTACACCGGCAACGCGGTGTTCAAGTCCTTCGCCAACCTGCGCGGCATGGTGGTGGTCACCGCCGGGCTGTTCGGCGGCCCCTGGGTGGGCTTCGGCGTGGGGCTCATCGCGGGCGGCCACCGCTACCTCATCGACATCGGCGGGTTCTCGGCCTTTCCCTGCGCCCTGGCCACGCTGCTGGAAGGCACGGCCGCCGGGCTGGTGGCCCGGCGCTACCTGGGCGACAGCCTGGACTGGCGGCTGGCCGCGGGCCTGTGCCTGGTGGGCGAGACCGTGCACCAGGGCCTTGTGCTCACGTTCTCCCAGCCCTTCCACGAGGCGCTGGCCCTGGTGAAGGTCATCGCCCTGCCCATGATCGTGTTCAACTCCCTGGGTGCGGCGCTGTTCGTCAAGGCGCTCAGCCTGCAGACCAGCTTCCGGCAGGCCCAGAACCGCGACCTGGCCCGCCAGATATTGTCCATCGCCAACCAGACCGTGGCGCACCTGCGCGCCGGCCTCACCGAGGCCTCGGCCCGGGCCACCGCCGCCATCATCATGCGCGAGGCGCAGGTCTCCGCCGTGGCCCTCACCAGCAGCCAGAAGATCCTGGCGCACATCGGCTCCGGCGAGGACCACCACAAGCCCGGCGGCCTGGTGCTCACCCGCGCCACTCAGAAGGTCATCGAGACCGGGGAGCCGCTCTTCGTGCGCGACCGGGGCGCCATCGCCTGCCCGGAGGCGGGCTGCCCGCTCACCGAGGCCATCATCGTGCCGCTGCGCAAGGGCGACACCATGCTGGGCTGCCTGAAGCTCTACGGCACCGCGCGCAGGCCGCTGGACGAGACGCTGTTCGAGCTGGCCAAGGGCCTGGCGGACCTGTTCTCCACCCAGCTGGAGCTGGAGAACATCGGCATCAAGAACCAGCTCCTGGCCCATGCCGAGATCCGCCGCCTGCAGGCCCAGATCAACCCGCACTTCCTGTTCAACTCGCTGAACACCATCGCCAGCTTCTGCCGCACCGCACCGGCCCAGGCGCGCGAGCTGCTGCTCGACCTTTCGCGCTACATGCGCCGCAACCTGGACTCCAGCCGCGGGCTCATCAAGCTCTCCGACGAGATCGAGCAGACCAGCGCCTACCTGGCCATCGAGCAGGCGCGCTTCGGCGGGCGCATCAAGGCCGAGGTGGACCTGGGCCCGGGCGCGGAGGACTGCGTCACCCCGCCGCTCATCATCCAGCCGCTGGTGGAGAACGCCGTGCGCCACGGCATTCTGCCCCGGCCCGAGGGCGGACTGGTGCGGCTTACCGCCTGGCGCGAGGACGGCCACCTGCTGGTGGAGGTGCACGACGACGGGGTGGGCATGCCCGAGGACCAGGTGCGGGCCATCACCACCCTGGCGGAGCTGGAGTCGCTCACAGAGGGCATCGGCGCGCGCAACTCCAACCAGCGCCTGGTGCAGCTCTACGGCCCGGACTACGGTCTCAGGGTCATGAGCGCCCCCGGCGGCGGCACCAGCATCGCCCTGCGCATCCCTCAGTAGGAACTGCTCCTCAAGCGCGTCTTTTGCCCCCTGGACTTCGTCGTGAGTCGATTGGAGCCCAGGGCTGTACCCCAAGAGTACTCTCCCTGGCCTCCAATCGCCTCCCTCCTTGCCAGGGAACACAATCCGTCACTTGAGAAGCCGCTCCCAAGCTGGTCCTCTTTGCGGGCGCTGCATTTCGCCCCGCCCTGGCGGCGTTTCAGCCGTCAGATTCGCCCTTTCGCGCCGGACGGCTTGTCCTGGCGCCGGGTTATGGTGCAATTGGGTCAGCATCAAACCCCTTTCCGGGAGTAAGGAGGATCGCATGAACGCGTTGACCCTGGTTTTCGTCTCGCTGTGCGTCTTCGCCATCGGCTACCGGTTCTACGGGCTCTTCATCGCCAACAAGGTGCTGGAGCTCAAGAGCGAGCGCGTCACCCCGGCGGTGAAGCTCGCAGACGGTCGCGATTACGTGAAGACCAACAAATTCGTGCTCTTCGGGCACCATTTCGCAGCCATCGCGGCGGCGGGCCCGCTGCTGGGCCCCGTGCTGGCGGCCCAGTTCGGCTACCTGCCGGGCGCGCTGTGGATCATCGTGGGCTGCGTCATGGCCGGTGCCGTGCACGACATGGTGGTGCTCTTCGCCTCGGTGCGGCACAAGGGCCGCAGCCTGGGCAAGATCGCCGAGAGCGAGATCGGCAAGACCGTGGGCCACGTGGCCTCCTGGGCGGTGCTGTTCATCCTCATCCTGACGCTGGCCGGCCTGTCCATCGCGGTGGTCAACGCCATGCACGACAGCGCCTGGGGCACCTTCACCGTGTTCGCCACCATCCCCATCGCCCTGCTCATGGGCGTGTACCTGCACGTCTGGCGCGACGGCGACGTCACCGGCGCCTCCATCATGGGCGTGGCGCTGCTGGTCGTGGCCCTGCTGGCCGGACCGTACGTGGTGGCCGACCCGACCTTCGGCCCCATGTTCACCATGAGCAAGAAGACCATCGCGCTGTCCATCCCGGTGTACGGGTTCGTGGCCTCGGTGCTGCCGGTGTGGCTGCTGCTGTGCCCGCGCGACTACCTGTCCACCTACCTCAAGATCGGCACCATCGTGATGCTGGCGGCGGGCATCATCTTCGTGCAGCCCACGCTGCTCATGGAGCCCATCACCAAGTTCGTGGCCGGCGGCGGCCCGGTGATCCCCGGCCCGGTGTTCCCCTTCATCTTCATCACCATCGCCTGCGGCGCCATCTCCGGCTTCCATGCCATCATCGGCACCGGCACCACGCCCAAGATGATCGGCAACGAGCGCGACGTGCTCTTCGTGGGCTATGGCGCCATGCTCACCGAGGGCTTCGTGGCCATCATGGCGCTCATCGCGGCCTGCACCCTGGTGCCCGCCGACTACTTCGCCATCAACGCCGCCCCGGCGGCCTTCGCCAAGCTGGGCATGGACGTGGTTGACCTGCCCGCCCTGTCCGCCGCGGTGCAGGAGAACATCCAGGGCCGTCCCGGCGGCGCGGTGAGCCTGGCCGTGGGCATGGCCCACATCTTCTCCTCCGTGCCCTTCATGAGCCACCTCATGAGCTACTGGTACCACTTCGCCATCATGTTCGAGGCCGTGTTCATCCTCACCGCCGTGGACACCGGAACCCGCGTGGGCCGCTTCTTCCTGCAGGAGATGATCGGCACCGTGATTCCCAAGTTCGACGACAAGCGCTGGTGGCCCGGCGTCATCATCACCAGCGCCCTGTTCACCGCCTCCTGGGGCTACCTGGTCTTCACCGGCGACATCAGCACCATCTGGCCCCTGTTCGGCATGAGCAACCAGCTGCTGGCCTCCTGCGCGCTCATCGTGGGCACCACCATGCTCATCCGCATGAACAAGGCCAAGTACGCCTGGATCACCGCCGTGCCCGGCATCATCCTGGCGTTCATCACCATGTACGCGGGCTACCTGAACATCACCGGCAACTACCTGCCGAACCAGAAGTACCTGCTGGCCGGCCTGGGCGCGCTGGTCATGGTGCTCATGGTCATCGTGTTCGTGGGCGCCATCAAGCGCTGGATGGAACTCTTGGCCATCAAGACCACCACCAAGGACGAGTACGGCGAGACCGTGGTCGCCCTGGCCGAGGAATAAGCCTGACCGGTCAATGCATGCCTGGCCCCCGGAGCGATCCGGGGGCCTTTTCTTTTGCGCGCCTGCCTCTTTACCCCGGCGCGCCGAAAGGCTAGAGTGCCCCCCAATCCGGAGGTATTTCCATGACCAACGCCATCGTCCTGCTCAATGTCCTGCCCGACGCCATCAACGTGGTGGCCCAGAAGCTCGTCGAGGTCCGCGGCATCAGCGAGGTCCACTCCGTGGGCGGCCGCTTCGACCTGGTGGCCATCATCCGCGCCCGCGACAACGAGCACCTGGCCTCCATCGTCACCGACAACCTGCTCAAGATCCAGGGCATCACCAAGTCGGAGACCCTCATTTCCTACCGCGTCATCTCCAGTTACGACATGGAGAGCACCTTCTCGCTGGGCGCGGAAGGGGCCGAGAAGAAGTAGCCGGGTGGCCGCAACGCCGCGCATGCGAAACCTCGCCCTGGCCTGCGTTCAGACCTGTGCGCTGGCCGGAGCCCTGCTCCTGTCCGGCTGCGCGGGCCTGCGCGCCCCCGCGCCCGAGCCCCGGCTCATGGCCGGGCAGATGCTGCTGGTGGGCTTCCGGGGGGCGGAGCCCGTCACCCCGGCCGGGTCCGGCCTGCCCATCCTGCGCCAGGTGCGCGAGCTGGGCCTGGGCGGAGTCATCCTGTTCGACGTGGACGCGGAGATCCGCGCGAGAACGCCCGGCGCGGACGCCACGCGCAACGTGGTGAGCCCGGAGCAGGTGGCCCGCCTGAACGCCGCGCTCCAGGCCGAGGCCGGCAAGGCCGGGCTGCCGCCGCTGTTCGTCGCCGTGGACCAGGAGGGCGGGCGCGTGCAGCGCCTGAAGCCCGAGCGCGGCTTCCCCGGCTCACCCAGCGCCTCGGCCCTGTGCCCCGGCGGCGACCCCGAACCGGCGCTCAAGGCCGGGCGCGGCGTGGGCCGCACGCTGGCGGGCCTGGGCTTCAACCTGGACTTCGCACCGGACGCCGACGTGGACGTGAACCCGCACAACCCGGTCATCGGCGGGCTGGGCCGCAGCTTTTCGGCCGATCCGGCCCAGGTGGCAGCCTGCGCCGGGGCCTTTGCGCGCGGCCTGCGCGAGAACGGCGTGCTCACCGCGCCCAAGCACTTTCCCGGCCACGGCTCCTCCACCAGCGACAGCCACCTGGGCTTCACCGACGTCAGCGCCACCTGGAGCGAGGCGGAGCTGATCCCCTTCCGCGAGCTGACGCGCCAGGGCCTGGCGGACATGGTCATGACCGCGCACGTGTTCAATGCGCGTATCGACGCCAAACATCCGGCCACGCTTTCGCGCGCGGCCATCGGCGGGCTTTTGCGGCGCGATCTGGGCTGGAAGGGCGTGGTCGTCACCGACGACATGCAGATGCGAGCCGTGAGCGCGCACTACGGCCTCAAGCAGGCCATCTTCCTGGCCGTGGACGCCGGGGCGGACATCCTGCTTCTGGGCAACAACCTGAGCTACGACGAGAAGCTGCCGGAAAAGGCGCTGGCTGCGCTCATGGAGCTGGTTGCCGAGGGCCGCATCAGCCCGGAGCGCCTGCGCCAGAGCTGGGAGCGCATCCAGGACCTGAAGGCCCGGCTGCGCTAGCGGGGGGAGAGATGTTCGTTGTCCTGCTGACCTACGTGAAGGACCTGGCCGTCATCGACGCGCTCATCCCGGAGCATGTGGCCTTCCTGGACGAGCAGTACCGCGCCGGGGTGTTCCTGGCCTCGGGCAGGCGCGTGCCGCGCACGGGCGGGGTCATCCTGGCCCGCTCCGGCGACCGTGCTGAGCTGGAGGCAATCCTGGCCCGCGACCCCTTCGCCAGGGCCGGCGCCGCCACCTACGAGGTCGTGGAGTTCAGCCCCACCAAGGCCGCGCCCGAGCTGGCCTGCGTGCTGGAAGGCTGAAAGCCTAGCCCAGCTCCACCGTTTCGCCCGGGGCGATGCGCACCAGGCTGGTCTCCGGGGCGTACTCCCTCAGCGCCGCCTCGAAGGCGTCGGTCTCCTGCGCCAGGATGGGGAAGGTGCCCCAGTGCATGGGCGCGACATTGCGGCATTCCAGGAAATTGCAGGCCACGGCGGCCTCCACCGCGTCCATGGTGAACCACCCGCCGATGGGCAGGAGCGCCAGGTCGATGTCGAAGAAGCGCCGGTAGAGCTGCATGTCGGTGAACAGGGCCGTGTCGCCGGAGTGGTAGACGCAGTAGCCGCTGGGGAAGGACAGGATGTAGCCCGCGGGCGAGCCCGTGGCCGAGGAATGCACGGCCTGCACCATCTTGACGCGCAAGGCCCCCACGTTCACGGTTCCGCCCATGTTCATGCCCAGGATGTGGTCGGCGTGCACGCCCTTGGCGGCCATCTTCGGCCCCAGGTCGAACAGGCACACCAGCTTGGCCCCGGTGCCCACGCAGATCTCCGCGGCCTGGCCCACATGGTCGCCGTGGTCGTGGGTGATGAGCACCGCGTCCACATGGCCGATCATCTTCTTCCAGTCCGCCGGGGCCTTGGGGTTGCCCTCGAAGAACGGGTCGATGAGGACGACCAGGCCGTTTTCCTCAAGCTTGAAGTTGGAGTGGCCGAACCAGGTGAGCCGCATGGGGGTTCCTCCTTTGCAATGGCCGGGGCCTGGCTAGCCGCCCCAGCGCGCGAACAGGTCGTTGTCCAGGCCCAGCTGGTCCAGTATGCGCCCGGCCAGCTGGTTCACCATGTCCTCGATGCTTTTGGGCCGATGGTAGAAGCCCGGGCTGGCGGGCATGATGATGGCCCCGGCCTCGCTGGCCGCCAGCATGTTCTTCATGTGGATGCGGTTGAGCGGAGTCTCGCGCGTGACCAGCACGAGCCTGCGGCCCTCTTTCAGGGTCACGTCCGCCGCGCGGTGGATGAGGTTGGTGCCCAGCCCGCAAGCAATGGCCCCCAGGCTGGCCATGGAGCAGGGGCATACGATCATGCCCGCGTGCCGCCAGGAGCCGCTGGCCGGGCCCGCGGCGATGTCTTTCTCGTCGTATGTGGCCACGGCGTGGCGGGTGATGTCCTCGGGCGTGTAGTCGCTCTCCAGGGCCAGCACCTTCCTGGCCGCCTCGCTGACGATGGCGTGCAGCTCGATGCCCGGGGCCGCGCCCAGGAACCGGGCCAGGGCCACGGCGTAGTGCGGGCCGCTGGCCCCGGTGACGGCGAGGAGAATGCGTTTCGTGCTCATGGCGTCCTTTGCCGGGGCTGATGCCCGGCTCCCTGGAAAATAAGGAATGTGCGCGCCGTTGGCAATGCATGCCCGCGCCGCGCGCGAATTGTCACCAAAGCCCGGCCTGGACGCACTTGTCCTTCACGAAGGGGTTGGCGTTGCCCTGCAGGGCCTCGATGCGCCTGGCCCGGGTGCATTCCCAGCTGTCCACGGGGTACATGGAGTCCCAGGCGTCCATGAGCTTCTGCTGCTGGTCGCTCAGGCGGAACCTTTCGTAGGCCCAGGCCATGTACTTGGTGGAGCGCGAGATCTGCCCGCGCGCGGCTTCCGGCGGCTCCACCTTGCCATCCTCGATCTTCACCGGGCAGATGCCGAAGCTGCTCTGCGCGCCGGGCAGCATGGCGTAGTTGTAGTTCTGCCTGAGGGCGTTCACCGCGCCGATGGCCGGGTAGAGGTTGTACATGTCCGCGTGCATGAGCCGGAACTCGCGGCTGACGCGCTCGGCGCACTTGCGGCCCTTGAACGGCCCGCGCCTGTCCTGGCACTCGGGGTGGCCGTCGCGCCATTCCTCGAAGGTGCGCCCGAAATTTTCCGCTGGCACAACGTGCTCCCATTCGATGCGCCCGGCCCGGGCCTGATGTTTGGTGGCCACGAAGCCCTTGGGCAGGCTCACGTTGCCCTCCTCGTCGTAGGGGGCCTGGCAGTACAGGGTCACGCGGTGGTCGAAGTACACGCGTTTGTCCAACTCGCGCTTGGCCGCCTGGAAGGAGTCCTCCCGCGAGTTGCCGCGCGGCTGGGTCTGTTCGGCCTGCTTCTGGAGCTGGGATTTGCCCTTGTCCTGGTCGGAATCGCCGCAGGAGCAGAGCAGCAGCGCGCTGATCAGAAGGGCCAGCAGCGCAAGCAGGGAGGGCAGGGTGTGCGAAAATGCAGGGGCGCGGCGTCGAGTCATCGTCTCCCCGTTGGAAGCACAGCGTCCCGGCGCGCCGCCCTCATGTCGGGCCCCGCCGGGACGCGTCTTGGTTCGGTCAGGGCCGGGGATTACAGCCCCAGCTGGCTCCACAGGCCGTCGATCTTCGACTTGACCCCCTCGTCCATGCGCAGGGAGTGCGGCCACTCGCGGTGGTGCCCGTCCTCCGGGCCCTTCTTGGTGGCGTCGATGCCCATCTTGCCGCCGTAGAACGCCAGGGGCGAGGCGTGGTCCAGGGCATCGAGAGGGCCTTCCAGGATGGCGATGTCGCGCCTGGGGTCCACGTTGTTGCCGATGCGCCAGAGCACCTCGGAGACGTTCTGCACGTTGATGTTCTTGTCCACCACCACGATGATCTTGGTGAACATCATCTGGCCCATGCCCCACAGGGCGTACATGACCTTGCGGGCCTGGCCGGGGTAGCGCTTGTCGATGGAGACGAAGCACAGGTTGTGGAACACGCCCTCAAGCGGCAGGTTCATGTCCACCACCTCGGGCAGCTGCTTCTTGATCAGCGGCAGGAACAGGCGCTCCGTGGCCTTGCCGATGAAGCAGTCCTCCATGGGCGGCGGGCCCACCAGGGTGGCCGGGTAGATGGCGTCGCTTCTGTGGGTCAGCGCGGTGACGTGGAACACCGGGTAGTCGTCGGCCAGGGAGTAGTAGCCGGTGTGGTCGCCGAAGGGGCCCTCGCGGCGGCGCTCCTTGGGATCGACGTAGCCCTCCAGCACGAACTGGCTGGTGGCGGGCACCTCCAGGTCCACGGTCTTGCACTTCACCAGCTCCACCGGCTGGTTGCGCAGGAAGCCCGCGAAGAGCATCTCGTCGATCTCGTCGGGGATGGGCGCGGTGGCGGCGTAGGTCACGGCCGGGTCCGGGCCGATGGCCACGGCCACTTCCAGGCGCTTGCCCGCCTTTTCGGCCAGGTGGTAGTGGTAGGCTCCGCCCTTGTGGCGGTGCCAGTGCATGCCGGTGGTGTTCTTGTCGAACACCTGCATGCGGTACATGCCCGCGTTGCGCACGCCGGTCTCGGGGTTCTTGGTGTACACCACGGGCAGGGTGATGAACGGCCCCGCGTCGCCGGGCCAGGTGGTCAGCACGGGCAGGATGCCCAGGTCCACCTGGTCGCCGGTGTAGACCACGTCCTGGCAGCAGCCGCGCTTCACGTGGTCCGGGAAGATGTTGGTGAGCTTGCTGATCTTGGGGATCATCTGGAGCTTCTTGATGATGCCGTCGGGCCGCTCGATCTCCAGGTACTCGTGGATGCGCTCGCCCAGCTCGTCCAGGTTCTCGCTGTCCAGCGCCATGTTCATGCGCTTGTAGGAACCGTACATGTTGGTGAGCACGGGGAACTTCGCGCCCTTGGCCTTCTCGAAGAGCAGGGCCGGGCCGAACTTCTTGCTCACGCGGTCGGTGACCTCGGCGATCTCCAGGTAGGGGTCGAGCTCCGCGCCGATGCGCTTGACCTCGCCAGCACGCTCAAGATGCTTGAGAAATTCCTGCAAATCCTTGTAGGGCATGGAGTCCTCTCCGGGTTTGGTTTCGCGCTCTCTACCCCAGGTGCGCCCGCTCTGACAAGCGGACCCTGCGGTGGGCTTGGGTTCTTCCCTGCGCCCAAATGGATGACCCCCGCCTGGGCGTTACAGGCGGGGGTCGGGAGAGGAGGAGCGGCGCGCGGGTCCCTCAACG
>JAEXRD010000168.1 GCA_023438245.1 Pseudomonadota bacterium | reverse complement strand
CGCCCTCCTGGGCGTCCTTGGCGGCCTGCAGGGCGATGCGCTCGGTCTGCTGGGCGTTGTCGGCGTTCTGCTTGATGTTGCTGGCCATCTCCTCCATGCTGGAGGAAACTTCCTCAATGCTGGCGGCCTGTTCCGTCGCGCCCTGGGACAGGGTCTCGGACGAGGCGGAGAGCTCCTCGGAGCCGCTGGCCACGTTCTCTGTGGCTCCGCGCACCTCGGCCACCACCTGGCGCAGCCTGAGCACCATGTCGTTGAGCGCGCTGGCCAGCACGCCGATCTCGTCCTTCTGCTGGATGTCCAGCTGCGTGGTGAAGTCGCCCTCGGCCATGCGCTTGGCGAAGTCCACGCCCTGCAGCACCGGGCGGGTGATGCCCACGGTGAGGAAGAAGGCCACCACGACGCCGATGACCAGGGCCACAACCAGGCCGATGATCATGACGGTGCTGGCGGCGGAAAGCGCAGAGGCCGCGCTCTGCGAGCCCTCGATGGTCTCCTTCACGCCGGAGGAGCTGGTGTCCTTGGCGGCGGCCAGCACGCCGGCCGCGGCCTCGCCGCGCTTGGCGGCCAGGGCGTCCACCTCGTCGCTGGCCTTGTAGTAGGCGTCCAGGTTCTTCTTGAACAGGGCCGCGGCGTTCTTGATTTCATCAAGCTGCTTGAGGTTGGATTCCTGGCGCGTGGTGGCCCGGAGGTCCTGGAGGATCTTCTCGATGTCGCCGAAGTACCCCTGGACGGCCTTGATGTACTGCTGGTCGCGCAGGGCCATGGAGCGGAAATTGGCGATGCGCAGGTCCGCGCCCTTGCGCAGCACCTCGGTGATGCCCTCCACCTTGGCCGTGCGCTCCTTGACCTTCTTGGCGTCGGTGCGGCCGGAGAGCTCCTGGTCCAGCGACTTGCGCTGGGAATCCAGGTATTCCCCGGCGTTCTTCATGAACACTCCGGCGGCGGACACCATCTCGCCCAGGGCCTTGTCCTTGGCCTGGTTGAGCTCCACGGTCTGGGCCATGAGGGCCTTGTAGCCGTTCATCTGGGCGGTGGCCTTGGCGGCATTCTCCTTCAGGCCCGTGAGGTCCGGGTGCTTCTGAACCAGCGTCGCGGCGTCCGCCAGGGCCTTGTCCACCTCGGCCACGTTGGCCTGGGTCTCCTTCCAGAAGTTCTCCTCGCCGGTGAGGCCGTAGGCGCGCATGGCGTACATGGTGAGCAGGGCGGCGCGCTCCACGCGCACGGCCACGTCCACCTGGGGCGCGGTCTCGGTCTCCAGGGTGTCCGCGATGCGGCCCACCCGTTTCATGTTCCAGATGGACATGCCGCCCAACAGGGTGGCGATGAGGATGAGGACAGCGAACCCTCCACCGATCTTCGTACCAAGCTTGAGATTTTTCAGCATGTCTTCCTCCGGATCAGGATGTGTACGTAGGGCGCTTATCGGCGCTTTCTCTCGCAAACTTGAGACGTATGCGCTCAGCCTTTGGTTGGGCGGGAACGCGCGGCCAGGGCGCGCTCCAGGGCGCGCACCATCTCGGCCATCTGCACGGGCTTGCTCAGGTAGTCGTCCATGCCGTCGGCCAGGAAGCGTTCACGGTCGCCGTCCATGGCGTAGGCGGTGAGGGCCACGATGCGCGTGGCCGAGCGCGGGCCGGGCAGGGCGCGGATGGCCCTGGTGGCGGCCACGCCGTCCATCTCCGGCATCTGCACGTCCATGAACACGCAGTCGAAGTCCTGGCCGCTCACGGCCTCCAGCGCCTGGCGGCCGTTGCCCACGCAGTACACCGAGTGCCCCAGCCGCTGGAGCATGAGCTGGATGGCCAGCTGGCCGATGGGCTCGTCCTCGGCCACCAGGATGTGCAGCGGGGTTCTCGGCTCTTCCTCCGCCTCCTGCGCGGCCGCGCCGGCCGCAAGGGCCGCGGAGGCCTCGGGGGCGATGGCCAGCGGCAGGTAGACATACATGGTGGTGCCCGCGCCGGTGTCGCTGTCCACGGCGATGCAGCCGTCCATGAGCTGCACGATGCGCAGCACGATGGCCAGGCCCAGGCCCGCGCCCTCGTAGCGCCGGGTGTGCGAGCCGTCGGACTGGGTGAAGCGGTCGAAGATCTGGGGAATCTTGTCCGTGGCGATGCCGATGCCGGTGTCGGCCACGGAGAGGTACAGGCGTACGTATCCGGGCCGGGCCAGGTGGGGCCTGGTCCACAGCGAGACCCGGATGCCGCCCTGCATGGTGAACTTCACCGCGTTGCCCACCAGGTTGAACAGCACCTGGCGGATGCGTGGCTCGTCGCCAATGAGGTGCTCGGCCGCGCCCGGCTCCAGGTCGAAGTCCAGGCTCAGGCGCTTGTTCTCGCAGGTCAGGCGGAACATTTCGCCCACGGCGGCGAACATGTCGCGCACGGTGAAGCGCTCCTGGCGCAGTATGCCGCGCCCGGCCTCCATGCGCGAGAAGTCCAGCACGTCGTTGAGCAGGGAAAGCAGCCTGCGGCCCGCGCCCAGCGCCATGCCGGTGTACTCGGCCTGCTCCGCCGGGCCCGCGCCGGACTGCATGAGCTGGAGCATGCCCAGGATGCCGTTAAGCGGGGTGCGGATCTCGTGGCTCATGTTGGCCAGGAATTCGCTCTTGGCCTTGGCCGCGCTCTCGGCCTGCTCCTTGGAGCGGATGAGCTGCTCCTGGGCGTCCAGGCGCTCCAGCTCGGAGGCGGCGCGCACGCCCACCAGCCGCAGGAACGACTCCGCCTGGGCGCGGTCCTTGATGCGGCGCTTGCTGATGGCCGCGATGAGGCCGATGGGCTGGGTTCCCGCGTGGTCCCAGAGGATGGTTCCGGCGTAGCCCTCCGCCGCGATCTGCTGGAGCACCTCGTCCTCGGGGAAGAGGTGGCGCACCCCCGTGGCGTAGAAGCAGGTCTTGTTCTGCACCAGCTCGCCGCAGGGGGTGCCGGCCAGGGGGTAGCGGACGTTGTCCACGAAGCGGCCGTCGTCCAGCAGGGCCACGGTCTGGGCGTGCAGCCCGTCGGCCTCCAGCCGGTCGATGCACACGAACTCCGTGCCCAGGGCCCGGCTGATGTACGCGGCCAGGGTCTGGAAGAAGTCCTCCCCGCAGGCCTCGCAGCCGTGCGCCAGGAAATTCAGCGTCTCCTCGGCGTTCTTGCGCTCGGTGATGTCGGTGAACATGCCGAAGCTGCCCGAGAACGCCCCGTCCGGCCCGAACACCGGGCTGCCGGAGACCAGGGTCCACAATCCGCTGCCATCGGCGTGGCGCAGCCTGAGCTCGTACACCCCGCCGCTGCCGTCCTTGCGCTGGGCCATGCGCCCCGCGTGGGCCTCCTCGTCTTCGGGGAACATGAAGTCGGCCATGGGCCTGCCCAGCATGTCCTCGGCCCGGACGCCCAGCAGCTCGCCCATCTTGGGGTTGGCGTAGCGGATCACCGAGCCCTGGTCGAGCTCGCACACGCCCTCGCTGGCGGTTTCCACCATGCGCCGGAAGCGGGCCTCGCTCTCGGCCAGGGCCATTTCGGCGCGCCGGTGCTCGGTGGTGTCCGTGGCCTGCACCAGCAGGAACTGCACCTCGCCGCCCGCGTCGCGGATGGCGGTGTAGGACGTGTCGGCGGTGCGCAGCTGGCCCGCGGCGTCCTGGAAAACGCCCTGCACCAGCATGGGCTGGGTGGCCTCGCGCGCGGCCAGCACGTTCTTGCGCACCCGCTCGCGGGCCTCGGGCATGTCCTTCCAGGCCGGGTTATCCCAGAACATGCGGCCCACGCAGTCCTCGCGCGCGCTTTTCAGCACGGTGAGCGGCAGATCGTTGATGTCCAGCACGCGGCCCTCGGGCGAGAGGATGGCCATGAACTGGAACTGCTGGTCGAATACGCGGCGGAAGCGCTCCTCGCTTTGCTCCAGGGCCTGCTGGACCTGCACGCGCGGGGTGACGTCGGAGAAGAGCACCGCGAAGCGGCCCGGCTCGGTGCGGTAGGCCAGCACCTCGAACCAGCGGCCCAGGGCGGCGCTGAACTCCTCGAAGCGGACGGACTCGCCGGTCTGGGCCACATGGCTGTAGCGCTCGATCCAGAGGGCCTCGGTGCCGGGCATGGCCTCCAGCACGGTGCGCCCGACCAGATCCTCCCCGCGCAGCCCGGTGAGCCGCTCGAAGGCCGGGTTCACCGCCAGGAAGCGGTAGTCCACGGGGGTTCCGGCCTCGTCCAGAATCATTTCGTGCAGGGCGAAGCCGCTGGCCATCTCGTCGAACAGGCGGCGGAAGCGCTCCTCGCTCTGCTCCAGGGCCAGGCGGGCGGCCTTGCGTTCGGTGATGTCGGCGAACATGACCATGTGCGTGGTGGGCCCCAGGGGCGCCAGGCGCACCTCCACCGGCAGCCAGGAGCCGTCGGCCCTGCGGAAGCGCCGCTCGGCCACGGTGGAGAGCTTCGGCTTCTCGGTCTTGATGCTGCTGCCCACCACGCTGGTATCCGGAACCTCGTCGGGGTGCAGGATGTCCGCCCGGCGCAGGCCGATGATGTTCTCCCTGGGCATGCCCAGCAGGCTGGCGGCCATGGGGTTGGCGTCCAGCACCGTCAGGCTGCGCGAGTCCGCCACCAGGATGCCCAGGCTGGCGCTGTCGAACAGCCCGCGGTACCTGGCCTCGCTCTCGCGCAGGGCCTCCTCCACGGTCTTGCGGTCGGTGATGTCGGTCATGACGCCCACCATGCCCGCGGGCATGCCGGATTCGTCCTCGTACACGGCCTTGTGGAACAGGATGTCGCGCACCTCGCCGTCGGCCCGCTGCATCTGGCCGTCGTACACCTGCACCCCGCCCTGGGCGAGCAGCTTGCGGTCCATGCGGTCGTACACCTCGGCCAGGTGGCGGGGGTAGAGCTCGAACACGCTGTGGCCCACGATGGCCTCGCGCGGGCGCCCCAGCAGCTTGGCGAAGGCATCGTTGCAGGCCAGGTAGCGCAGGTCCGCGCCCTTGGCGAAGATGGGCGAGGGCACGGCGTCCATGAGCGTGCGGGTCATGGCCTCGCGGGTGCTGGCCTCGGTGCGGGCCTGGCGCTGGCGTTCGTCCTGCTCGCGCAGGGCCAGGCGGCTTTCGGCCATGGCGCCCAGAAAGATGGCCAGGGAGCGGTTGTAGGCCAGGTGGTTCTCCACCTTGGCCCGCGCCAGGCGCGGCGCGCGCTCCACGGCGTCCAGGTAGGCCGCGGTGTCGAAGCCGTACTTGCGCGCCTGCCGCCGGAAGAACTCCAGGTCCGGCACCTCGTCGTCGTAGAAGAACTGGCCCAGGAACAGCGTGGCCAGGTGCTCGCCGCGCACCAGCACGGGCACGCCGATGTCCCACAGGCCGTGCTCGCACTTGTAGCTGCAGGGTTCGCCGGTGCAGACGCGGCTGTTGATGGCCAGGTTGCTTTCCCGGCAGCGGGCCGCGGAGTGGGCGCTGGCCCGGTGGAAGCGCGCGCACACGTCCTGCCAGCCCGCGCCCGAAAGCACGGTGCCGTCGCGGGCATCCACAAGGCCCCAGGGAATTCCTGAGATCTTGTACTGGGCCTCGGCCATGGTCTGCACGGCGGCCAGGTCGACGAGTTCGGAAAATGCGGGCGCGGTCATGCCGGGGGGAACCTCCACCTCTGAAGCACTACGCAATGTGCATACATTTTGCCACGATTTTTTGTCATGGTCGGGCATTTTGGTGGCGCCATAGGCGGTGCCAATTCCAGGAAGAGAGATTTTCTCTTGGCGGGTGGCCGGGCTTCTGCTAGTTTCGCGGCATGGAAGCATTCTCCCCGGTCCCGCAAAAGGTCCGGCTCACCCAGGGCGTGCGCGCCGCCGGTTGAGCCGCCAAGGTTGCTCCAGGGGACCTGGAGCGCATACTGCACGGACTGGTCACCGGCCAGGACGAACGCATCCTCTCCGGCCCGCGCGGCGGCGGCGAGGACGCCGTGGTGGTGCGCTTTCCGCCCGGCATGGCCCTGGTGCAGACCGTGGATTTCCTGACCCCCGTGGTGGACGACCCCTTCCAGTTCGGCCAGATCGCCGCGGCCAACTCGCTCTCCGACGTGTACGCCGTGGGCGGCGAGCCCGTCACGGCCATGAACGTGTGCTGCTTTCCGGCCCGCAGCATGAGCCCGGAGGTGCTGGGCGCCATCCTCAGGGGCGGGCTGTCCAAGATCCATGAGGCCGGGGCGGTGCTCTGCGGCGGCCACAGCGTGGAGGACCAGGAGATCAAGTACGGCCTGTCGGTGTCCGGGGCCATCGACCCGCAGCGCATCGCCACCAACCGGGGGCTGAAGCCCGGCGACATGCTGGTGCTGACCAAGCCCATCGGCACCGGGGTGCTGGCCACCGGCGTCAAGGCCGGGCGGCCCGACGCCGCGAAGTACGAGGCGCTCCTGCTCACCTGGTGCGCCAGGCTGAACAGGGGCGGGGCGCGCGTCATCCGTGAGCTGGGCCTCACGGGGGCCACGGACGTCACGGGCTTCGGCCTGGGCGGCCACCTGCTGGAGATGGCCCAGGCCAGCGGCGTGTGCGCCGAGCTCTCGCTCTCCGCCGTGCCCTTCTTCCCTGAGGCCGTCGAGCTGGCGGGCCTGGGGCTTCTGCCCGGCGGCAGCATCTGCAACCGCAACCACTACCTGCCGAAGTGCCTGGTGGAACCCGGCTGCGACGAGCTGCTGGCCTCGCTGGCCTTCGACGCCCAGACCTCGGGCGGGCTCATCCTGGCCGTGCCCGAGGACAGGCTGGAGCGCGCCCGCGCGCTGCTGGCCGAGACCGGCGACGTGGCCGCGGTCATCGGCCGCGCGGTGGCCGCGGCGCCCGGCGGGCCGAACCTGCGCATACTGCCGTAGGCTAGAGCAGCCGCCCCTGCGCGGGGTCGCCGCCCCATCTCTTGATGAACTCCGCCACGTCGAATTTGCGCGCCGCGCCGCCTGCGGTCATGCTGCGCACGGTGCCGAACACGGCGCGCTCCGGCCAGGGCCGGTCGTGCACGCCGCCGATGCTCCAGGCCGCGCCCGCGTAGCCGTTCACATCCCGCCCGTCCAGCGAGAGCGAGTCGTTCAGCCGCAGCACCCGCGCCAGCGCCGTGGCCGCGTCCGGCGACCAGAGCAGGATCTGCTTGGCCCAGTACATCCGGAGCCAGCCGTGCATGTGGCCCGTGGCCAAAAGCTGGCGCTGGGCCGCGTTCCACAGCGGGTCCGGGGTCTGGGCGGCGTCCAGCTGGGACTCGCTCGGCAGCGCGGGCCGGGGATCGCCCCGGTGCTTCTCCAGCGTCTGCAGCGCCCAGGCCGGAAAACCGTCCGGGCTGTCGTAGTTCGGCGTATGCAGGCAGAAGTTCTCGGCCAGCTCGCGCCGCACGATGAGCTGCTCCAGGAAGGCGTCCCGGGCCTCCTGCCCCGCCAGGGATGCCCCGCGCCGGGCCAGCACCTCCAGGGCGATGCGCTGCGCGCTGATCTGGCCGAAGTGCAGGTAGGGCGAGAGCTGCGACGAGGCCGGGTCCACCGGCGTGTTGCGGTCGTCGGCGTACCGGGGCAGGCCGGTGGAGAGAAAGCCCGCCAGCCGCTCCCGGGCCTCGCGCGCGCCGGGCTGGAACAGCGCCGGGGCCGGACCGAACTCGCGCAGCAGCGCGTCCCAGTCCACCGGCGGAAGCGTGGCCGCCAGGGGAGGCAGCCCGCCGACCAGGATGTCCCCCAGCTCCGGGAAGGGCTCCAGGAACTCCGGCAGCAGGCGCTGGATCTTGGGCCGCAGGGTGCGGGCCATGTGCTCGCGCTTGTCCGAGGCCACGTGGGCGGGCACCACGTTGCGCCCGTCCACCACCACCAGCGGGATGTCCGCGCGCGCGGCCACCTCGGCCAGCCACTGGCGCTTGAGCCGGGTGGGGTCGGCGTCGGTGACGGCCAGCCCCGCGCCCAGGTGGCGCAGCAGCTCGGGAATGGCCTGGCCCGGCTCGCCGCGCACCAGCGCGAGCGGAATGCCCAGGCCCTCCAGCTCCCGCGCGGTTTCGCGCAGGCCGCGTGCCAGGAAGGCGAAGTGCGGCAGGCTGGCCAGGCTGTAGCTGCGCGCCAGGCAGAAGGCCACGCACAGGGCACGGCCCTGGGCGCGCGCCAGTTCAACGGCGTGGATGAGCGCCCAGTTGTCCCCGGCGCGCATCTCGCGGTGCATCCAGTAGACCACCGGGCCGGGCTGGGCGGGTTTTTCGTATACGCGCTGGATTCGGGCCGGGTGCATGGCGGCTCCTTGCTGCCCTCTGCTTCGCCCGACCGCCCGGATGTTGTCAACCGGGGAAATCTGTCCTTTTCCCGGCCAAAGAGCGGGCATTTTTGCCCCGGGCCGAAACCCCGTGGTAGAATGCCGCCCCATGAACGCAAACACCCCCGCCCTCGTATGGTACAAGGCCCCGCCCACCATCACCCGGTTCATGCACAGCCCGGCCTTCTACCGGGGCCTCATGGGGCCGGTGGGCTCGGGCAAGTCCAGTGCCTGCTGCGTGGAGCTCCTGCGCCGCGCCTGCGCCCAGGCCCCCGGCCCGGACGGCGTGCGCCGCAGCCGTTTCGCCGTGGTGCGCAACACCTACCGCGAACTCAAGGACACCACACTGCGCACCTGGCTGGCCTGGATTCCGGAGGAGCACTTCGGCGCGTACGCCCACACCGACATGCGCCACCCGCTCAAATACGCCCTGCCGGACGGCACCCGGCTGGAGTGCGAGGTGCTCTTCCGCGCCCTGGACCGCCCGCGCGACGTGAAGAAGCTGCTGTCCCTGGAGCTCACCGGGGCCTGGTTCAACGAGGCCCGCGAGATCGACCTGGCGCTCGTCGAGGCCATGGGCGACCGCGTGGAGCGCTACCCGGCCAGGGGCGCGGGCGGCTGCACCTGGGCCGGAATCATCATGGACACCAACCCCCCGGCCGAGGACCACTGGTGGCACCGCCTGGCCGAGGACGAACGGCCCGAGCACTGGGCCTTCTTCCGCCAGCCCGGCGGCGTGCTGGAGGGCCCGCAGGGCTTCCGCCCCAATCCCGGGGCCGAGAACCTGGAGAACCTGGCGCCGGACTACTACGCCCGGCGCATGGCGGGCAAGAGCGCGGCGCACATCCGCGTGTACTACGCCGCGCAGTACGGCTTCGTGCAGGACGGACGCCCCGTGTACCCGGAGTTCGACCGCGAGCGCCACGTGGCCGCCGAGGCCCTGCGCCCCTGCCCGGAGCTGCCCCTGTGGGCCGGGCTGGACTTCGGCCTGACGCCCGCCGCCGTGCTGGGCCAGCGCATGCCCGACGGGCGCTGGGTCTTCCTGGCCGAGCTGGTGGCCCAGGACATGGGCATGCTGCGCTTCGCCGGGGCCCTGAAGGACCTGCTGGCCAGCCGTTTCCCGGGCCTGGCGCCCGTCATCACCGGGGACCCGGCGGGCCAGGCCCGCGCCCAGACCGACGAGCGCACGCCCTACGACATCCTGCGCGCCGCGGGGCTTTCCGCCCGGCCCGCGCCCAGCAACGATCCCCTTTTGCGGCGCGAGGCCGTGGCCGCCGCACTGGCCCGCGACATCGACGGACACCCCGGCCTGCTGCTCGACCCCTCCTGCCGGGTGCTCATCCAGGGCATGGCCGGGGCCTGGCGGCACCGGCGGGTGCAGGTCTCCGGCCAGGAACGCTACGCCGACGAGCCGGAGAAGAGCCGCTTCTCGCACGTGTGCGAGGCCGCGCAGTACCTGCTCTTGGGCGCGGGCGAGGGCTACGCCCTGCTCTCCCCCAGTCAAAAGCCGGAAGCCCGCCCTGCCCGCAGCGTGAATGCTGGCCGGGGCGGGCTGGTGGGGGTTGGTCGCAGAGAGCGGGGCTAGGGGGGCGGCTCCCAAAACGCGCCTTTTTCCCCCTGGCTTCGTCAGGTTCCGGGTGGGGGCCGGGGCTGTACCGCAGGAGTACTATCC
>JAEXRD010000154.1 GCA_023438245.1 Pseudomonadota bacterium | reverse complement strand
ATGTTTCCCCCGCCCCCTCCGATTCCTTCCTCCCTCAGCTCATCCCCAGAGCGCGTAGCCCAGCGTGACCAGCGCGATGCTGACGGCGCGTAGGGCCTGGTTGGAGACGATGAGGTTGAGGGCGAGGGCGGGCTTGAAGATGCCCGCGTAGTAGGGGAACTGGTGGCGCACGGCGCGCACCGGCGAGGACAGGATATTGCCCACCAGCAGGGCCAGCACCAGCTCCTTGGTGGTGAGCCCGCCGGTCTGGACGAGGGCTCCGGCGGCGGCGTAGCCCGCGGTGGTCTCGGCGGCCATGTGGAAGCCGATGATGCCCATGGCCTGGGGCGGCAGCCAGGACAGGAAGGCCATGTTCTCGGCCATCCAGGCCTCCATGGCGTCGAACACGCCCCAGCGCTTGAGGAAGAAGAAGGCCACGTAGATGGGGATGGTGTAGAAGACCATGCGCGGCAGGCGGCGCTTGAAGCGCTTCCAGGTCTTGTCCAGCGCGGCGCGCCAGTCCCACTTCTTCTGGTCGGGGTCCAGGCGGCAGACCACGCAGCCCTCGGGCAGGGGCGGCAGGGTCAGCCGGCCCAGCACCACGATGCCCAGGGTGCGCAGGAGCGCGGCCAGCACGGTGAGGCTGACGTAGAGCACGGCGGCGGGGCCGATGAACGGCGCGGCGATGAAGAACAGCGTGGGCAGGTGCAGAAAGTACGTGGGCAGGCTGTTGAACAGGTTCGACAGCATGACCTCGCGCTTGGTGATCTCGCCCTTTTCGTAGGCCTCGGAGAGCATGGCGTTGGCGGCGGCCCCGGAGAAGAAGGCCAGGGAGAAGCTGGCCCCGGCCACGTCCTTGAGCCGCCCCAGGCGCACCAGGGGCTGGGCGATCTTGGCCACGGCGCGGGTCCAGTTGAGGGCCTCGATGAGCGTGCCCAGGAACAGGCCGACGCTGACGCTCATGAGCAGGCGCGACAGGGGGACGGCCAGGCCGTGCCACAGCCCGGCCAGGGTGAGGGCGTCGGTGGGGGCGTGGACCAAGGGCTAGTCCTTGCCGTGGAAGCGGGCCAGCTCGTCCGGGGCCATGCGCCGGGTGTGCGGCTCGGCGGGGAAGCGGCCCTCGCGCACGTCCTCGCAGTAGGCGGCCAGCGCCTCGCGCGCCGGGGCCCAGAGGTCGACGTACTGCTTCACGAAGCTGGGGCGCAGGCCCGGGCACAGGCCCAGCACGTCGTGGAACACCAGCACCTGGCCGTCGCAGTGCGGCCCGGCCCCGATGCCGATGGTGGGGATGTGGATTTCGGCGGTGATGCGCGCCGCCACCTCGGCGGGCACGGCCTCCAGCACCATGGCGAAGCAGCCCGCTGCGGCCAGGGCGTGGGCGTCGGCCACGAGCTTCTTGGCGGCCTCGGCTGTGCGGCCCTGGCTTTTGAAGCCGCCCAGGCGCGCCACCTGCTGCGGGGTCAGGCCGATGTGGCCCATGACCGGGATTCCGGCGCTGAGCATGGCCTCGACCTGGGGCACGAACTCGGCCCCGCCCTCCAGCTTCACGGCGCGGGCCCCGGCCTCCTGCAGGAAGCGCCCGGCGTTGGCCACGGCCTGGGCCACGCCGCACTGGTAGGACAGAAACGGCATGTCGCCCACCACCAGCGCGCCCTTCACCGCGCGGGAAACGGCCGTGGTGTGGTGGATCATGTGCTCCATGGTGACGCCGAGCGTGTCCGGCAGGCCCAGGCAGACCATGCCCAGGCTGTCGCCCACGAGCACGATGTCGGCCCCGGCCTCGTCGGCCAGCCGTCCGGTGGGATGGTCGTAGGCCGTGAGCACGGCCAGCTTGCCGACGCCTTTGGAGGCCTGGACCTCCGGCGCGGTGATCTGGCGCTTGGATTTGGTCGCGGGATGGGCGCTCATGTGGATCTCCTTGCTCTGGTGGGCCTGCGCGGACAGGAGAAGGCTGGGCCGCAGCCGGGGCAATTAGTCCCGCCGCGCGCGCCCGTCAAGGCGCGTTCGGAGCGTCACAAGGGCCGGGGGCCCGGAAGGGGGCGTCAGCCGATCTTGATCTCCACCGGGCCTTCGGCAAAGCCCTTGAGCTCGCCCAGCATGCCCAGGATGCCGCTTCGGAGGATGCGCTCCACAAAGGGGTTGAGCGGCAGCGGCGAGCCGTTCACGCTGATGGCGATGCTGGCGTTCATGGCGGTGCAGTCGGCCAGGCTGGCCTCCCCGGCCACGATGTCCACGGCCAGGCCCCGGCAGTTCTCGCGCCCGCAGCCGCCGCAGTTGAGCCCCGGCAGCAGGAAGCCCTGCCGGGCGACGATGCGCGCCAGGCCGTCGACGTCGCGGGTGACCATGACGCTCTCCAGCGCGGCGTCGCCGTAGGCGGCCAGGGCCAGGTCGGGGTCCAGCTGCTCCGCCGTGGCCTCGTCCGGGGCGATGACGATGCGCGGCAGGGTGGTCATGGTCTTGCCGCCCTCGATGACCAGGAAGTCGGTGCGCACCAGCGGCAGCAGGTCGGCCAGCGGGCGCTCACCGGGCCAGGACACGAACCCGCCGCCGGGCGAGAGCCCCAGCACCATGTCGGCCTTTGGGCGGAAGCGCGCGGTGTCGGTGTCGGCCTTGTCGTCAAAGCCGTGGTGCGAAAGCTTGGCCAGGGTGACGGTGTGGCCCATGCGGCGGAGCGCCTCGGCCAGCTCCAGGCACAGGCTGGTCTTGCCGGATTTCTTGAAGCCCACGACGTTGATGGCTTTCATGCGCGCGTTCCTTTGGCTGGAGGGGGGCTAGCGGGTGATTTCGGTGCCGATGCCGCAGGTGGTGAACATCTCCAGCAGCACGCAGTTCTCCACGCGGCCGTCGATGATGTGAACCTTCTCCACGCCCGCCAGGATGGCCTCCAGGCAGCATTGGAGCTTGGGGATCATGCCGCCCACCACCACGCCGTCCTGGATGGCCTCGAAGGCCTTGGTGCTGGTCATGCTGCGGATGAGCTGCTTGTCCTTGTCCAAAACGCCGGGCACGTCGGTCAAGAGGTGCAGGCGCTTGGCGCGCAGCGCCCCGGCCACGGCCCCGGCCACGGAGTCGGCGTTGATGTTGTAGGTGTTGCCCTGTTCGTCCACGCCCACGGGCGCGATGACCGGGATGATGCCGCCGCCCATGAGCGATTTCAGCACGCCGGTCTCGATGCTGGTGACCTCGCCCACCTTGCCCAGGTCGATGATCTCCGGCGGGGCGTCGCCGTGGGTGATGGCCAGCTCCTTCTTCTCGGCGCGGATGAGCATGCCGTCCTTGCCGGAGAGGCCCACGGCGCGGCCCCCGGCCAGGTTCAGCAGGTTCACGATCTCCTTGTTGACCTTGCCCACCAGCACCATCTCCACCACGTCCATGGTGGCGTCGTCGGTGACGCGCAGGCCCTGGCGGAAGTGGCTCTGGATGTTCAGGGCCTTGAGCATCTGGCCGATCTGCGGGCCGCCGCCGTGCACGATGACCGGGTTGACCCCGATGTACTTGAGCAGCACCACCCCGCGCGCGAAGCTCTGCTTCAGGCGCTCGTCGATCATGGCGTTGCCGCCGTACTTGATGACCACGGTCTGGCCCGCGAACTCGCGGATGTAGGGCAGCACCTCGATGATGGAGCGGGCGCGCTCGGCGGCGCTGGCCATGTCCGTGCTGAGCTCGGCGCAGGTGGCGAAGGCGCTCTTGTCCGGATCGGCCTGGGGCGCGGGCGTGGAGTCGGGCTTGGTCATGTGCTGGGGAACCTCCGGCGGGAAGATGGCGCGCGCCAAAAGGACGTCGGCCGACAGGCCGGGCGCGGGCGTGGCAGGATATTCGCCGTGGCGGGCGATTCTGTCAAGGCTGGCTGAAGAGGCGGGGCGTAGGGCTAGTGTGCGCGCAGGGCCAGGGGGCGGTAGAGCGTGCGCTCGTAGCCCGCGCACAGCAGGCGCGCTAGGGCCGTGGGCAGGCCAAGGTCGCACAGCCTGCAGTACAGGTGCAGCGGATTGCAGTGGTGCATCAGGGCGTCGGATATGCGGCGGCTCATGTCCTCTCTCCTTTCGTCCCATCCCTTTGCAGGATGTATCGGCGAAAAGGTTCGGGGTGATTACCCCGTTTGCAAGGGAACATGCAAGGCGCGGGCCAGGAAAAATGGGAAAATTGCGTAGTGCGCAGGATTCGCGGGCCTTTCGCCCCCGCCGGGGCGGCGTTTTCCGGCTCTTGCCGGGGGGCGGACAATGGCGTATGTGTCAAGAACACGGTGGAGGGCGCCAAAATGGCCGCGACCGAATGGCTATTCTCTGCACATGTGCTCTGGGTGCTGGCCGGGGCGGCTTTCCTGCTGGCGGAATTGGCCCTGCCGGGCTTTGTGCTGCTGTTCTTCGCCCTGGGGGCCTTTGCCGCGGCGGCCTTCGCCTGGGCGGGCGGCGGCGCGGGCGGGCAGATGGCGGTCTTCGTCGCGGGCTCGCTTGCCGGCATGGCCCTTCTGCGGCGCATGTTCCTGCGCGTGTTCCGCGGCGCCACCCACTCCCCGGCGGAGGACGCCGCCGGCAGCGGCCCGGAGACCGGCGGCGACATCGGCGCTGGCAAGGCCGCAGTGGTCACGCGGGCCATCGCCCCCGGCGCGCCCGGCGAGATCAAGTTCCGCGGCAGCTTCTGGCGGGCCGAGGCCGCCCCGGACGTGCGCGGAGGAACCATCGGCGAGGGCGTGGCGGTCACCATCGTGGGGCTTGCGCAGAACGACACGGGCGGGTATCTGGTGCGCCCGGCGCGGACAAGCGGAGAGGGAGGAGAATAATGGATTCCAGCCTGTTCATCCTCATCATCCTGGCGCTGCTGGTCATCATCGTCTTCGCCAAGACCGCCGTGGTGGTGCCGCAGAAGTCGGAGTTCATAGTGGAGCGCCTGGGCAAGTACCACAACACCCTGGCCGCGGGCTTCCACATCCTCATTCCCTTCATCGACCAAGTGGCCTACAAGCGCAGCCTCAAGGAGGAGGTGCTGGAGATACCGCCCCAGGTCTGCATCACCCGCGACAACGTCAGCGTGTCCATAGACGGGGTGATCTATCTGGAGGTGCGCGACTCCAAGCTCTCCAGCTACGGCATCCAGAACTACTACCAGGCGGCGGTGCAGCTGGCGCAGACCTCGCTGCGCTCGGCCATCGGCAAGATCGACCTGGACAAGACCTTCGAGACGCGCGAGGCCATCAACCACCAGGTCATCACCGCCGTGGACGAGGCGGCCACGGGCTGGGGCGTCAAGGTGCTGCGCTACGAGATCAAGGACATCAACCCGCCGCAGAGCGTCATGGCGGCCATGGAGCTGCAGGTGAAGGCCGAGCGCGAGAAGCGCGCCGAGATCGCCCGAAGCGAGGGAGAACGGCAGGCCCGCATCAACAACGCCGAGGGCCAGCGCCAGCAGGCCATCAACATTTCCGAGGGCGAGAAGCAAAAGCGCATCAACGAGGCCGAGGGCCGCGCCGCCGAGATCGAGATCGTGGCCCAGGCCACGGCCGAGGGCATCCGCCGCGTGGCCCAGGCCCTGGATGGGCCCGGCGGCATGGACGCCGCCAAGGTGCGCCTGGCCGAGAAGTACATCGCCGAATTCGGCAACCTGGCCAAGACCAACAACACACTCATCATCCCGGCCAGCGCGGCCGATGTCTCCTCGCTGGTGGCCCAGGCCCTGGCTGTTGTGGACGGCGTGCGCGGGCGGGGGACGAGCGCAGAACACGGCGCGAGCCAGCCTGGGCCCAAGGGCTTCAGCGGCTAGACGCGCGGGAGAATTCCGACACATGACCGAAAGCGACAAAGAACCCGCCAAAGAGTCCACCGAGTCCGCCCCCAAAAACCAGATGGTGCCCGGCCTGTCCCAGGTGCAGAAGGCCCTGCTCTTCGCCGAGCAGAACAAGGCCGCGCCCCCGCCGTCCCCCGTGGCCGAGATCGACCCCGTGGACGCCCTGCCGGAGCTGGAATTCTCCGGCCTGACCGACGAGCTGAAGGGCGCCTGCAGGCGCGCGGGCTGGACCGACCTGATGCCCGTGCAGAAGAAGGCCCTGCCCTACATGCTGGCGGGCAAGGACGTGCTGGTGCAGGCGCGCACCGGCTCGGGCAAGACCGGGGCCTTCCTGCTGCCGCTTCTGGGCCGTCTGAATCCCGGCCACATGGCCTGCCAGGCGCTGATCCTGGTGCCCACGCGCGAGCTGGCCCAGCAGGTGGCGTCGGATGCCGCCACGCTGTTCGCGGGCACGGGCATCGAGTGCATCGCCGTCTACGGCGGCGTGGGCTACGGCCCGCAGCTGGAGGCCTTCAAGCGCGGCGCGCAGATCGTGGTGGGCACCCCGGGCCGCGTGCTGGACCACCTGCTCAAGCGCTCGCTGATGCTCTCGGACATCACCACGCTGATTTTCGACGAGGCCGACCGCATGCTCTCCATCGGCTTCTACCCGGACATGAAGGACATCCAGCGCTACCTGCCCAGGAAGGCCATCCACGCGGCCATGTTCAGCGCCACCTTCCCCCAGCAGGTGCTGCGGCTGGCCCAGGAGTTCCTGGTCAGGCCCGGCCTGCTCTCGCTCTCCAGCGGGCAGGTGCACATCTCGGAGATGACGCACGCCTATTACGAGGTCCCGGCCATGGGCAAGGACCGCTGCCTCATGCGCATCATCGAGATGGAGAACCCCGAGAGCGCCATCATCTTCTGCAACACCAAGGCCGACGTGCACTACCTGACGGCGGTGCTGGGCCGCTTCGGCTACAACGCCGACGAACTCTCCGCCGACCTGTCCCAGTCGCGCCGCGACCAGGTGCTGACCTCGGTGCGCCAGGGCCAGCTGCGCTTCCTCATCGCCACCGACGTCGCCGGGCGCGGCATCGACATCCCCGGGCTGTCCCACGTGATTCTCTACGCCCCGCCCGAGAACCCGGAGAGCTACATTCACCGCGCCGGTCGCACGGGCCGCGCCGGGGCCGCGGGCACGGTGATCTCGCTGGTGGACGTGATGCAGAAGATGGAATTACAGCGCATCGCCCGGCAGTACGGCATCACGCTGCTGCGGCGCGAGCTGCCCACCGAGGGCGAGGTGGCCGACGTGGCCGCCCAGCGCCTGACCACCCTGCTGGAGGCCCGCCTGCGCGCCAAGGACAGCCTGGAGCGCGAGCGCCTGCGCCGCTATGTGGACGTGGTGCGGGCCATGAGCCAGGACGAGGACCAGGTGCTGCTCTTGGCCATGTTGCTGGACCAGAGCTACCAGCGCGCCATGCACACCCCGGCCCCCATGCCCGAGGAAAAGCGCCAGGCCCCGAGGCCGGTCGGCCAGGGTGGCCAGCCCCGCTCCGAGTCGGGCGGCGGTTCCGCTTCCCACGGCGGGGGCGGCGGCGAGTCCTCGCATGGCGGCGGTGGCGAGGGCGGCGGACGCAGGCGTCGCCGCAAGCGCTAGGTCTTCGGAACCACAGGATACATTCATGGCCAAGCTGCCCCCGGCGCGCGCCGCGGCCCTGGACTGCCTGCACTCCTGCTTGCTGGAGGGCCGCGACCTCCAGGCCGCGCTGGACACCGCGCTCACCTCCAGCCCCCTCACCGACCGCGACAGCGCGCTGGTGACGGAGCTGGTGTACGGCTACTGCCGCCTCAAGGGCCGCATCGACGCCATCCTGGACGGCCTGCTGGACCCGGGGCGCCCGCTGCACGAGGAGTCGCGCCTGGCCCTGGGCCTGGCCGCGCACGAGATCGTGCACCTGGACAAGGTGCCCGGCTACGCCAGCGTGAACTGGGCCGTGGACTGGGCCAAGGGCTACACCCGCGCCAGCCTCTCGGGCCTGTTCAACGCCGTGCTGCGCCGGGTGTGCGACCTGGCCGCGGAGGCCCGCACCGTGGCCCCCTACAAGAAGGGCGCGCAGGACGAGGCCCAGGTGCTCTCGCGCTACTACTCCTGCCCGGAGTGGATCGTGCGGCTGTGGCTGGCCGAGTACCCCCGCGAGGAGGCCGCGCGCCTGCTCAAGGCCCAGGCCCGGCCCCCGGCGGTGGGCCTGGCCGTGGAGCGCGAGGCCTTTCCCGCCAGGGGCGGCGATGAGCAGGCCGAGGCCCTGGCCCGCCGCCTGGGGGCGCACCCCGCCTGCCTGGGCCGCAGCGGCCTGGGCCTGGCGTTCGCGCCCGGCACCTCGCTTTCCGCGCTGGCGGAGGAACTTTCCCTGACCCCCCAGGAGCAGGACGCCCTCTACCGCCAGGGCTACGCCGCGCGCGAGGCGCTGGCCGCGCTCAGCCCCCAGCGCTGGAAAACCCCGGTGTGGGACGCCTGCTGCGGGCGCGGCGGCAAGACCCGGCTCATCCTGGAGTCCGGGTGCGCCCCGGTCGTCGCCAGCGACTCCCACATCGGGCGGCTGCGCGCCCTGATGCGCGAGCTTGCGCCCGCCGTCGATTCCGGGCGGCTTCTCGTGCTGCGCGCCCGCGCCGACCAGCCCGCGCCGCTGGCCGCGCCCGCGCCCACCATCCTGCTGGACGCGCCCTGCACGGGCCTGGGCACGCTCTCGCGCAGGCCGGACATCAAGTGGAAGCGCACCGAGGCGGACCTGGAGAACCTGGCCCGCACCCAGGCGGCCATGCTGGACCAGGCCTGGCGGGCGCTGGCCCCGGGCGGCACGCTGTACTACCTCACCTGCACGCTGACCCCGCAGGAGAACCAGCGCCAGGTGGGGGCCTTCACCGCGCGCACGCCGGACGCCCGGCTCCAGGCCACCTGGACCACGCCCCCGGCGGTGGCCTCCGGCGAGTTCTTCTTCAGCGCCAGCCTGACCAGGGGCGCGTAGCCCAAAATCCCGCGGGCAGCCGCATTCATCGGGCCAGGGGGTTTACAGGCCCGTTTCCCCGTCGTATGGATGCTGACATCCCCTTCCCGCAAACCATCACGGACCTTCAGCATGCAAAGCAAGAACGGCGCAGCACCCTCGCGGGGCGAGGTTTCCGCCCAGTGCAGCCCGGCCCGGCTTCCCGCGGCCTTCCAGGCCTCCAGCGCCCTCATGCTCATGGTGGACCCGGAGACGGCGCTGATCATCGACGCCAACCTGGCCGCCAGCGAGTTCTACGGCTTCCCCCAGGAGGAGTTGCGCGGCACGCCCGCGGCCCAGGTGAGCCTGCGGCCGAGCGACAAGGTCGTGGAACTCATGCGCGCCCTCAAGTGCGGGGGCGGGGGGCGCTTCGTCAGCCGCCACCGGCTGCGGGGCGGAGAAGTGCGGGACATGGAGCTGAACGCCAGCACCGCCCTTCTGGAGGACGGACGCGAGGTGCTGCTCTTCGTGGGGCACGACATCACCCCGCTGGTGAACGCCCAGCGCGCCCTGCGCGAGCGCGAGGGCCTGCTCAAGGCCATCCTGGACAGCGCGGGCGAGGGCATCGGCTTCAAGGACACCGGGCACATCTACCGCGAGGCCAACCCGGCCTTCTGCACCATGCTGGGGGCGCCCTGCGAGCAGGTGCTGGGCCGCACCAGCGCCAGCTTTTTCACGCCCGAGGCCGACGCCCAGAACACGTCCAGCGACCTGCAGGTGATGGAGCAGAAGACCGGCATGGTCTACGAGACCCACTACCCCGGCAAGGACGGGCCGCGCCAGGTCCGCGTACACAAGAGCCCGGTGTTCGACGCCGACGGCGACTGCCTGGGCGTGGTCTTCATCAGCCACGACATCACCGACGAGCGCCGCGCGGGCGAGGCCCTGAAGAAGAGCGAGGGCCTGCTGCGGGCCATGCTCAACTCCGCGCGCGACAGCATTTTCGTGGTGGACACCGGCGGGGTGTTCCGCATGGTCAACACCGCCTTCTGCGAGCTGCTGGACAAGCCCGAGGAGGACATCCTGGGCCACGGCATGGACGAGGTGTTCGAGGCCACCGAGCTGCACATGCAGCGCTCCACACAAACGCTTACGGCCACCACGCGCCAGCCCGTGCACTTCGCCCAGCGCGTGCAGCGCCCCGGCGGCGGGCCAGGCGGGCCCAGCGGGCCGGGCGTGTCAGGCAAGGCGGAGGGCGGCGGCGCGGCCAGGCCCGCCAGCGACGTGTGGATCAGCGTGGTCAAGACGCCCATCGAGGACGAATCCGGCGAGCTCATGGGCATCCTGGGCATGGGCCGCGACATCACCGAGCAGCGCGTGGCCGACGCCGCCCTGCGCGAGAGCGAGCGCCGCTTCTCCACCCTGGCCCGCCAGCTGCCCGTGGGCGTGTTCGAGGCCGACGCCGCCGGCGGGCTGACCTTCGCCAACGAGCGCATGCTGCGGCTGACGGGCCGGACCCAGGAGCAGCTGGCGGGCAACGGCTGGCTCATGAGCGTGCACGCGCAGGACCGCGCCGAGTTCGTGCGGGCCTGGCAGCAGGCGCAGGCCGAGGCCGGCTCGCTCTCGCGCGAGGTGCGGCTGGTGGGCCCGCGCGGGGTGGTGGCCTGGGTGGCCTGCCGCATCGCGCCCATGCGCGACGGAGGCGGGCGGGTCATGGGCTACCTGGGCAGCCTGGACGACATCAGCGAGCGCAAGCAGGCCGAGGCCCTGCGCGAGGACGTGGAGGCCGTGGTGCGCCACGACCTGAAGAGCCCGCTTGGGGGCCTGCAGAGCGCCCTGGAGCTGCTGGGGCTTCTGGGGCCGCTGACGGTCGAGCAGCAGCAGGTGTGCACCGAGGCCCGAGAGCTGCTGCGCCGCATGCTGGGGCTCATCACCCTGTCGCTGGACCTGGCGGCCATCGAGGCCGGGCGCTACACCACCAGGCCGGAGGCGGTGGACGTGACGCTGGTGCTGGAGGCGCTGCGGCGCGAACTGCGGCCCCTGCTCTCGGCCAAGGCGCTGACGCTCGACGTCGAAGGGGCGGAGCCCGGCAGCGTCATCGTGCAGGGCGAGCGCAGGCTTCTGGACAACGCCCTGGCCAACCTGCTCAAGAACGCCGCCGAGGCCGCGCCCCTGGGGGGCAACATCGAGGTGCGGCTGGCGCGCGAGCCGGGAGACGCCCCGTTCGTCAGCGTGGCCATCCGCAACCCCGGAGAGGTGCCCCGCGACATGCGCGCGCGGTTCTTCGAGAAGTACGCCACCTCCGGCAAGCCGGGGGGCACGGGCCTGGGCACCTATTCGGCGCTGCTGCTGGTGCGCACCATGGGCGGCAGTTTGGCGCTCGACGTGGACGAGCCGGGCCACACCACCATCACCGTGCGCCTGCCCCTGCCGCCCGCCTAGACGGCCGGGGGCCGGGGGCAGTCCCCGGTGCCGTCCCTGTCGGGCTGGGACAGCAGCTCCGGCGGGGCGAAGCGCAGGCCCTGGCCCTCGCGGCAGCCCAGCTCCATGAGGGCCTCGCGCTGGGGCTCGGTCTCCACGCCCTCGGCCACCACCGTCAGGTTCAGGCCCCTGGCCATGGACACGATGGCCCGCACGATGTGGCGGTTCTCGTGGCCCTCGGCCAGGCCGGGCATGAACGAGCCGTCGATCTTCAGGATGTTCAGCGGGAACTGGCGCAGGGTGGACAGCGAGGTGGCCCCGGTGCCGAAGTCGTCCAGGGCCAGGCGCACCCCGGCGGCGCGCAGCTGTTCCAGCACGCGCAGGGTGGAGCGCGGGTCGGCGGTCATCTCGGTCTCGGTGATCTCCAGCACCAGCCGCTCCGGGGCCAGCCCGGCGGCGGCCAGGGCCTGGGTCACGCGCTGGGGCAGGTCGGGCTGGGCCAGCTCGTGGCCGGAAAGGTTCACATGCAGGGCCGGACCGGAGCCGCTGGCGGCGCGCCCGCCCATGAGCTCGGCGAAGTCCAGGCAGGCGCGGCCCAGCACCCAGCGGCCGATCTGGGGCATCAGCCCGCTCTCCTGCGCGGCCTCCAGGAAGTCGTCGGGGGCCAGCAGCCCGCGGACGGGGTGGCGCCAGCGCAGCAGGGCCTCCAGGCCCAGGGTGGCGCCGCTCTCCATGTCCACCAGGGGCTGGTAGGCCAGGGCGAACTGCCCCTGCTCCAGCGCCTGGCGCAACTCGCTCTCCAGCGAGAGGTGCTGCATGGCCTTCTTGTGCATGCCCTTGTGGAACACCTTGTAGCGTCCCCGGCCCAGCTCCTTGGCGCGGTACATGGCCAGGTCGGCGTCGCGCAGCAGTTCGTCGGTGGCGTGGTGCTCCCCGCCGGAGAACACGATGCCGATGGAGGCGCTGGTGACGATCTCATGGCCGTTCAGGCGCACGGGGTGGCGCACGTCCTCCAGGATGCGCCTTGCGATGTGCAGCGCGTCGCGCGGGGCGCTGATGCCGTCGAGCAGGATGACGAACTCGTCGCCGCCCAGCCGGGCCACGGTGTCCACGTCGCGCACAACGGCCTCCAGCCTGCGGGCGATGGTGATGAGCAGGCTGTCGCCCGCCATGTGGCCCAGGGTGTCGTTGACGCGCTTGAAGCGGTCCAGGTCGAGCAGCAGCACGGCCAGGCGCAGGCGCGCGGTGCGCCGGGCGCGCTTCAGGGCGTGCTCCAGGCGGTTGGTCATCAGCGCGCGGTTGGCCAGCCCGGTGAGGGTGTCGTGGAAGGCGTGGCGGGTCAGCTTCTGCTGCGACTTCACGCGGTCGGTGATGTCGCGCAGGCTTTCGATGGCGCCGATGATCTCGCCCTCGGTGTTGAACAGCGGGGTGGCGATGGCCCAGAGGTAGGTGGGGTTCTCGCGCAGGCGGTGGATGGTGACCTCGGCGCGCAGGGTGTTGCCCACGCGGGTGACGGAAGGATACCTGGCCTCCAGCTCGGGGTCGTGGCGCAGCATCAGGTCGATGAGCGCGGGCTTGCGCTCGCCGTAGAAGGGCAGGGAGTACTCGTGGTCGCCCTTGCCCAGCATGCGCTCCTCGGCCACGCCCGTCAGCTCCTCCATGGCCCGGTTCCAAGCCAGGATGCGGCCCTCGCGGTCGATGACGAAGGTGGCGTCGGGCAGGAAGTCGATGATGTCCATGAAGCGCTGCTCGCTCTCCTTGAGCTGGCGCTCGGCGTTCTGGCGCTCCTCGATCTCCCTGGTGAGCGAGAGGTTGCGCAGGCTGATCTCGCGGGTGCGCATCTCCACCGTGCTCTCCAGCTCCTGGTTGAAGCGGGCCAGGCGCTCGTTGGTGGCCTCCAGCTCGCGGGCGTAGGACTCCTTCATCTGCATGGCCGCGGCGATGGCGTTGCGGGTGCTCTCCAGGCCCTCGGCCATGGCGTTGAAGCCCTCGCCCAGGCGGCCCAGCTCGTCCTGCTGCTCCAGGCGCACGCGGGTGTCCAGCCTGCCGCGGCCCACGGCGGCCATGGCCTCGTGCAGGCGCAGGATGGGCCGGGTGAAGGAGTTGGCCACCAGCACCCCCAGGATCAGGGCCAGGGCCAGCGCCACGGCAACGGCCACGGCCACCAGTCCGGCGGTGTCGCGCATGCCCTCGCGCAGGCCCTCGTCGCTGCTCATGGTGGCCAGCACGGCCAGGGGCTGGCCGGAATTGTTCGTCAGCGGCACCACGGCGGTGGAGCACTTGTCCTCCGGCCCCTGCCGGAGCCCCAGCGAGGCCGGTCCGGAGAGCTTTTCCGGGTCCGGCAGGTCAAAGCCCTGGCGCACCTCGCCGCCGTCGCGGTCGATGAACGTGCTGTGCGGCTGGGCGCCGCCGATCCAGCGCAGCACCAGATGGGTGCGCACCTGGTCCTTCAGGCTCTTGAGCTGCGCCCCGGTGACCGGATAGCTGACGGCCACGGCCCCCAGCACCTCCAGCGAGCCCTTGGACAAGACCGGCGCGAAGGACTTGATGCACAGGCCTTCGGGGCTGGCGTGGAAGTCGGTCTCCGCGCCCAGCTCCAGGGCCTGGCGCAGCCCCGGGTTGTCCGGGGCGGTGGCGAAGCGCAGGGCGTCGGGGTCGCCGGAGTGCTTCGCGGCCAGGCGCCTGCCGGACTTGTCGAAAACCTCCACAAGGCCCAGGAACCAGATTTCGCGCGTGTCCTCCAGGTGCTCCACGAGATCCGCGGCGTGGATGTTGTCGCGGATGTCGGAGAGGTCGGCCAGGTGGCGCGCGGTGATCTCGGCCTGGCGCGAGAGGCGCAAGAGCGAGTTCTGGGCCTCGATGAGCGCATCCACGGTGCGCACGTCCAGGTCCTCTTCCATGCGCGAGAGGTGGATGTACATGTCCGCCAGGGCCGCCAGCGACATGGGCACCAGGATGACCAGCAGGAACACCGCCGCCAGCCTGTTGCGCACGGAGCGGCGCAGGGGCGAGAACAGTCCGCCGCCGGGCGAGGTCATGGGGCGACCTTCCTGGCCTTGGTGAAGCGCAGCAGCGCCCCGGCCTGCGACAGGGCCAGGCCCTGCACCTCGTCGCGCACGGCCACGGCGTCGCGCACGTGGGCCAGGGGCACCACGGGCGTCTCGGCCTCCACGATGGCCAGCACGCGGCGCAGCAGGTCCTGGCGCGCGCGGCCCGGTGCGCTGGCCCCGAACTGCGGCTCCAGGGCCTGGAAGCGCGCGTCGCTCCAGAGCGAGACATTGCCGCTGGCGCCCTGGGCGGCGGATTCCCAGCCCAGCTTGAAGCGCAGAAATTCATGGGCGCTGGGCGCGTCGAAGGTCCAGCCCGTGAGGCAGAGGTCGTGCTCGCCACGGCCCGCCTGCAGCAGGTAGCGGCCCCAGGGCACGGTGACGATGCGCACCCGGATGCCCGCGGCGGCCAGGCTTTTCCTGATGGCCTGGGCCAGGCGCTGCGGCTCCGGGGCGTAGGCCCGGGGAATGTCCATGACCTGGAGCAGGGCGTCCAGCCCGCCGGGATGGCCCTCGGCGGCCAGCAGCCTGCGGGCCTGGGCCGGGTCGGCCTTGGGCAGGGGCGGTTCGGACAGGCCCTCCTGGCGCAGCAGCGACGGGGGCAGCAGCGAGGCGGCGGGCGCGGCGTGCGCGCCGTAGACCAGCCGCACGATCCCCTCGCGGTCCAGGGCCAGGGCCACGGCCCGGCGCACCCCGGCCTTTTTGAAGGGGCCGCGCTGGGTGTTGATGCCCAGGTAGGCGATGCTCAGGCCGGGCACCTGGAGCAGGCGCACGCCCGAGGCCTTCTCCGCCAGGGCCAGCAGCGAGGGCGGCAGGCCCGTGGCCACGTCCGCCCGGGCGGACTGCAGCTCCTTGAGGCGCAGGGCGGCGTCGGGCACGGCCCGCAGCACCAGGCGTTCGAGCTCCGGCTTCTCGCCCCAGTAGCCGGGGTTGCGGGCCAGGGTGACGCTGGTTCCGCGCTGCCACTCCACCAGCTGGAAGGGTCCCGTGCCCGCGGGCCGGGCGTCCGGGTCGCGGGTCCAGGCGGCCAGGGTCTGCGGGCTGACGAGGGCCGCCTGGGGCGCGGCCAGGGCCTGGAGCAGCCCGGCGGAGGGCCGGGCCAGCCGGATGCGCAGGGTGGAGGCGTCCGTGGCCTCGGCCCCGGCCACGTGCTCGAACAGGCTCTTGGCGGTGTACATGCCCGGGGTGTGGAAGGGGTGGGAC
>JAEXRD010000050.1 GCA_023438245.1 Pseudomonadota bacterium | reverse complement strand
CTCCGGCGCCGTGAAGCGCGATGTGGTGGCCATCGGCGTGTCCACGGGCGGCCCCCCGGCGGTGCAGAAGATCCTCTCGGCGCTGCCGGCGGATTTTCCGGCCAGCATCGTCATCGCCCAGCACATGCCCCAGGCCTTCACCGGGCCCTTCGCCAAGCGCCTGGACGGGCTGTGCAAGATCAGCGTGAAGGAGGCTGAGAACGGCGACCGGCTCAAGCCCGGCTGCGCCTACATCGCGCCCGGCGGCCAGCACCTCATGCTCAAGCAGGCCGTGAGCCGGGTGGACCTCATCGTCACCCCGGAGCCTGCGAGCGCGCTGTACAAACCCTCGGCCAACGTGCTCATCACCTCCGCCGCCGACGCCGTGGGCCGCAGGACGCTCGGCGTCATCCTCACCGGCATGGGCAGCGACGGCATGGAGGGCATCCGCGCGCTGAAGCAGAAGGGCGGCCGCGCCCTGGCCCAGAGCGACGCCACCTGCGTCGTGTACGGCATGCCGAAAGCCGTGGTTGATGCTGGACTTTCCGACGAAATAGTGGATATTGACGATATGGCCCAGGCCATTGTGAACAATCTGTACATGTAGCCCAGCCTGGGCGATGGTGTACTGGGTGCTTGTGAGCGCAAAGCCATAGATTCGGGGGGGCGCATACAGATGACCGAATGCAACGAAATCCTGTCCATGCTCCAGAGTGCCGACACGGACGTTCTGAGAGAAGGTGCGTACCTGGCCGGAGAGAGCCACTGCGAGGATGCCGTCCCGCTTCTGGTGGAGCTGCTCAAGAGCAGCAACATCGGCGTGCAGGAATCCGCGGACAACGCCATACGCAAGATAGGCGGCAAGGAGGCTGTCACAGGAGTCATCCCCCTGCTCCGAAGTGACGAGGCCCCCGTGCGCAACGGCGCCATGGACATCCTGCGCGCCCTGGGCGTCCAGGACCTCCAGTCGCTCATCGCCCTCCTGAAGGATGAGGACGTGGACATCCGCATCTTCATCGCCGACATCCTGGGCTCGGCGGGCAACGTCATGGCCGTGGCCCCGCTGTGCGAGGCCCTGCTCAAGGACCCCGAGGTCAACGTGCGCTACCAGGCCGCGGTGAGCCTGGGCAACCTGGGCCTGCCCGAGGCCGCCAAGTGCCTCAACCAGGCCATGCGCGACGAGGAATGGGTCCAGTACTCGGTCATCGAGGCCCTGGCCAAGATCGGCCACGCCAGCTCTGTGGACGCCATGGTCAAGGCCATGAGCCACTCCTCGGAACTGGTCGTGTCCATGATCATCGACGCCCTGGGCGACATGGGCAACGTCAAGGCCGTGACACTCCTGCTGCACAAGATGGAGAGCGCGCCCACGGCCCTGCGCAACAAGATCGTCAAGGCCATCGTGAAGATCCTGGGCGCCAAGCTGGTGAACCTGCTGCCCAGGGACGAGAAGGAGAATTTCCGCGAATACCTGCTGGTGGCCCTGGAGGACGAGGACGAGGAGGTCCAGGACGAGGCCATCTCCGGCCTGGCCTTCATGGGCGGCGACGACGCCGCCCGGGGCGTGTTCGCCATCGCCGAGCGCCTGGATCCGGACAAGGACCAGGACCGCCTGGAAGCCATCCTCTCCAGCCTGGCCCGCATGGGCGTGACCCAGCCCCTGCGCAAGGCCCTGCAGGGCGACGACCCCGCCAAGGCGCTGCTGGCCGTGGAAGTGCTCTCGCGCATCGGCAGCCCGGAGGTCGAGGACATCCTCAAGGAATCCTTCTGGGGCAGCCCGCTGGCGGTGCAGCGCGCCATGGTCCTGGTGCTCGCCCGCATCGCCGGGGAGGAGGCCGTGGGCTTCTTCATGGATCTGCTGGGGCGCCACGCCGACGGCAAGGTGCTCAAGGCCGTGGCTTCGCTGCTGGGCCAGAAACTGCGCCACGCGCCGGCCACCGAGCTGCTCTTCCGCCTGCTGGAGCACCAGTACGACGACGTGAAGGAGGCCGCCCTGGACGCCCTGGTGGCCATCGGCACCCCGGACATCCAGAAGGCCTTCCAGGGCATGTTCGCCGGGCTGGATCCCATCCGCAGGCTCATGGCCGTGTACGCCCTGGGCAAGATCGACCCCTCCGCCAACATCGACATCCTGC
The DNA here is from genome assembly GCA_023438245.1 of Pseudomonadota bacterium. GTDB lineage: Bacteria > Desulfobacterota > Desulfovibrionia > Desulfovibrionales > Desulfovibrionaceae > Humidesulfovibrio. The sequence continues at coordinate 6,442 of JAEXRD010000050.1, read as the reverse complement.
GCGCCGGGCTGGAGGACGAGATCCCGGACATCCGCAAGGTGTCCCTGGAGGCCATAGCGGGCGTGTGCTACGAGGACGACGTCTGGGCGGCACTGCTTTCGGCGCGGCTCTTGGACGAGAACCGCGACGTGCGCCAGACCGTGGTGGAGATCATGGGGCGCTGCTACTCGCCCAAGCTGCTGCCCTCCCTGGTGCAGGCCCTGCACGATGACGACGACTGGGTGAAGGTCCGCGCGCTGGAGGCCCTGGGCGGCCACCGCGTCAAGGAGGCCATCCCCGACGTGGTGGCGCTGCTGGAGAATCCCAACAAGCTCATCGCCATCCGGGCCATCGAGTGCCTGGGCAGCATCGGCGGGACCACGGCCTTCCGGGCCCTGCTGGCCGTTTCCGGCGGCGACGACTACGAACTCATGGGCGCGGCGGAGGCGGCCATTGCCCAGATTCAGGAAGAACAGGAAAAGGACAACTAAATGGCAGCGCTCTTCTCCACATCCACCGCCGTGGGCGGAGAACTCAAGATCAGCGACGCCGAGTTCGTGCAGCTGCGCGACTTCATCTACGCCCAGTGCGGCATCTACGTGGCGGACAACCGCAAGTACCTGCTGGAGAACCGCCTGGCCAACCGGCTGAAGCTGCTGAACCTCAAGAACTTCGGCGAGTACTACCACTACCTGCAGTACGACGCGAACAAGAAGACCGAGCTGAACAAGCTTTTCGAGGTCATCACCACCAACGAGACCAGCTTCTACCGCAATCCGCCGCAGCTCAAGGTCTTCCAGGACAACATCCTCACCGAGGTCATCAATGACCTGAAGAAGAAGGGCGAGAAGCGCCTGCGCATCTGGTCCGCAGGCTGCTCCACGGGCGAGGAGCCCTACACCCTGGCCATCATCGTGGCCGAGGTGCTGCGCGGCGAGCTGGCCTCCTGGGACGTTCGGATCACCGCCAGCGACCTTTCCGAGCGCGTTCTGGAGGCGGCCCGCAAGGGCGTGTACAACGAGTACACCCTGCGCACCACTCCGCCGGAGATCCTGGCCAGGTACTTCGACAAGGACGGCGAGAACTACCGCGTGAAGCTGGAGATGAAGCGCATGGTCAGCTTCGGCCAGCTCAACCTCTCCGACCGCGTGGCCCTGAAGCGCGTGGAGCGCTCCCAGCTGGTGTTCTGCCGCAACGTCATCATCTACTTCGACGACGAGATGAAGAAGAAGGTCATCGGCGCGTTCTACGACAACCTGCTGCCCGGCGGCTACATGCTCATCGGGCACTCGGAGTCGCTGCACAACATCAGCCGAGCGTTCAAGCCCGTGCACTACCCGGGCGCCATCGTCTACAAGAAGGAAGCGTAGCGTTTTTTCCGTTGTTCTTTGACCCAGGGGAGGCGGATTGCAGGCACGCGTGGTGGCCATAGCGAACCAGAAGGGCGGGGTGGGCAAGACCACCACCACGCTGACGCTGGGAGCGGCACTGGCCCGGCTGGGCCGGCGGGTGCTGGTCATGGACCTGGACCCGCACGCCAACGCGTCGGTGCACCTCTCGCAGTTTCCGGAGATGCTTGAGGCCACGGCCTACGACCTGTTCCAGGCCGAGCGCGCGGACGCGGAGCTGTGGGGCCGCATCCTCAAGCCCGGGCTGAAGGCGGGTTTCGACTTCGTGCCCGGCCACATCCGGCTCTCGGAGCTGGAGGTGGACCTGAAGGACCGCCAGGGCAAGGGGATGATTCTGACCCAGGCCCTGGAGGAGCTGAAAGGACGGTACGATTACGTGCTGGTGGACTGCCCCCCGCACGTGGGCGTGCTGCTGGTCAACGCCATCGTGGCGTCGGACGTGGTGCTCATTCCCATTCAGACGGATTTTCTGGCCCTGTACGGCATCCGGCTCTTGTTCGACACCATCCGGCTGGTGAACAGGGTGCTGCCCAGGCCGGTGCGGTACATGGCCCTGCCCACCATGTACGACCAGCGCACGGCGGCCTGCCGCCATATTTTACGGCTCATGCGCGACAAATTGGGCGAGAGGGTTTTGGAGACGGTCATTCATTTCGACACCAAGTTCCGCGAGTCAAGCGCCGGAGGACGGGTCATCTACGAGGTGGACCCCAAGGCGCGCGGAGCGGTGGAGTACCTGCAACTGGCAAAAGAGATCATGCGACATGAAGACGCCTGAACAATATTTCGTGGAGGACGTCCGCCTGCCGGACGCCGATGACAAGAACCGCGACCTGACCGGAGCGGAGCAGGCCTTCCTGGACAAGTACCTGGGCATGGACCAGGCCGGGGTGCTGGCTCAGGCCCGGCGCATGGACCCGCGCGGCGAGGACGTTGTGGCCGGGTTCGCCGGTCCGGCCGCGGGCGCGGACGCCGCGGGCGAGGCCCAGCGCAGCCAGCAGCACTCCGACGAGAGCATGCGCTCCCAGTCCAGCATCCGGCTGGTGAGCTTCTCCATCCTCGGGCGCGAGTTCGCCCTGCCCATCACCGTGATCCAGGAAGTCATCCGGTTCATGAAGCCCACCAAGCTGCCCAGCGCGCCGCCCTACATCGCGGGCATCATCAACCTGCGCGGCCGGGTCACCCCGCTGGTCTGCCTGCGCCAGCTCATGGGCATCACCGGCGACCAGGAGGAGCGCTTCATCGTGGTCTGCCGCCACAAGGGGCTGCAGGTGGGACTCATGATCAACGCCGTGTCCACCATGTATCAGGCCAGCGGCGACGACCTGGAATGGAGCGTGGAAGCCCACGTGGGCGTCAGCGCCAACCTCTTGCTCGGACTGTATAAGTCCGGCGAAAAGCTCATCAGCATCCTGTCCATCGACAACCTCGTGCAAGGTGTTCTCCAAGGGGGAGGGTCAGTTCATGCCTAAACATATTCTCATTGTGGACGATTCCAAGACTGTAAGGAACCTGGTGGCCTTCATCATGAAGAAGGAGGGCTTCCGGGTAACCACGGCCGAGGACGGCCTGGACGGCCTGGAGAAATTGTACGCGGCGGATCAGGTGGACCTCATCGTCAGCGACGTGAACATGCCGCGCATGGACGGCTTCACGTTCATCAAGACGCTGCGTGAGCAGGAGGCCTACCGGGACATCCCCATCATCGTGCTCTCCACCGAGGGCCAGGACAAGGACATCCAGACCGGGCTGACGCTGGGGGCCAACCTGTACATGGTCAAGCCGGCCCAGCCGGAGAAAATGGTCAGGAACGTGAAGATGCTCCTGGGCTAGCCCAGGGGCGAAATAGGCGCATCCGCTCCCGGAACCGCCCGGTGGCGGATCACAGAACCCAGGCAGGTCGTCTCCATGAGCCAAGACTACATCGATCCTGAAATTCTCTCCGACTTCTTCGTGGAGGCCAAGGAGCACCTCGAAACCATCGAGCCCAACCTGCTTGAGCTGGAGAAAAACCCCGAGAACCGGGGGCTTCTCAACGAGATCTTCCGGCCCATGCACTCGCTCAAGGGCGCATCGGGCTTTCTCGGCCTGAACAAGATCAACGGCCTGGCCCACAAGGCCGAGAACATCCTGGACGAATTGCGCCAGGGCGCCATGGCCGTCACCTCCGGCATCATGGACGTGATCCTCTCCGCCACCGACGCCCTGCGCAGCATGGTGGAGAACCTGGAGCAGTCCGGCCGCGAGGGCGACGTGGACACCGGCCCCATCATCGCCCGCATCGAGGCCATCCTCTCCGGAGAGGAGGTCGGCGAGCCCGTGGTCGCCGCGCATGCCCGCGCCGAAGAGTCGGAAGAGGCCGCAGCGGCCCCCCAGGCGGATGTGAGCGCAGACGACGAGGAGGCGGCGGCTGGCGACTTTGAGCCCGACACCGAGCCTGCATCCCACGAAGAGGCCGCCGGGGACGGCAACATCACCGTGCGCTGGAGCGAGCTCAAGGCCCTGGTGCACCCGGACTTCGACCCCACCCCGTACACGCTGACCACCGTCGGCGAGGGCCACCTCACCGACTTCCTGGAGGAGGCCCGCGAGATCGTGGCCGACCTGAACCAGGGTCTGGTGGACCTGGAGAAGAATCCCGACGGCAGCGGCGAGCTCATCAACGATATTTTCCGCTATTTCCACAACATCAAGGGCAACAGCGGCATCATCGGCTACCGCGAGCTCAACGCGCTGACCCACGAGGCCGAGACGCTCTTAAACCGCGTGCGCAAGGGCGAGATGCAGACCTCGCGCGGGCTCATCGACCTGCTGCTCACCGTGGTGGACACGCTGGAAGAGCTGCTGGCGCGCATTGACGCCGAGACCGGCAAGGCCACGCCGTTCGACATCACGGCCATGGCCGAGGTGCTCCAGAAGAGCACGGAGGCCGGTGAGCTCTCCGTGCCCGAGAAATACGCCGCCTACGCCGACAGGGCCGCCGCTCCGGCGATAGCCGCCGCGCCCGCCACCCCGGCGGCCGGCAGCGTGGCCGAGGACGACGCGGCCCCGGAGGCCCCCGCCACGCAGGTTCAGCAGGCCCCACAGACAGAAGAAGCGCAGGAGCCCGTGACGCCGCCCCCGGCTGCCACGGTCAACCCCAGTGCCTACGACCCCGAGGACGTGGCGCTTTTCGAGCAGACCGTGCTCCAGCAGATGAAGGCCCTGGACGTGGCCCTGGAGATGCTGGGCAAGGACGCCAGCCAGAAGGACATCGTCGACGGGCTGTACCGCAGCCTGAACACCTTGCAGAACTCCAGCGGCTACATGGGCCTGGGCGACGTGCGCACCTACGCCGAGCGCACCGCCGGGCTGGTGGACCAGGCGCGCAAGTCCGACGTCGGCTTCGAGCTGATGCTGGACATCCTCTCCCAGGAGATCGCCATCCTCAAGGACATGGTGCTGGGAGGCCTGGCGGCCATCAAGGGCGAAGCCCCGGCTACCGAGCCCGAGGCCGCGCCCGCTTCGGCACCGGCTCCCGCCCCCGAAGCCAAGTCCGAGCCCAAGCCCGAGCCCAAGCCCGCCCCCAAGGCGGAGAGCAAGCCCGCGCCCAAGCCTGAACCCAAGCCCGCGCCCAAGCCCGCCCCCAGGGCGGAGAGCAAGCCCGCCCCGGCCCCGGCCGCGCCCAAGAGCACTCCGGCCACGGCCAGCGCGCCGCCGCCCACAGCGGCCCAGCAGGCCTTCGAGGCCGGTCAGCAGCCCCAGCAGAAGGGCGCCACCACCATCCGCGTGGACCACCAGAAGCTGGACCACCTCATGAATCTCATCGGCGAGTTGATCATCAACCGCAACCGCTACTCCATGCTCGCGCGAGCCCTGGAGGACGGCCACGAGGCGGTCTCCGACATCGCCCAGCAGCTCACCGAGACCACCTACGCCATGGCGCGCATCTCCGACGACCTGCAGGACACCATCATGAAGGTGCGCATGGTGCCGGTGCACACCGTGTTCTCGCGCTTCCCGCGCCTGGTGCGCGACCTTTCGCGCAAGAGCGGCAAGCAGGTGGAGCTCATCACCGAGGGCGAGGAGACCGAACTGGACAAGAGCGTGGGCGAGGAGATCGGCGATCCGCTGGTGCACCTCATCCGCAACTCGCTCGACCACGGCTTGGAGACCGAGGAGGAGCGCATTGCCGCGGGCAAGAACCCCAAGGGCCACGTGTGGCTGCGCGCCTACCACAAGGGCAACTCCGTGGCCATCGAGGTCGAGGACGACGGACGCGGCATCGACCCCGAGAAGATGCGCCAGGTGGGCATCAAGAAGGGCCTGGTGACCCCCGAGGAGGCCAAGCTCCTGGACGACCGCCAGGCCGTGGACCTCATCTTCGCCCCGGGCTTCTCCAGCGCGGAGAAGATCACCGACGTGTCCGGCCGCGGCGTGGGCATGGACGTGGTCAAGACCAACATCAAGAATCTCAAGGGCAACATCCAGATCAACACCGAGGTTGGCCGGGGCTCGCGCTTCACGCTGACCCTGCCGCTGACCCTGGCCATCATCGACGCGCTCATGGTCCAGGTGGGCAACGACACCTACGCCATTCCGCTCGACGCCGTGAGCGAGACCACCAAGATCGAGGCCGAGCGCCTGAGCGAGGTGAACCACCGCAAGGCGCTCACCCTGCGCGGCGAGGTGCTGGGCATCATCGAGCTGTCCGAGCTGCTGGGCCTACCGCCCACCCAGGACAGCCGCGAGATCCTGCCCGTGGTCATCATCCACGACAACGACCGCAGGCTGGGCATCGTGGTGGACAAGCTGCTGGAACGCCAGGAGATCGTCATCAAGCCCCTGGGGCAGTACCTGAACACCTTCGAGATCCGGGGCATCAGCGGCGCCACCATCATGGGCGACGGCAGCGTGGTGCTCATCCTGGACCCGCACGAGGTGTACCGCCTGGCTACCGTGGGGACCAAGGGCCACGACTAGGGCCTGCGCACAAGAATGCCTTTTGCCCTCTGGGCATCGTTAGGAGGGGCGTTGGGCCCCCGGGGGGGCGGCCCCGGGTGGAGGCCCCCGGG
>JAEXRD010000083.1 GCA_023438245.1 Pseudomonadota bacterium | reverse complement strand
CCTTGCCGGGGCCGGAGGGGAACAGCTCGTAGATTTCCTTGAGCTTGTAGCCGGTCACCTTGGACAGGATGCGCACCATGGGGGCGATGCCGTTCTTCTTGTAGTAGTCCTGCAGGAAGTCGATGACTTTCTGGTGGTTCTCGGAGATGGAGGGGATGCCCTCGGACTCCTTCACGAACTCGACCCACTCGGGGTTCCAGTCCTCAAACTTGAGCAGGAAGCCGTCCTCGTCAACCTCGAACTTTTTACCCTTGAATTCCACGATAGCCATCGAAATACCTCCTCACGTCCATGTTTCATGCGCTGGGCGCGCGGGTCCAGCCCCGAACATCTGCCCCGGAGCGAACACCGCACCCGGAGGCCTGTAGACAGTTTCACGGCTTTGATTAGCCGCTTCGCTGAAATTTTTCAAGGGGGAAAATGCGCTTGCGTGGCCTCTCCGCCGGGGTTCCGCCCTTCCGCCCCGCATGCGCGCGCTTCCATTTTCGGCCGTTTGCTGTTAGAAAAACAAAGGCGCCCGGCGCGCCCTGCCCTTCCAACCCGGACCAGCGGAACCTGCATGCCCAGAGCCACCAACCCCATTCCCATGACGCCCATGCAGACCGGGCTGCCCGCTCCGCCCGCGGCGTTCCCGGCGGATGCGGAGCCCGCCCGCGGCGGCGCGCTCCCGACCGCCCCGTCGGAGGCCCAGTGCGAGCAGTGGTGGGACCGCTTCGGCATGCCGCAGCACATCCGCGTGCACAGCAGGCAGGTGGCCCGGGTGGCCTGCTTCCTGGCCCGGGCGGCCATTGAAAGGGGCCTGCCCGTGTGCCTGGACACGGTGCGCGCCTCGGCCCTGCTGCACGACCTGGCCAAGGCCTACTGCATCGTGCACGGCGGTAGCCACAGCCAGCTCGGCGGGGCCTGGGCCGTGGCCCTCACTGGCAATCCGCTCATCGCCCAGGGCGTGACCCACCACGTGTACTGGCCCTTCCCGGTGGACGTGGCGCGCCACTTCACCCCGCTGGCCGTGCTCTACGGCGACAAGCGCGTGGCCCACGAGAACATCGTGCCGCTCACCCAGCGCTTCGACGACCTGATTTCGCGCTACGGCACCACCCCGGAGCTTGTCGAACGCATCCACGTAACCAACCGCCAGGGTTCGGAAATCGAGCAGGATTTCGCCCGGCTTCTGGAGATCGACCTGACATGCGCATCCTTCTGATTGCCGGCGGCTGGTCCTCGGAACGCGAGGTGTCCCTTTCGGGCGCGCGCGGCATCGAAAAGGCCCTGGCCGAACTGGGCCACGAGGTCCGCTTCCTGGACCCGGCGCTGCACTTCGCCGAGCTCATGGAGCAGGCCTCCGGGGCGGACTTCGCCTTCCTGAACCTGCACGGCTCCCCCGGCGAGGACGGCCTGATCCAGGCCATGCTGGAGGGCGCGGGCTGCCCCTACCAGGGCGCGGGGCCCAAGGCCTCGTTCCTGGCGCTGAACAAGGCCGCGGCCAAGGCGATCTACGAGCGCGCGGGCCTGCGCACCCCGCGCTGGCGGCTGTACACCGGCATCCCCGGCGAGCCGCGCGACTGCGGCCTGGACCTGCCCGTGTTCGTCAAGCCCAACACCGGCGGCTCCAGCCTGGGCATGAGCCTGGTGCGCGAGAAGGCCATGTTCGGCCCGGCGCTGGACAAGGTCTTCGCCCTGGGCCAGGCCGCGCTGGTGGAGGACCTGGTGCCCGGCCTGGAGCTGACCTGCGCCGTGCTGGGCGAAGCTCCCCTGCCGGTCATCCTCATCCGGCCCAAGGGCGGCTCGGCCTTTTTCGACTACGAGAACAAGTACGCCGCCGACGGGGCCGAGGAAATCTGCCCCGCGCCCGTGGACGCCGCGCTCACCGGGGAGGTCCAGCGCATGGCGCTGGCCGCGCACCGCGCCCTGGGCATCGCCGGGTACAGCCGCTCGGACTTCATGGTGGACGCCGCCGGAACCCCCTGGATCCTGGAGACCAACACCCTGCCCGGTATGACCCCCACCAGCCTGCTGCCGCGCGCGGCGCGGGCCGTGGGCCTGAGCTACGCCGAGCTGGTGGCCGAGCTCATCCGCCTGGGCCTGGCCGAACACAAAGGCAACGGGTAGAGCCGCGGTGCCCGCCCCCAGGCCGATCCCTTTCGGCGCCCGCTGCGCCCTGGGCCTGTATTCCCTGGCCTGGACCCTGACCCTGCCCGTGCTGAGGCGCAACAAGCGCCTGGCCGAGGGCTGGGAGCAGCGCACGCTGGCCTCCGGCACGCCGCCCAAGGCCGACCTGTGGGTGCAGGCCGCCAGCGGGGGCGAGGCCTACCTGGCCTGGGAGCTTTTGCGCCACCTGCCTCTTTTGCTGCCGGACTCCGGAGCCCCCCTGCGCGTGCTGGCCACCACCTTCACCAGCCAGGGCCTGGGCGTGCTGGAGCGCGCGCGCCAAGACCTCGCGGGGGAGCTGGAGGTCATTCCGGCCTACATGCCCTTCGACAAGCCCGCCGCCATGCGCCGCGTGCTGGAGGCGGTCTCGCCCCGGGCCGTGGCCCTGCTGGAGACCGAGCTGTGGCCCGGCCTGCTGGCCGCCTGCCGTGAGCGCGGAATTCCCGCGCTGGTGCTCAACGGCCGCATGACCGACAAGAGCGTGGGCGGCTACACGCGCACCCCCTGGCTGTGGGGGCCGCTCTCGCCGGAGCGCGTGCTGGCGGTCTCCGCCGCCGACGCCGGGCGCTTCGCCGCGGTCTTTCCGGGGTCCGGCGTCAAGGTCATGCACAACATCAAGTTCGACCGCCTGCGCTTCGACCAGCACACGGACGAAACCCCGGACTTCGCCCGGCTCATCCCCGCCGACGCGCCCTTCGTGGTTCTGGCCAGCGTGCGCAGGCAGGAGGAGGCCCAGGCCCTGGAGATCGTCAAGGGGCTGCTGGAGGCCCGGCCCGGCGCGGTCGTCGGCCTGTTCCCCCGGCACATGCAGCGCGTGGATGACTGGGCCAAGCTGCTGCGGCAGGCCGGAATCCCCTTCGCCCGGCGCAGCGCCGGCACGCCCGCCCAGCCCGGCTCGGTGCTGCTCTGGGACGTGTTCGGCGAGCTTGGCCAGGCCTTTTCGCTGACGCGGGCCTGCTTCGTGGGCGGCGGGCTGGCCCCCCTGGGCGGGCAGAATTTCCTGGAGCCGCTGGCCCACGGGGTCGTCCCGGTCATCGGCCCGTCCTGGTCCAACTTCGCCTGGGTTGGCCCGGAGATCTTCTCCTCCGGCCTGGTCCGGCTGGCCCAGGACTGGCGCGGGGTGCTGGCCGAACTCCTCGTTCTGCTGGACGAAACCCCGGAGAAATCCGCCGTGATGGCCTGCGCCGAGGCCTGGGCCGCCCCCCGCCGGGGCGGCGCGCTCACTGCTTGCCATGCTGTTGCACAGTGCCTAATTTGCGAGTAGATGCACACCGGAGCGATGAACGACATGCCCACCCTGCCCCCCTGCTACGGAATCATCCCTGCCAGGTATGATTCCTCGCGCTTCCCGGGAAAGCCGCTGGCCGACATCCTGGGACGCCCCATGTTCGCCTGGGTGCACGAGCGGGCCGCGGCCTGCGGGCTGCTGACCAAGGTGGTGCTGGCCACGGACGACCTGCGCATCAAAAGCGCGGCGGACAAGCTCGGCGTGCCCGCGCTCATGACCGCACGCGACCACCAGAGCGGCACGGACCGCGTGCTGGAGGCCGCCCGGCTCATCGGCGCGCAGCCGGATTCGGTGGTGGTGAACATCCAGGGCGACGAACCGGCCCTGGAGCCGGAGATGCTCTCCGAGCTCTTGGCCCCCTTCTCCGCCCCGGGCGGAGCGGACGTGCAGGTGGCCACGCTGGCCTCGCCCATTGGCCGGGAAGAGGCCGCCAACCCCGACCGCGTCAAGGTGGTCGTGGACGCCCTTGGCCGGGCGCTGTATTTCTCCCGCAGCCTCATCCCGCACGACCGGGAAGGCAAGGGAACCGGCGTGGGCCCGATGCTGCACATCGGGCTGTACGCCTTCCGCATGAGCGCCCTGGAGCGCTTTGCCGCGCTGCCCACAGGAGCGCTGGAGAACACGGAGAAATTGGAGCAGTTGCGTCTTCTGGAAAACGGCATCCCCATCCATGTGGCGGCGACACGGCACGCCTGTCATGGGGTGGACCGGCCGGAGGACTTGGTCACGGTTACGAACATCTTGCGGGAGCACATGAAATGAAAGCGATTCTGGCCCTTGAGGACGGCACCTGGTTTGAGGGAACCTCCTTCACCGGTCCCGGAGAGTCCGGCGGCGAGGTCATCTTCAACACCGGCATGACCGGCTACCAGGAAGTGCTCACCGACCCCTCCTACGTGGGCCAGATGGTCTGCATGACCTATCCGCTCATCGGCAACTACGGGGTGAACCCGAAGGACATGGAGGCCCACAAGGTCAACGTGGAAGCCTTCATCGTCAAGGAATGCTGCAAGGAGCCCAGCAACTGGCAGTCCGTCCAGTCCCTGCCCGAGTTCCTCAAGGAGGCCGGGGTCATGGGCATCGAGGGCATCGACACCCGCGCGCTCACCCGCCACCTGCGCATCAACGGCGCCATGCGCGGGCTGATCTCCACCACGGAGCTGGACCCGGCCAAGCTTTCCGCCCGGGCCAAGGGTTTGCCCAGCATGGAAGGCCAGAACCTGGCCGACCTGGTGAGCGCCAAGCGTCCGTACCGGTGGACCGGAACCACCACCCAGGACGTGGACCTGAAAAATTTCGCCTGGACGGGCAAGGGCCCGCGCCTGGTGGTGTACGACTTCGGCATCAAGTGGAACATCCTGCGCCTGCTTGCGGCCCAGGGCTTCGACATGCTGGTGGTGCCCTCGAACTTCACCCATGAGCAGGTCACCGAGCTTTCCCCCGACGCGGTGTTCCTGTCCAACGGCCCCGGCGACCCGGCGGTGGTGACCAACGCCATCGAGGCCACCAAGGTCTTCGCCGACAAGTACCCCGTGGCGGGCATCTGCCTGGGCCCCCAGATCATGGGCCTGGCCCTGGGCGGCACCACCTACAAGCTCAAGTTCGGCCACCACGGCTGCAACCACCCGGTCATGGACATGGAGAGCGAGAAGATCGAGATCAGCTCCCAGAACCACGGCTTCTGCGTGGACATCAGCGCCCTGCCCGAGCTCAAGGTCACGCACAAGAATCTCAACGACGGCACGCTGGAAGGCTTTGCCCACCGCGACAAACCCCTCATCGCCATCCAGTTCCACCCCGAGGCCGCGCCCGGCCCGCACGACAGCGCCTATTTCTTCAAGCGCTTCCGCGACCTGGTGCAGCAAAGCACAGGCAAGTAACCACCAGAAACGAGGGGGATCCATGTCCGGCGAACTCACCAAGGCGCGCCAACGGCTCACCAGCATCAACGCCAGCCTCAAACAGGGCAAGTACATGGCCGCGGCCACGGCCCTGAACGACGCCATCGTCACGGTGCTCTCCGCCCCGCTGATGAAGAGCGAGCGCGAGGAGTTCGGCAACATGCTGGCCGACGCCGTGCACTACCTGAACAACAGCAAGGAGCTGCGCAAGGTCTACCCGCTCGCGCTCAAGTATGTTCCCGGCGAGGAGAAGAAGCTGCTGGAGCAGATCTTCGAAATGCGCAAGGTGCTCCAGGAAGACGTGAACGAAAGCGCCCAGCGCGATCTGGCGGCCCTGGAGGCCAAGAAGAAGGAAGGCCTGGAGCGCGGCCAGCGCCACCTGGACAACCGTGAGTTCGAACAGGCCAAATCCACCTTCGACAAGCTCACCGAGGATTTCGCGGGCGATTCCGAACTCAAAGCCGACATCGCCGACCGCTACCAGAAAGCGGGCATGAACGACGAAGCCGTGGGCTACCTGAGCGACGCCATCAACGACTCGCCGGAATCCCTGCACCTCTACAACCGCATCGGCATCGTGCTGCGCAAGATGCAGGATTTCGCCAGCGCCGAAAACTACTACCGCAAGGCCCTGGAGATCACCCAGGAGGACGAGTACCTGTTCTTCAACCTGGGGCGGCTGTACTTCGACTGGAAGCGCTGGGACAAGACCGCCGAGGCCGCCGGACGCGCCGTGGCCATCAACCCGGAATTCGCCGAGGCCCGCAAGCTCCTGGCCTACGCCAACAAGCAGCTCGCCGGGGGCTAGCGCCCCATCGGAGCTTTCGTGGCCGCCATCCGCCGCGCGCCCCGGTCCCTGTCCTGCGACGTGCTCGTGCTGGGCGCGGGCCTGGCAGGGCTGCGCGCCGCCTGGGCCGCCAGGCAGACCCGGCCCGACCTGCGGGTCGTGGTCGCCACGCCGCTTTCCGGCCCCTCCGGCTCCTCCTTCGCCAATCGCAACAACGCCCTGGGCATGCAGGTTCCGGGCTGCCTCGGCACCGATCCCCAGCCCTTCACCGACGAGGCCCTCGCCCTGGCCGCGCCCGGCGTCGCCCTGCCCCCGCTGGTCCACGCCCTGGCCCAGGACGCCCCGGACCGCCTGCGCGACCTGCTGGACCTGGGCCTGAACTTCCGCCTCACCGCGTCCGGCTCCCCGCGCCTGTACCCCGGCTGCTTCAGCCACATCCCGCGCGCCGTGATCTTCGACGGCCTGGCCCAGGCCCACGCCGCCTTCCTGGCCAAGGCGCGCTCGCTCGGCGTCGAAATGCTGCCCGGCTACGAGGCCCTGGACATCCCCCTCTCGTCCGGCCGCGCCAGCGGGGCCCTGCTGCGCCATATCCGCACCGGCGAATCCCTGGCCATCCACGCCGGAGCCGTCATCGCGGCCCTGGGCGGCCCGGCCCCGCTCTTCGCCCGGCGCACCTGCGGCCCTGGCAGCGGCCTGTCCTACGGCCTGCTGGCCCGCGCCGGGGCCAGGCTCGCCAACACGCGCTTCCTGCAGTTCTTCTGGGTCATCCCCGAAACCCTGGAATTCATCACCCCGGCGCACCTGGACTGGTCCGCCTCCCCCTTTCCGACCGAACTCCTCGCCGCCCGCGCGCAGCACTGCCCCACGGCCCACGGCCTGCCCGACTCCGCCCTGGACGCCGCGCTGCTCTCGCAGCTCTCCCCTTCCGGCCTCGCCAGCGCCACACACCTCCAGCGCGGCCCGCTCACGCTCGCCCTGGCCGCCCACGCGGGCAACGGCGGCGCGCTCATCGATCCCCACGGACGCACCACGACCCCCGGCCTCTACGCCTGCGGCGAATGCGCCACGGGCATGCACGGGGCCAACCGACTGGGCGGGGCCATGGTGCTCTCCACCCAGGTCTTCGGCCAGCGCGCAGGCGCCGCCGCGGCCCTCGAATGCTCGCCCCCGCGCCCCTTCCCCCCCACTGCCATCCCACCCGATCCCGGCATCACCGCCTTCCTGCAGCGCCTGCGCGCCGCGCTCCAGGCGCACGCCCTGCCCGGCTCAACGCCCCCGCCCCGGC
>JAEXRD010000080.1 GCA_023438245.1 Pseudomonadota bacterium | reverse complement strand
GCAGGGGGCGCGAGGCCCCCTGCCGCGTCACGTCAGGTGCCGCAGAAGGTGCGGTAGCCGGGCATGGGCGCTGGCGGGGCGGTGTAGGGCTGCTGGTCCGGGCCGTCGGCGTAGGGGTTGGCGAGAGCGGTGAGCAGCCGGTGCAGCGGGCCGAGATCGCCGGACTGCGTGGCGGCGCTGAGGGCGTGCTCCACGTGGACGTTGCGCGCGATGACGGCGGGGTTGTGCCGCAGCATGAGTTCGTGGGCCTGCTGGCGGGTCTGGGGCTGGCGGTCCAGCCGGGCCTGCCAGCGCGGGGTCCATTGATGGAGGAAGCCGTCTGCTGGCGCGGCGTGGGGGTCGAGGCCGCGGAAGGTGGTGGTGTAGTCGGCGCGAGCGTCCTTCAGGGCGGTGAGCAGGCTGGTGGCCAGTTCGCGGTCGCCTTCCTCGTGGGTGAAGAGGCCGACCTTGGAGCGCATGCCGTCCAGCCAGCGGGCGCGTAAGGTGTCGGCGAAGTCGTGGAGGAGATTTTCGGCCAGGGCGATGGCTTGGGGCTGGTCCGGATGAAGCAAGGGCAGCAGGGCTTCGGCCAGGCGCGCCAGGTTCCACTGGGCGATCTGGGGCTGGTTGGAGTAGGCGTAGCGTCCGTGCTGGTCGATGGAGCTGAACACGGCGTCGGGGTCGTAGGCATCGAGGAAGGCGCAGGGGCCGTAGTCGATGGTCTCGCCGGAGAGGGCCATGTTGTCGGTGTTCATGACCCCGTGGATGAAGCCCACGTGCAGCCAGCGGGCGACGAGCGCGGCCTGGCGCTCCATGACGGCGCGCAGCAGCGTGAGATGGGGCTCGGGGGCCTCGATGAGTTCGGGGTAGTGGCGGCGGAGGGTGTGGTCGGCCAGCTCGCGCAGGGCCTCGGTTTCGCCGTGGGCGGCCAGGAACTGGAAGGTGCCCACGCGGATGTGGCTTGCGGCCACGCGGGTGAGCACGGCCCCGGGCAGGGTTTCCTCGCGCAGCACGTCCTCTCCGGTGGCCACCACGGCGAGGCTGCGCGTGGTGGGGATGCCCAGGCCGTGCATGGCCTCGCTGATGATGTACTCGCGCAGCATGGGGCCCAGGGCGGCGCGGCCGTCGCCCATGCGGGAGAAGGCCGTGCGGCCGGAGCCCTTGAGCTGGATGTCGTAGCGCTGGCCGGTGGGGGTGAGGTGCTCGCCCAGCAGGATGGCCCGGCCATCGCCCAGCATGGTGAAACTTCCGAACTGGTGGCCCGCGTAGGCCTGGGCAAGGGGCTGGGAGCCGGGGGGCAGCGTGTTGCCTGAGAATATCGCCGCGCCCTCCTCGCCGGAAAGCGCGTCCGGGTCCAGGCCCAGTTGAAGGGCCAGGGGACGGTTGAAAAGCACCAGGCGCGGGGCCGCCACGGGCACGGGATTCACGGCCCGGTGCAGCAGTCCCGGCAGCCGGGCGTAGCTGTTGTCGAAATTCCAGCCTGCGTTCATCCTTGGGAGATAGCCACGATCATCCGGCAGACAAGGGGGCGGGCAAGGGCTGGCCGAAAGGCGGAATTACTGCACGATGTCGGTGTCGGGGTCCGGGAAGTCGGGCCAGGCGTCGTCGCCGACCGCGCCGCCGGTCTCCCCGGTCACGCCTGCGAGGTCGCTGACGTCTACGGGCGGGGTTTGCCAGGCCGGGGGCGCGGCGTCGGCGGGCAGCAGGGCCAGGATGCGCCGGACCAGCGGCGTCAGGGTGGCGCGGTCCTTGGCGGTGGTGGTGATGGCCCCGGGGTGCAGGCGCAGCAGCACCTCCTGTTCCTCGGGCGTGAGCTTTTCCCACTTGTTGAGGACCTGCAGACGCGGCAGGCTGTCGAGCTCCATCTCGGTGAGGATGGATTCCACGGCGGCGATCTGCTCGTCCACCTCGGGGTGCGAGGCGTCGGCCACGTGCAGCAGGATGTCGGCGGCGGCCAGTTCCTCCAGGGTGGCCCGGAAGGCCTCCTTGAGGTCGGGCGGCAGGCGGCGGATGAAGCCCACGGTGTCGGTGACGATGACTTCGCGCTCGTGCGGGAAGCGGATGCGCCTGCTGGTGGGATCCAGGGTGGCGAAGAGCTTGTCCTCGGCCAGCACGGAACTGCCGGTGAGGGTGTTGAGCAGCGTGGACTTGCCCGCGTTGGTGTAGCCGACCAGCGCGATGACGGGCGCTCCGGCCTTGGCGCGGCGGTCGCGGGTGCCGGAGCGGTGGCGGCGCACGTCCTCCAGGTCCTTGCGCACCTTGGTGATGCGTTCGCGCACGCGGCGGCGGTCGATCTCGAGCTTGGTCTCGCCGGGTCCGCGCCCGCCGATGCCGCCCATGAGCCGCGACATGGCCGGGGTTTTGCCCACCAGGCGCGGCAGCGTGTACTTGAGCTGGGCCAGTTCGACCTGGAGCTTGCCCGCCCGGCTGGTGGCCCGGCGGGCGAAAATGTCAAGGATGAGCTGGGTGCGGTCCAGCACGCGGCGTTCCGTCGCATCCGCAAGGTTGCGCAGCTGCGAGGGCGAAAGATCCTGGTCGAAGATGACCATTTGCGCGCCGTGCTGCAGGCAGAGCACTTCCAGCTCCTGGAGCTTGCCCTTGCCCAGGATGTGGCGGGTGTCGGCCCGTTCGACGCGCTGGATGAGCCGGGCGGGGGCGGCCACACCGGCGGTGCGCGCCAGCTCGGCCAGCTCGTCCAGGCTGCGGTCCTGCACGCTCTTGGGGGCGGAGGACACGCTGACCAGCACGGCCTTTTCGCGCCCGTCGTCGGCCTTGGCCGTTTTTTCGCCGCGCGCGAACTCGTCCTCCAGGGCGGAGACGAGGGCGGCGTGGTCCACCTCGGAGCGGTCCCAGCGGCTGGGCGGCAGCACGTCGTAGGGCTTGGAGTCCGAGGAGGCCCCGGTGTTCAGCGGCAGCACGTGGGCCACGTGCAGGGTGCCCGGCTCGCCGAACTCGCCCACGGTGAGGGCCGAGACGCTGTCCAGGCGCAGGGCCACCATGTCGGTGAGGTCTTCCTGGCTCAGGGCCTCCCCTGCGAGGTGGGTGTGCAGCAGGCGCAGGCCGCGCAGGCGGCCCGCTCCCAGGCGGGCGCGGGGCAGCTCGGGGATGAGGATGGCGCCGGGGTCGCCCACGATGCACATCTCCACGCGGCCCTGGCGGTCGATGAGCAGGCCCACCTGCCTGCCGACGTCGCGGGAGACGAGCGCAAGCTCGCGCGCCTGCTCCACGCTGTAGCCGCCCCCGGTGGCGGGGAAACGGCGCGTGGAGAGGCGGGCGAGCCGCGTGAGCTGGCTGGGCTTGAGGCCCTGGGTGTTGCCCTGCGGCTTCTGGGCGATGGCGATGCCCTCCTGGCTTGGGGCTGTCTCCAAAAGACGAATTTTGTCCCCTGGCGAGGACAGAGCCGCCTCGGGGGCCAGGGACAGTACTCTGCCGGTACAGCCCTGGCCCCGGAGCGGCTCGGGACGATGCCCCCAGGGGGCAAAAGGCGCTTTTTGAGACCGCCCCTAGAGCGGGGTCTTGGCCAAGTAGTCGGCGATCATGCCGTCGTAGGCGCTGACCCGCTTGAAGGTCTCGGCGGCCATCTCGCGGCGCAGGGCCAGGGACACCCCGCCCTTCTCCGCGATCTCGGCCTGCACGCGGCCGTAGAACGAGGGGTCGGGCACCACGCACACGGAGTGGAAGTTCTTGGCCGCGGCGCGCAGCATGCAGGGCCCGCCGATGTCGATTTCCTCCACGGCGCTCTTCAGGTCCACGCCCTTGGCGGCGGCGTCGGCGAAATTGTAGAGGTTCACGCAGACCATGTCGAAGGCGGCGATGTTCAGTTCGCCCAGGGTCAGCAGGTGGCCGGGGTTGTCCTTGTCGGCCAGGATGCCCGCGTGCACGCGCGGATGCAGGGTCTTCACGCGGCCGCCCAGGATTTCGGGGAAGCCGGTGACATCGCTGACGCTGGTGACCTTGAGGCCGGCGGCCACGAGCTTCTTGTGGGTGCCGCCGGTGCTGATGAGCTCGGCTCCGCCGTCGATGAGGAAGGCTGCGAACTCGGCCAGGCCGGACTTGTCGGTGACGGACAGGATTGCCCGCTTGATGGGAAGAAGATCCATAAAACCCCCGCTGTGTTTGCGCGAGCTTGCCAGAGATTTTGGCCGAAGGCAAGGCGGGCCGGGCGAACGGCGGGCAGGGGCGGGCGCGGGGCCAGTCGAAGCGGAACAAACGGAAGCGCCCGCCGGGGCAGGCCTGGCGGTGAGAAGGGCGCGGCCGCCGGGCGATCACTCCCGGACGTTTCGGCGCGTGGGCGGGGTCTGGCCTGCTCCGTAATGTGGTTCCCCGCCCCGCCCGACCGACCGGACGGGGCGGAAAACCAATAGGGAGGGGAGACCAGAGTTAGGCGTGGAGCTGTTCCAGCAGTTCCCGCGCGGGGCTGAAGCCGGGGTCGCTCTCGAGGATGCGCTCCAGGTGGGCCTGGGCGTCGTCCTTGCGGTCCAGGCAGACCATGCAGCCCGCCAGGGAGTAGCGCACCTCGCTCTTGCCCGGGTCGATGGAGAGGTAGGTCTCCAGCAGCGGGACGATCTCGGCGAGCTTTTCCAGCTCATGTCCGAGGCGGATGATGCTGTACAGCGCCACCATGTTTTCCGGATTCCTGGCCAGGGCCTGGGCGAACATGTCGTAGGCCTCGGCCTTCTCGCCCAGCTCCATCTTGACCAGGGCGATGCCGGAGAAAGTCTTGTCGTTGGCCTCGATGCCGTGGGCCTTGCTGTAAAGCTCCAGGGCAGTGGCCAGGTCGCCGCGTTGCACGGCGATGGTGGCCAGTCCGAGGTAGGGGTCGGGGTGAATCCCGTTGGATGAGGCGGCCTTCTTGTAGTAGTCCTCGGCCTTGTCCAGCTCACCCATGAACAGGTAGCACTCTCCGAGTTCCTTGTTGATCTCGTAATCCAGATGGCTCATGGTTCCCCTCCGTTTCCCTTAAGAGCCCGCGTCTCCGTGCGGGCGGCAGAAGTTGCTCGACCCTGTGGGGTCAGCCACACTGATGCAGCAACCGTGCCAACACGCAAAAACGGCACATGCGGGCCGCGCTGGCGTGCCTGACATACGCTTGCATTCCCCATGCCGGGCTCCCACGCGCGCGCGTATCCTCCAGTGCAGGGCGCCAAAGCCCCGCCCAGCCCAGGCCCAAGGCCGCCAATCTCAAAATTATACACATTAATTTCAAGCTGTTATCAACTTGGAACGCGAGTTGCTATGTCTGGCGGCACAGGGGCCCAGCCACACGGAGCAGGCCCGGCAGAAATGGCCGCCCAGCGGCGCCCAAGATGGCCCGGCAAAAGGCCGCGAGCCAAGGAGGAACAAGGGATGAAGGAGCTTTTCGAGCAGAACATCCACCTGGTTGGAAAGGTGATGGACCTTCGCCTGCAACGTCAAAATGTCGTCATGGCCAACGTGGCCAACGTGAATACGCCCAAGTACAAGGCGCGCAAGCTGGCCTTCGAGGAAGACCTGCAGAGCGCCCTGCAGCTGGACGCCAAGGGCCGCATGACCCGCACCAGCAAGATGCACATGCCCGCCGAGTTCGACGTCAACGGGGTCCAGGGCAAGGGCATCGCCGACTTCAAGCCCCGCACCGTCTACGGCGAGGACGTGGTGGACCTGGACAAGGAAATGGCGGCCATGGCCAAGAACGGCATGATGTACAACGCCCTGTCCGACGTCATCGCCAAGAGCTTCACCGGGCTTCAGACCGTCATTACCGAAGGGAGCAAGTAAATGGACTTCATGAGCGCACTCGACATCAGCGCCAGTGGCATGAAGGCCCAGCGCACGTACATGAACGTGATCTCCATGAACCTGGCCAACGTGAAGACCACCCGGACCCCCGAGGGCGGAGCCTACCGCCGCAAGTCCGTGTCCTTCGCCGCAACCCCGGTCTACAACCCCTTCGACAAGGCCATGGAGAACGCCGAGAACCGCGAACTCAAGGGCGTCAGCGTGCGCGGCATCGTTTCCGACAAGCGCCCGCAGAAGAAGGTCCACGAGCCCGGCCACCCCGACGCGGACAAGGACGGCTACGTCACCTACCCGGACATCAACGTGGTGGAGGAGATGGCCAACATGATCACCACCATGCGCTCCTACGAGGCCAACGTGCAGGCCATCCAGGACACCAAGGCCATGTTCAACAAGGCCCTGCAGATCGCCCGCTAGCAACGCGGATAGGCAAGGAGAACACCCATGATCGTCAAGTCCGTCGCCATGCGCGCCTACCAGGATGCGCTGAAGATGCAGCAGGCCGCCCAGGGCAAGGTCGACGCCCACTTCAAGCCCAAGGCCGAACCCAGCACCAGCTTCATGCAGACCCTCAAGGGCTCCCTTGAGAAGGTCAACGACATGCAGCAGCAGAAGGCCAGCATGGTGGAGTCCTTCGCCGCGGGCAAGGAAACCAACGTGCACGAGCTCATGATCTCGCTGCAGAAGGCCGGGCTGGCCATGAGCATGACCAGCGCCGTGCGCGGCAAGATTTTGCAGAGCTACCAGGAACTGACCAAGATGCAGTTCTAGCGGACTCAAGGACTGAGCCACACAGATACCCTCAAGGAGAGAGAACATGCACCCCAAGGTCCTCGAACTTCTGGACAAGGCCAAGAACATCTGGACGGCGCGCAGCGTATCGCAGCAGGTCATGATCATCGGGCTCACCGCCGCCATGGTCCTGGCCTTCGGCCTGGGCGTGTTCATGATGAACCGCCCCGACTTCAAGGTGCTCTACTCCAAGCTCTCCCCCGAGGACGCGGGCAAGGTCGTCAACATGCTCAAGGCCGCCAAGGAGCCCTACAAGCTTGAGGACAACGGCCAGACCGTGCTGGTGCAGGCCGAGAAGGTCTACGAGCTGCGCCTGAAGGTGGCCGGCGAGGGCAACCTGCACGGCCAGGGCATCGGCTTCGAAATTTTCGACGACGTGAAGATCGGCCAGACCGACTTCGTGCAGCACATCAACTACCAGCGCGCGCTGCAGGGCGAACTGGCCCGCACCATCATGGAATTCCCCCAGGTGGAGAAGGCCCGCGTGCACCTGGTGGTGCCCAAGAAGAGCCTGTTCATCGAGGAGCAGGCCCAGCCCTCGGCCTCGGTGGTGGTCAAGCTCAAGGAAAAGGACGCCAAGCTCGACCCCAAGGAGATCCAGGGCATCGTCAATCTGGTGACCATGGCCGTGGAAGGCCTGGACAAGAAGCACATCAACATCACCGACCAGAGCGGTCGGCCCCTGTTCCAGCCCGCGGAGGACGAGACCACGGGCATGAGCACCACCCAGATCGAGTTCAAGGCGCAGACCGAGCGCAAGCTGGAGCGCCGCATCGAGGAACTGCTCGCCCCCATCGTGGGCCAGCAGAAGATCATCGCCCGCGTCAACGCGGACCTGGACTTCAGCCAGAAGACCATCAAGAAGGAGCTGTTCAACCCCGACCAGAGCGTGGTGAGGAGCGAGACCCGCAGCGAGGAAAGCGTCAGCGGCAAGGCCGCCCTGGACGGCAACGTGCCCGAGGCCAACTTCCGCGGCGACGGCTTCGCCGGCACCCAGAGCTCGCAGGACAGCGCCCGCGAATCGCGCACCACCAACTACGAAATCAGCAAGGAAGAACAGCAGATCATCTCCCCTGTTGGAGAGTTGAAGCGCCTGGGCGTTGCTGTTATCGTCGATGGCACGTACACCAAGGACGAGAAGACCGGCCAGATGACCTACACCCCGCGCAGCGAGGAGGAACTGGCCCGCATCAAGAGCCTGGTGGCCAGCGCCGTGGGCATGGACAAGGACCGGGGCGACAGCCTTGAGGTGTCCAACATCGAGTTCGGCGGCACCGACATGGGCGAGGGACGCACCCTGGTGCAGAACTTCCTGGAGTTCGGCCAGCGCCTGGGCAAGCCCCTGCTGACCGGCCTGCTGGTCTTCCTCTTCCTCATCCTGGTGGTCCGTCCCGTGGTCATGGCCCTTATCCGGCCCAAGGTGGCCGAACAGGAGGTTGAGGAAGTGGCGAGCCTGCCCAGCACAGAAGAGCGCCTGGCCATCGAGGATATCGCCGAGGCCCAGGAGGAAACCGTGGATTCCGCCGTGCGCACCCTGGAGCACGCCCGCAACCAGGCCCTCCAGCTCACCGACCAGAACATGGACCAGGCCATTCGACTGCTCAGGTCGTGGGCCAAGCAGGAGGCATAGACCGTGGACAGCTTCACCGGACCGCAGAAGACCGCCATCGTCCTTTTGGCCCTGGGCGACAAGTTCACCGCCGAGGCCTTCAAGAGGATGGAGCGTCAGGAAATCGCCGCCATCTCCAGGGCCATGCTGGACATCGACGCCGTGGGCCGCGAGGACGTGCTCGAGGTGCTCAAGGAGTTCAACGAGGCCCTGACCTACGGAGCGGAGACGCTCGTGGGCGGCGCGGACCAGGTGAAGCGCCTGCTCTCCAAGGCCCTGGACGGAGAAACCGCCAAGTACATCATGGATACGCTGGAGCTGGACACCGGCCCCACTCCCTTCCAGGAGCTGTCCAACGTCAGCCCGCGCATCCTGGCCCAGATACTGCGCAACGAACACCCGCAGACCCTGGCCCTCATCCTGGGCCACCTGCACCCGGACCAGGCCGCCGAGCTCTTGTCCAACCTGCCTTCCGGCGTGCGGGCCGAGGTGCTCATGCGCCTGGCCAAGCTGGAGGCCGTGGCCGAGGAGATGCTCCACGAGGTGGACAAGGTGCTCCAGAGCCAGCTCATCGCCATGGGCGGCAAGGAAGGCAAGAAGGTCGGCGGCATCAGCTCCGTGGCCGAGATCCTCAACGCCGTGGACCGCGCCACCGAAGAGGAAGTGCTCTCCGAGATCGAGGAAGAGAGCCAGCAGATGGCCGACGACATCCGCAACCTCATGTTCGTGTTCGAGGACATCAAGGCCCTGGACGACCGCAGCATCCGCGAGCTGTTGAAGGACATCTCCAACGAGGAGCTGACCAAGGCCCTCAAGGGCTCCAGCGAGGAGCTCAAGGACAAGTTCCTGAAGAACCTCTCCGAGCGCGCCGCCGGAATGATCCGCGAAGACCTGGAGATCATGGGCCCGGTGAAGCTCTCCGAGGTGGAAGGCGCCCAGCAGAACATCGTCAAGACCGTGCGCCGCCTGGAAGACGAGGGCCGCATCGCCATAAGCAGAGGAGGCGGAGATGAATTCATCTAGCGCCCCGGAGCAGACGCTGCTCCAGGCCGATCCGCCCGCGGCCCTGCCCGGGGCCAAGCGCATGACCGGACGCGTGTTCATGGGCTGCGACACCCCCGGCCCGGACGTGCTGACCATCCAGGAGATCGAGGGCAAGCGCCACCGCCCGGTGTGGGACGAGGCCACCGAGATCGAATACATCGCCCGCTGCCGCGAGAAGGCCCAGACCATCGCCCGCGACATCATCGCCCAGGCCATGGCCAAGGCCGAGGAGGACGCCGAGGCCATCCGCGCGGCCGCCCGCCAGGAAATGGCCGCCATAACCGAGCAGGCCCGGCAGCAGGCCTACGACGAGACCACCGCCAAGTTTTCCGCCGAGTTCCAGGCCCAGTTCGACGTCATGGTGGCCACATTGGGCCCCCTGCTGGAGCGCATCCAGGGGCTGGGCCAGGAGGTCTGGCAGGCCCGGCGCGCGGACTTCGTCACCCTGGCCAAGGTCTTCACCAACAAGGCCCTGGGCGTGCAGATGGAGACCCGCCGCGCCGAGGTGCTGCAAAGCCTCATGGACGAGGCCGTGGCCAAGCTCGACGCCGCGCGCGACTTCGTGCTCAAGGTGGCCCCCCAGGACCTGGAGATGGCCCAGGAGCTCATGACCGCCGCGAAGGCGGCCCGGCCCGACCTGGGCCAGTGGCGGCTGGTGGCCGACCCCGGCCTGGCCCTGGGCGGCGTGACGCTGGAGACCAGCGACCTCTTGTGCGACAACGGCGTGGAAAGCCGCCTGGAGCTCATCGCCCCGGTGCTGGAACAGCTGGACCTGCCCGAGGACCGGGTGGCCGCGGCGCAGAGCGCTTCACAGAGCGTCGACCGGTCCGGCCCGCAGGGCGCGGCCCAGGGATAGCCTTTCATGAGCATCGACCCGCTGGCGGCAGCCGACTTTCTGGGCGCGCTGGAGCCCTGCCAGACCTTCGGCAAGATCACCAAGGTCGTAGGCCTCATCGCCGAGGGCCAGGGCATCAAGCCGCCGCTGGGCAGCGTGTGCCACCTGCTGCCCGAGGACCGCTCCTCCCTGCCCATCCCGGCGGAGGTGGTGGGCTTCCGCGAGAATTCCTGCCTGTTCATGCCCTACGGCGACATGCGCGGCATCCGCCCCGGCAGCCTCATCCGCAACTCCGCCGCGCCCCCGCACATCCCCGTGGGGCCGGGCCTCTTGGGCCGCACGCTGGACGCCTTCGGCGAGCCCATCGACGGCAAGGGCATGATCGCGCCCGAGGCCTACGTGCCGCTCTACCGCGACCCGCCCAACCCCATGGAACGCCCGCGCATCGACACCCCGCTGGATGTCGGCGTGCGCGCCATCAACGGCCTGCTCACCCTGGCCAAGGGCCAGCGCGTGGGCATCATGGCCGGGTCCGGCGTGGGCAAGAGCACCCTCATGGGCATGATGGCCCGCTACACCAAGGCCGACATCAACGTCATCGGCCTGGTGGGAGAGCGCGGCCGCGAGGTGGTGGAATTCATCGAGCGCGACCTGGGGCCGGAGGGCATGGCCCGCTCCGTCGTCGTCGTGGCCACGTCCGACAAGAGCCCGCTCATCCGCATGCGCGCGGCCTTCGCCGCCACGGCCATCGCCGAGTACTACCGCGACCAGGGCCTGGACGTGCTCTTGATGATGGACTCCGTGACGCGCTTCGCCATGGCGGGCCGCGAGGTCGGCCTGGCCGCGGGCGAGCCGCCCACGCGCGGCGGCTACACGCCCAGCGTGTTCGCGCAGCTGCCGCAGCTTTTGGAGCGCACGGGCAAGAGCGCCGTTGGCTCCATCACAGGAATTTACACCGTTCTCGTGGACGGCGACGACCTCACCGAGCCCATCGCCGACGCGGTGCGCTCCATCCTGGACGGGCACATCGTGCTCACGCGCGAACTGGCGGACCAGGCGCATTTTCCGGCCATCGACGTGCTCAAGAGCATCAGCCGTCTGCGCAGCGAGGTGGTGGACCGGCCCGACCTGGACGCCGGGCGGGCCATTCTGCGGCTGATGAGCACCTACAAGCGCGTGGAGGACATGGTGAATATCGGCGCCTACCAGCGCGGGGCCAGCGCCGAGGTGGACCGCGCCATTGAGATGCTCGGCCCCATCAACGCCTTCCTGCAGCAGCCCGTGGGCGAGAACGTGAGCCTTGAGGACTGCTTCGCCAGGTTGAGGGAGATGGCCGGGAAGGGGTAGAGTTAGTAACCGACAGCGACTTTAGGAATTTCATCCCAAACACGGCCATTGAGCATACGCCCAGCCTTCTTTTTATTCACCCCACCCCATTGCTTAAAAAAGAACGGGACATTGGCTTCCGTGCATTTGTCACGGATTTCAGTCACCCATGCCTCATCCATCGGGCGTGAACCAGGTCCAGACTCTCCCCCCACGATGACCCAATTAACAAGGGATATATCTGCCCTATCTGCTGGCCCAATGAGAGGTTCCAACGAAACGAACTTCATCGCGGCTGGCGTCTGTGACAAATTTTCAATTCGGTAGGCATAGTCGTTGCTTTCGACACTTACCCCCATCCATACGTTGCCAGGCCATTTGAGCTGCAAAGCCAGCGCCGCCAAGCGAGTAGAACGCTTGGTAAGAACCTGGAATGTATGCTGTTTAGCTATCGCCATCACCGCGAAGACTTTCCTTATAAAATCAAGCGGTACGTCTTCGTGGAACAGATCGCTCATGGAGTTCACGAAAACCATTTGCGGTTTTTTCCAGGTCATGGGCAAGCCGAGGACATGCTCATGAAACGTCAGTTCAAACCCATTGGCATAATTGGGATTGCCCATGGCACAAAGTCGTTTTGCCATGCGTTCCGCATAGCAATTTTTGCAGCCAGGACTGATTTTCGTGCACCCCGTCAAAGGATTCCAGCTTGCTTCAGTCCACTCAATTTTGCTTTGGGCAGCCATATCTTATCCATCCACACTTCATGTTACTATAGGCTCAACTTTATTCGCTTTAAAAACTGACCCATAGCTCATTGGAGGCACTTTCTTCAATATTCCTACCTGCTTCAGGACTCGGAGAGCATCTTTTCCATGAGCAGGCAAGAAGCCATTTATGAGACAAAACTCAACAGCATCTCTGTTCGTCCTGAGTGTTCTATCAAGTACCAAGCCCCTTACTGCCCCAAGCAACCACTCTATCTTTCTTGGATTTTTATCCATAAATGGCAATACGCGCTGCTTTGAGCACAACATATCTCCACACATATCATAATTCGCCTCACCATTCGGTGACTTATCCCACGCAACTGTTAGAAACTTATTCAAACCTAAAAGGCTTCTTGAACCAAAGATCAAACTGTTGATTCTTGCGGCACGATTCTTCCTTATTGCAAATTGTGCCAAGTAATATTTCTGGTCACTTGTTAGAAGTTTTGTACGCAAGTAATTACATATTTCTTTTGAAGCATCTATTAATGAACCCTCAAACTCCAACCCAGGAAAAAAACTTTGAAATTCATCTTTCTTGTTAAATCTGTAAAGATCTGAAGATGGAATGAAAATTAAAAAATCTGTAAATTTCAGCATCGACAGCTGCTCAATCATCCATTCAACCCTTACGAGTCCAGTCGGGTCGATAAATAGAAAATTTGCAGTTCCATATTGCTTCATTATTGGTGCGCAATTTGTAAAGCAGTCTTCAAATGCAGAAACAGAAAAATGTATTTTGCCCATTCTGTGAGCTACATTATCACTCAGCGAACTGGCTAACTGATCTACTTTTTCCTTACTTACATCATTGAAAAATATATCAACACTGCCTCGATAATCTGGGCTAGCAAGCGTTGCCTTTTCAAGGGCGCGGACTATTCGGAAGGGGCTTCCCTCAATCCCGTTTACATCATGCCCTGGACCGCATTGAAAATCAAAGATATTGATACGGCGAATCTGCGCCTGGTGTAAAAACACCGGGAACCATTCATCAAGATACTTCGTTAGAATTTCGAGCTTAAGTATCGTTCCGCCATCAAATGGTTTTTTATGAAAATCATCACGCTTCATGGCAACCCCGCTAGCTCGTTTTGATTATCTATACAGGCAAGCAAAACGAGTTTCAAGAGCTACAATACACGCTCACTGCTCCACACTCAATCGCCCCCCATCCGCCGCGCCCGCTCGCAGGGGTCGCCGCCCACGCCCATCAGAATCCGCGCCAGCCGTTCCACCCGAGCCGCCCGCGCCGCGTCCACATCCCCGCCCTTGAGCGATTCCAGCCAGCGCCGCTCCAACTCCGGCAGGTCCGCGCCGAACACCTCCGCCCACGGGCGCTGGTCGGACTCCAACGTGCGCCACTGCAGCCGCTTCAGGCCCTCCAGGCCGTGCTCGCGGGCCAGATACCTGGCGAAGGACCCGGCCTCGGCGTAGGCCCGCAACTGGCGCAGCCGGTCCAGGGCGATGAGCCGCCCGCCGCCCTCGTCGCGCATGCCCCAGGAGCCGTGGTCCGGCCCCAGGTCGGCCAGCGGGATGCGCAGGCCCGAGGCTTCGAAGGCCCGCACCCAGTCGTCCGCATCCTGGCCGCAGGCCGGAAAGCTGGCCGCGCGGCCCAGGCGCTGCTCCGAAATCTCGCCCAGCATGTTGCGCACCAGCTTGTCCGGCTGGGGCATGAGCGCGCTGGTCATCTTGTGCGCCAGCATCAGCGGGGCCTCCGGGCAGCCGAACACCCGCAACGTACGCTGCCCGCCCGAACCCAGGAAGAACGTGCTGGTGCACTGGCCGCGCTGGGGCTGGTCGTAAACCACGCGGATCTTGCCGCGCCCCCCGGCCAGGCCCTCCTCGTCTTCCAGCCCCCACAGGGCGCGCACCGCCGCCAGCCCGGCCTCCTCGCGCCCGGCCAGCTCCGCCAGCCGCTCCCAGCCCAGGCTGCCGGTGGCGTCGTGCACGCTCAGGTGCGCCGTCTCCACCGCATCCGCAGCCAGGGCCCGCCCGCACAGCAATAGCCAGAGCATCAGGCCGAGCAGGTGTCGCTTCATTCCCGCCTCCCGGCCCCGCGCGGGGGCCACCTTCGCCACGCCCAAACCGCCAGTCCCAGCGCGGCCAGGTACGCCGCCGCGAACACCCGCTCGTCGAAGTCGTAGAACAGCAGCCGCCCCAGCCAGTGGGCCACGAAGCCGCCCTCATAGCCGCCCTGCCCTTCCGCCCCGCGCCGCAGCCAGCTTTCCAGCTCCGTGAGCGGGCAGACCATGCCGACGACCGACTCCGCCGCCACGATGGCCAGCCCGGCCAGGTGCAGCATGCGGAAACGCCGGTTGCGCACGCTGTTCCAGCCCCCCAGCCGCCAAGCCGGGCCGCCGACGAGAATGGCCGCCAGCCCCAGCGTGAGGAACAGCGCCAGGGCGAAGTGCAGGGCCAGGACCAGGTCGGCCAGGAACGCGAGGAAGGGAGTCATGGGCCGAGCATAGCGCCCCGGCCCGAGAAAAGCCACAGCCCCCTCCCGTTATCGCCAAGGAAACGGAAGGGGGCTGCTTGTTTTGGGATTCGGCCAAGCGCCGGAGCGGAACTAGGAACTCCGGCGGTTGAAGAAGCCCACGGCCAGGCAGAACGGAAGCGCCACCAGCACCACGGCCAGGGCGTTGGGGCCGGGACCGGCGGGGCTGCTGGCCCAGCCCATGTTGTGCGCCAGGGCTCCGGCCACCAGCATGCCCAGCACGAAGCTGGCCGCGTCGCCGCTGCCCTCGCCGGAAAGGATGAGCTGCCTGCCCGGGCAGCCACCGGCCAGCGAGAAGGCCAGGCCCGCCACCACCATGCCCAGGAAATTCCACAGCCCGGCGGTGTGCGCCACGGGCTGGCCCTCGAAGCCGGGCTTGAACTGGCCCAGCACGAGGTTGCCGACGAACGCGGCGATGAGGAAGGTGGCCACGCCGAAAATCAGGTGCTTCTGGCGGCCGCCGAACAGCTCGCCCAGGGAACCGACCGTGCAGAACTTGCTGCGCTGCGCCAGCACGCCGATGAGCAGGCCGCCGCCGATGGAGGCCAGAAGCGGCGCATGCTGCGAGCCCGGGCCCTTGGCCGAGGCGAACAACCAGCCCATGCCCGGGTTGTCCGGCCCGGGGGCCAGGAACACGGCGGCCAGCAGCAGGCCCACGGCCAGCAGCGCCGGGAGCACGCCGGAGAAGCCGGACTGCTCCGTGCTGTCCGGCAGGGAGTAGCCGCTTTTGCGGAAACGCGTGCCCACGAACACGCCCGTGAGCAGCCCGGCGAAGCCCAGGATGGCGTTGCCGTCGCCGCCGGCCAGCCGCAGCAGCACGCGCCAGGGGCAGCCCAGGAAGATCAGCGCCCCGGCCATGGCGCTCATGCCCAGGAAGAAGCGGATGATGGGCGCGCTGCCGGCGCGGGAGCGGAACTCGCCCCCCTGCAGGGAGGCCAGGAGCGAGCCCAGCACGAAGGCCGGGATCTCGGGCCGCAGGTACTGCACGGGCGCGGCCTGGTGCAGGCCGAGGGCTCCGGCGATGTCGCGCAGGAAACAGGCCACGCACACGCCCATGTTGGCCGGGTTCCCGGCGAATTGCAGCAGCACGGCGGCCAGCCCGATGATGGCCCCCGCCGCCAGGATTTCACCTTTGCCAGTCCACCAGCGCCTCTCCTCGCTCATGGCTCCCCCCTCCGAAATATTGGTTGCGAACACACCCGGCCCCCCTCCCCCACGGAGAGCGACTGTGTTGCGAGTATTCGGAGGTTGTCTATTTGTCAAATTTGATTCTTCGATGCATGAATTGGCACAACAGCTTAACTATGCTGAATTTAGCATGGCAAGAAATGGAAGGATTCCTATTTTTCTCCTGAACGGCGGGAATTGCTGGCCGCTTACCTTCCAAAAGAGGCAAAGCGGGAGATTGGGCAGGGGGAGGCCTGCTGCCAAGCGATGCGTTTTGGTTCCCGGCAAGAAGCGAGGCGGGGGACACCCTATTTGAACGAGGGGCACGTTTCGAAGCAGGCCCCCCTGCCCTTCCCTATCCGAGCATGCGCAGCGAGTAATTCTCGAACAGGATGTCCTGGAACTGCGCCACCAGCTTGAAGCAGTCGCGCAGGCGGGCGCATTCCAGCGTGCCCAGCGCCTCCGGGCGCAGATCGTTGTCCGGCTCCTGGCCCTGGCGCAGCAGCCCGGCCTGGTGGCGCATGCGCAGGGTCTGCAGGAAGCCGTGGGCGTCGCGCAGGCCCTGGGCCAGCCCGGCGGAAAGCACGCCCGAGGCGCCCAGCGCCTGGAGCCTGCCGTCCGTGCCCGTGGGCTCCAGGCCGTGGGAGATGGCCAGCACCTTGGCCCCCAGCGTGAGCGGGAACACGCCGCCGCGCTTCACGTCCAGCGTGCCCTTCCTCGGCCCGTCCTTCTGCACCGCCAGGCCGGACACCGCGCCGCCGAACATGCCCCCGATGCCGGAGGCCAGCGGCGGGCTGAAGCGCACGGCCTCCCGGGCCAGATACTTGAGCAGCATGGAGGACTGGCGCAGCCGGGCCAGCGCCGCCGCGCGCGTCCTGCGGCCCAGGTCCAGGTCCCCGGCCACGGGGCGCATGTCGGCCAATAGCGAGGCCCGCACCACGCCCTCGCCGTCGGGCGTCTCGGCGATGCGGTCCAGTTCGTCCAGCCAGCCGTCCAGGCTTTCGCGCCAGTCGGGGTTGTCCAGCATGATGCGCTTGGGGCAGGGCGGGAAGCCGATGGCCAGCACCAGTTCGGTGAGCCGCTCGCCCAGGGCCTCGAACCAGACCTCGGCCTCCCGGTCCTCCGGCGCGCCGTCGTGCACCAGGGCCAGGTCCTGGTCCGTGGCCAGGTACTGCTCGCGCCGGCCCTGGCTGCCCAGGGCCAGGATGGCGTGGGAGGCCGGGGCCGGGCCGTGGCGCTGTTCCACCTCGCCCATGGCGCGCAGCCAGGCGCGTTCCAGGATGCGGTCGTGCATCTCGCTGATGAGCCTGCCCACGGCCTGGCTGGGGATGCCCTCGGCCACGCTCTGGGCGGCCACGCGGTGCAGCCGGGCGAAGCAGCGGGCCAGCTCCTCGCGGTCGCGGGCCAGGGAAATGTCGCGCGCCAGGGCCAGCGGGCTCTCGCCGCGCGCGGCCAGCATGTCGCGCTCGCCCAGGATGCCTATGGGCGCGCCCGCGGAAACGCCCGAGGCGTCCACCAGCACCAGGCGGCGGATGCCCGCGTGCACCATGCGCGAAAAGGCCTCGATGAGCAGTTCGTCCGCGCCCACGGTGACCAGCCTCGGCGTCATGACCTCCTCCACGCGCAGGGTGGCGGCGTCGCGGTCCTGGGCCACCACCTTGGTGAGCACGTCGCGTTCGGTGAGGATGCCCAACACCTCCCCCCCGCCTCCGCCCGGGCCCCGGCGCACCAGCGCGGCGGTGGCCCCGGCCCGGGCCATGGCCCGCGCGGCCTGGGCCACGGTGGCGCGCTCGTCCACAAACACCGGGGCAGGGCAGCTCACGTCGCCCGCGCGCAGGCGCAGGAAAGGGTCGGCCAGGGGCGCGGAATCAAGGGGGGGCGCGTCGTCGGAGGGCTGGGTCATGAACTTCTCTCCGGCGCGTGGGGCGCGTTTGGGCCTCCCGCCTCCCCGCTTCTGCGGCGGGAGGGGGGAGGCCCGGTTTTTTCAGGGGCCGGGGGACCTACTCCTGCGGCAGGCTCACCCCGAGGTAGTTGCGGACCTTCTGCTCCGCATACAGGCTCTCGGCCTTTTCGTCACGCTTGAGCAGCGACCCGATCCAGCCCGCCACGAAGGCCCCGGTGATGGAGATGATGGCCGGGTTCTTGAGCGGGAAGATGGCCATGGGGTTCTTCATGATGTCCACCCACACCGTGGGGCTGATGACGATGAGCACCACGGCCAGCACGGTGCCGGTGACGATGGAGCACACCGCGCCGAAGGTGCTGAAGCCGCGCCAGGTGATGGAGAGCACCAGGGCCGGGAAGTTGGCGGAAGCGGCGATGGCGAAGGCCAGGCCCACCATGAAGGCCACGTTCTGGCCCTTGAAGGCCAGGCCGAGGGCCACGGCCAGCACGCCCAGGCCAAGGGTGGCGGCCTTGGCCACGCGCACCTCTTCCTGCTCGTTGGCCTGGCCGCTGCGGAACACGTTCACGTACAGGTCGTGGGAGAGCGTGGTGGCACCGGCGAGGGTGAGGCCCGCCACCACGGCCAGGATGGTGGCGAAGGCCACCGCCGCGATGAACCCGAGGAACATGGTGCCGCCGGTGACCTCGGCCAGGAGCAGCGCGGCCATGTTGCCGCCCTTGTCCATGCCGGAGATCACGTCCTGGCCCACCAGCACCATGGCCCCGAAGCCGATGATGAAGGTGAGGATGTAGAAGAAGGCGATGAAGCCGGTGGCCACGAACACGCTCTTGCGGGCGGCCTTGGCGTCGGGCACGGTGTAGAAGCGCATGAGGATGTGCGGAAGGCCCGCGGTGCCGAACATGAGCGCCAGGCCGAGGGACACGGCATCCCAGGGGTTGGACACCAGCCCGCCGGGGGCCAGCACCTTGTCGCCGTACTTGGCCTGGGCCGCGGCGAAGAGGTTCACGGGGTTCATGCCGAACTTGGCCAGCACCATGAGCACGAGGATGGTGGCCCCGCCGAGGAGCAGCACGGCCTTGATGATCTGCACCCAGGTGGTGGCCAGCATGCCGCCGAAGAGCACGTAGGCGATCATCACCGCGCCCACGAACACGATGGCCACCTCGTACGGCAGGCCGAACATCATCTTGATGAGCGAGCCGGAGCCCACCATCTGCGCGATGAGGTAGAAGCACACGGTCATGAGCGAGCCGACGGACGCCGCGATGCGGATGGGCTTCTGGCTCAGGCGGTAGGCCACCACGTCGGCGAAGGTGTACTTGCCCAGGTTGCGCAGGGGCTCGGCGATGAGGAACATGATGAGCGGCCAGCCGACGAGGAAGCCGATGGAGTAGATCAGCCCGTCGTAGCCCTTGAGCGACACCAGCCCCGCGATGCCCAGGAAGCTGGCCGCGCTCATGTAGTCGCCCGCCAGCGCCAGGCCGTTCTGGAAGCCGGAGATGCCGCCGCCCGCGGTGTAGAACTCCGCCGTGGTCTTGGTGCGCTTGGCCGCGAAGTAGGTGATGGCCATGGTCACCGAGATGAACACGAAGAAGAACAGGATGCTGATGGTGTTGGGCTGGCCGATGGTGGTCTGGAACTGGTCCATGTTATTTCCTCCGGAGGGTTTCGCGGATGGAATTCACCGCGCCGTCGTATTTGTCGTTGGCCCAGAACACGTAGACCCCGGTGAGCACCCAGGCCAGCAGGATGACCCCCAGGCCGACGGGGATGCCCACGGACAGGCCCGGGGCGATGACCTGGCCCAGCGCCTCCTTGTTGAAGGCCAGCACCAGGATGAATCCGAAGTACACGGCCAGCATGATGACGGACAGGATGGCCGAAACCGTTCCCTTTGTGGCCACCAGGGCCTGGAACTCCGCCGATTGGATGATGTCGTCCGCTTTCCTCTGCATGGTCTTCCTCCTGGTTTCTGTTGCGTGCCTCGGGTCCGCCCTTGCCGCTCCCTGCGGCCTGCGGCGGTTCCCCGCGTCGTCGAGACCAGGAGTACACGAGGTTTTGCGCGCTGTTCCGGGCCCATTCGCCGAACGGCGGGTTTTGCGCGGCGAGCATGGGGTTTCCGGGGGGTGAACATTCGCCGGGGATTTTGCGCCGTTCGCCGCAGGTGAGCGGCAGGCCCCTCCCTCCCCTCGCATCCGGCAAGGTTCTTGCTTCGCTCCCGGGGCGGACATTTCCGCCGGAGAGCGCATGGACATCCTGGTCATGAACCTCACCCGCCTGGGCGACCTGCTCCAGTCCCAGCCGGCCATCGCCGGGCTGGCGGCCCGTGGCCACGCCATCCACCTGGCCTGCCTGGAGAACTTCGCCCCGGCGGCGGAGCTGATGCAGGGCATCGCCAGCGTGCGGCCCTTCCCCGGCGCGCGCATTCTGGCCCGGCTGGACAAGGGCTGGCGGCAGGGCCTGGCCGCCCACCGCGAGGCGGTAGAGGCGCTTGGCGCGGGCAGCCCCCCCGATATCGTCATCAACCTGACGCCCTCGCAGCCAGCGCGGCTGCTCGCACGCGGGCTGGGCGCGCGCGAGGTGCGCGGCTTCGTGCTGGACGAGTTCGGCTTCAACGCCGACACCAGCGCCTGGGCCGCGTTCCTGCAGTTGGCCTCCCGCTCGCGCGGGGCCAGCCCGTTCAACATCGTGGACATCTTCCGGCGCATCTCCGGCCTGGAGGGAGCGCCCAAATCTTTTGGCCTGAAAGGCCCCACCGAGGGGGAAAAGGCCTCGGCCAAGGCCCGCATTTTCGAGCTCTGCCCCCAGGCCGCGCAGGCCAGGGGGCTGGTGGCCATCCAACTGGGCGCCAGCGAGGAGCGCCGCCGCTGGCCCGTGGCCCGCTTCGCCGACGTGGCCGCCAGGCTCTCAGCCAAGGGCTACGTTCCGGTGCTGGTGGGCACGGAGCAGGAGCGCCATCTGGGCGAGCGGCTGAAGGAACGCGCGGCCGTGCCCATGGCCGACCTGATGGGGTCGACGGGCCTGCGCGAACTGGCCGCCGCGCTTTCCTGCTGCGAGCTGCTCATCACCAACGACACCGGCACCATGCACCTGGCCGCTGGCCTGGGCGTGCGCTGCCTGGCGATCTTCCTGGCCACGGCCCAGCCCTGGGACACCGGCCCGTACCTGCCCGGCTGCCTGTGCCTGGAGCCCGATCTGCCCTGCCACCCCTGCGCCTTCGGCAAAGCCTGCGTGAACAGCAGCGACGCCGACGGGGGCGAGGCCTGCCGCTGGGCCATCTCCAGCCCCGGCGTGGCCGCCCTGGCCCTGGACATGCTTGAGGGCCGCGACCCCAGGCCCGCGCCGGACCTGGGCGCGCGCGCCTGGCGGAGCGTCATCGGCGCGGACGGGCTGATGGATCTTTCCTGCCTGTCCCGCCATGAGGACGAGGACCGCACCCGGCTCATCCGCGCGCAGCGGGAACTGTATCGTCGATATCTTGACGGCGAGGAGCTGGAGGCCACGCAGGAGCAATCGACACGGGAACACCCTGCCCACCCCCTAAGCCCGGAAGCCGCGCAGGCCCTGGGCAAGGCCCTGGGCGAGGCCTCGGACCTGCTGTTCCTGCTGCTGCGCCAGGGCGAGCTGCTCTCCCGCGATCCCATCCCCACGGCCAAGGCCAAGTTCCTGGCCACCTGGCAGCGCGTGCAGAGCGCCCTGGGGGCCGAGCCGAGGCTTTCCGTGCTGGCCGAGCTGTGGGTGTACGAGAGCGAGCGCCCGGGCCTGGAGCTGCCGGAAATCCTGGCCCTGGCGGGCCGCTTCCGCTCGCTCGCGCTGGCCCTGCGGGCATCAATTGCACCTGGCACACAACATGCATAGGAGTCGCAGATTCCATTTCCATACCGACGCCACACCACCCAAGGAGGGGATGACATGATTCTCATCGACGGTCACAAAAGCGATCTGAACATGGGCCAGTTCCAGAACCTGGACCAGATTTTCGTCAAGCTCATGGAGGGCGACACCCTCACCGACCGCGTGGTCACCGACGTGTTCGTCAACGACGAGCCCTTCTCCGAGATCTACCCGCACCAGGCCGAGGACATCGACATCAGCGACGTGCGCACCGTGGACATCCGCACCATGCCCGTGGGCGATGTGGCCGTGGAGATCACCCGCGAGCTGTACAAGGTCGTCACCCTCATGGGCGAGGGCGCCAGCCGCGTGGCCGAGCTGTTCCGCCAGGCCGACGACGCCGAGGCCCTGGAGACCTACCAGGACCTGCTGGACGTCACCCGCGACTTCATCGGCATGATCAGCACCCTGCGCGGCGAATTCTCGCTCAAGGACCACAAGGAGTTCGTGGAGGCCAGCGGCCAGCTCTCCGACCTGTTCACCGAGATGAACGAAGTGCTGGCCAACGAGGACTGGATCCTGCTGGCCGACCTGCTGGAGTACGAGTACCAGCCCGCCGTGAACCGCTGGAAGAAGGTCATCGCGCTGCTGCGCGAGGACATCCGGTCCTCCGGGAAGGACTAGCCATGAACCAGGCGCTGATCCTCATCGACAGGGCCATCGAGCTGGGCCGCCAGGAGCTGGATCACCTGCGCGCGGGCGACGTGGACAAGGCGGAAGCCCTGGCCTTCGGACGCGACGCGATCATGGACCAGGCCCTGGGCCACCAGGATCTGGCCGACGCCACCCTGCCCGGCGAGGCCGAGCAGACCCTGGACCAGTTGGTGGACCGGCTCATGGAGCTCAAGGACCTCCAGGCCAGCATCATCGAGGAGGCCAAGCGCCTGCAGAAGTCCATCCGCGAGGACATCCGCCGCGCGGACCAGGAGCAGAAACGCCACAAGGGCTACGGCCACGCCGTGCGCCCCCCGCGCGAAGCCAGCCTGTTCATCAGCCGCAGCAGCTAGCCCGCGCCCCCCACGAAAACAGACGGCCCGCTTCCAGTCAGGAGGCGGGCCGTTTTGCGTCGGCCCATTCCGCCAGCGTGCCATTGAACGCCACGCGCCCGCCCCGGAGCGCCAGCACACGGTTCACGCAGGCGGGCAGGTCGCGCTCGTGGTGCGTCACCAGCACCAGCGCCACGCCCAGGCCCGCCACGCGGTCCAGCAGCGCGCGGAAGGCCCGGCGCGAGGGCGCGTCCAGCCCGGCCATGGGCTCGTCCAACAACAACATTGAGGGCAGCGGCATGGCGGGCAGGCGTTCGCCCCCCGGTCCCGGCGAACCGTTGAAAAGCAGCGCGCGCGCCAGCAGCACGCGCCGCAGCTGCCCGCGCGAAAGCGTGCGGATGCGCCTGTTCGCCAGCGCCGAAAGGCCGAAGAACTCCAGCAACTCCGCGGCCCGAGCGCGCACTTCCGGCCCCGGCTCGGCGTAGAGGCCCACGCTGCCGGAAGCCCCGGAACACACCGCTTCCAGCGCCGTCACGTCATGGGAATATCCGGCCTGGAGCGCGGCGGACACCCCCCCGATGCGGCGGCGCAGGTCGTCCAGGGTCTCCCCCGGTTCGCCAAAGCCGTATTCCACGCTGCCGGGCGCGCCGGTGAGCGCCGAGGGCCAGTGCTCGCCGCCCAGCAGGGAGAGCAGCGTGCTCTTGCCCGCGCCGTTTGCGCCCAGCACGGCCCAGTGCTCGCCGGGGCGGATGGTCCAGTCGATGGCGTGCAGGATGCGCTCGCCGCCGATGTCCACGTCCGCACCGCTGATGCGGGCCAGAAATTCGCCTGGGGCCGGGCCAGCAGGGGCGGCGGAGGGCAGTTCCAGCGCGCCGGGGGCATGGCCCGCGCGTTCCGCAGGGGTTGCCGGGTCGGCCAATATCTCGCCCAGCGGGCCGCTGCCCACGATGCGCCCGCCCTCCATGAGCAGGGCGCTCTCCAGGCAGGCGGGCAGTTCCCCGGCCCGATGGCTGGTGAACAGCAGGGCCAGGCCGGGCCGGGCCGCGGCCACGCGGTCCAGCAGGGCCAGGAAATCCCGGCGCGAGGGCGCGTCCAGCCCCTCCAGGCACTCGTCCAGCAGCAGCACGTCCGGCTCCACGGCCAGGGCGCGGGCCAGCAGTATCTTCCGGCCCTCGCCGGTGGAGAGCCTGGCCATGCGCCGCGCCGCCAGGGGCGCGATGCCCAGCTCCGCCACCACCGCCTCGGCCCTGGCCCGGCGCTGCGGGTCCGGCAGGCCGTAGAGCAGCAGCGCGTCGTCGAAGCCCGCCAGGATGACCTCCAGCCCCGTGGCCGCCCACTCGTTGACGGCGTAAAGGTCCTGCATGTCCGAGCCGACGAGCGCCAGGCGCTGGCGCAGGCCCAGGGGCGAGGGCTGGGATTCCCCCGGCTGGCCATCGGGGCCGGGCAAGGTGTACACGCGCTTGCCGCCGCCGCCCGACGCGACGGTCGGGTCCGGCGGAACATCGCCGCGCACCAGCCGGAGCAGCGTGGTCTTGCCCGCGCCGTTCTCGCCCAGCACGGCCCAGCGCGCGCCGGGCATGAGGTCGAAGTCCAGGCCGTCCACCAGGCGGACGCCCCCGCGCGTGAGGCTGACCCTGCGCAGGCGGACAAGGGGGAGCGAAGCTGGGCTGGCGTCTGGCATGTCTATCCTCCGGGGGCGCACTATGCCCCCGCCCGCGCCGGGCATCAAGACCCTTGTCTTGGGGCCGGTTTGCGGCTAGCCCTGGGCCATGCCCGCCGAAAACCGCATCCCCGTGGCCCTGCTGCGCCAGGGCAGCTACGACCCCGCCGCCCTGCGCGGGGCCGTGGATCGGCTGTTCGCGGCCCTGCCTCGGCTCTCCTTGACCGGCGCAGCCGTGTTGGTGAAGCCCAATCTTGTGTCGCCCACCAACGCCGGGCTCTCCTGCACCCGGCCCGAGGTGGTGCGCGCGGTGTGCGAGCATCTGCTGGACCACGGGGCCAGGCCGTTTCTCGCCGACTCCCCGGCCTTCGGCAGCGCCGAGCGCGTGGCCGCCGCGGCGGGATATCCGCAGGCGCTGGCGGGCCTGGGGCTGAAGGTGACGACGCTGAAGCATCCCGTGCCGCTGCGGCTGACGGAAGACGCCGGGGGCGGAGCCATTGGCGTGGCCCGCGCGGCGCTTCAGGCCGACCGCATCGTGAGCCTGGCCAGGGTGAAGGCCCACGGCCAGTTCCGGGCCACGGCCAGCACCAAGAACCTGTTCGGCTGCGTGTGCGGCTGCCGCAAGGCCCTGGCCCACATGCGCCTGGGCGACCACCCCGGCCGCATGGAGGCCATGATCCTGGCCCTGCGAGCCGCCCTGCCGCCCGCCCTGGGCCTGGCCGACGGCATCATCGCCATGCACCGGGGCGGCCCCATCCACGGCCAGCCCTTCCCGCTGGGGCTCATCGGGGCCGCGCCCGACACCCTGGCCCTGGACGCGACGCTGTTCTCGCTTTTGGGGCTTTCCCCCGCGCAGGTGCCGCTGTGGGATCTGGCCCTGGAACGCGGCCTGCCCGGCGCGGATCCGGGACAGCTCGTCTTCCCCCTGGAATCCCCGGAGGGGTTCGATGCCAACGGGTTTGAAGTCCAGCCCGCGCTGGAGCCCATGCGCTTCGAGCCGCTGCGCTTCGTGCGCGGACGCGTGAAAAGCCTGCTGCACAGGCTGAAATAGCCCGGCGCGTGCGCCCTCCCCCTTGCCTCGGGGCCGCGCCTTGGCTAGTACAGGTGGGAACAAAGCCGCAAGGAGCCCCACATGTCCGACACCCCGCCGCGCCGACGCGTCACCGTCAACGGACAGGTGCAGGGCGTGGGGTTCCGGCCCTTCGTGTACCGGCTGGCCGGGCAGTTCGGCCTCACCGGCTTCGTGCGCAACGCCCCCGAGGGCGTGGTCATCGAGATCCAGGGCTCCAACCGGCACATGGACCTGTTCCTGAAGCACCTGGAGCTGGAGCAGCCGCCCCTGGCGCGCATCACCCGCGTGGCGGCCCAGGGCGTCTCCTCCGTGGAGGGCGAAACCGGCTTCTCCATCAAGAAGAGCACCGGCGGGGCCGGGCACAACGTGCTCATAAGCCCGGACACGGCCACCTGCGCGGACTGCGAGCGCGAGCTGCTGACCAAGGGCGACCGCCGCTTCCTCTATCCCTTCATCAACTGCACCAACTGCGGCCCGCGCTACACCATCACCCGCAGCGTGCCCTACGACCGCCCCAACACGTCCATGGCCTGCTTTCCCATGTGCCCGGACTGCCAGCGGGAGTACGACGACCCGGCCGACCGGCGCTTCCACGCCCAGCCCAACGCCTGCCCGGTGTGCGGCCCGCGCGTGTGGCTCTCCGACCGCTCCGGCACCGTTGTGGCCCGGCGCGACGACGCCATCCGCA
Organism: Pseudomonadota bacterium; assembly: GCA_023438245.1. Classification (GTDB taxonomy): domain Bacteria; phylum Desulfobacterota; class Desulfovibrionia; order Desulfovibrionales; family Desulfovibrionaceae; genus Humidesulfovibrio. Next base: position 15,807 of record JAEXRD010000080.1, on the reverse strand, counting down.
ACCTGGCGGCCATCCTGTTCCAGGGCGGCCTGGCCGCGGTGAAGGGCCTGGGCGGCTTCCACCTGGTGTGCGACGCCACCCGCCAGGAGAGCGTGCGCGAGCTTAGGCGGCGCAAGAAACGCCCGCACAAGCCCTTCGCCATCATGGTGCCGGACATCGAGACCGCGCGCCAGCTGGCGCACATCAACGCAGAAGAGGAGCGCTGGCTCACCGGCCAGGCCCGGCCCATCGTGCTCTGCGCCAAGCGCCGGGGCGCGCCCCTGGCCCAGTCCGTGGCCCCGGACTCCGACCACGTGGGCCTGATGCTGCCCTACACCCCGCTGCATCACGTGATTTTCCGCCGCTTCATGCGCCTCTTGGCCCAGGAGCGCCAGAACATGCCCGCCGCCCTGGTCATGACCAGCGGCAACTTAAGCGAGGAGCCCATCTGCCTGGGCAACCGCGAGGCCCTGGCCCGGCTCACCGACGTGGCCGACATCTTCCTGTTCCACAACCGCGACATCTTGATCCGCGTGGACGACTCCGTGGTGCGCGTGGTGCCCGGAACGAACGAGACCATGGTCATGCGCCGGGCGCGCGGCTTCGCCCCCCAGCCCGTGGTGCTGCCGGAGTCCGGCCCCTGCGTGCTGGGCGTCGGGCCGGAGCTCAAATGCACGCTGTGCCTGACCAAGGACAACCAGGCCTTTGTCAGCCAGCACCTGGGCGACATGGAGAACATCGAGACCCTGGGCTTCCACCACGAGATGGTGGAGCACATGACCGACATATTGCAGGTGGACCCGGTGATGGTGGTGCGCGACCTGCACCCCAACTACCTGACCACCACCGTGGCCCAGGAGATGGTCAAGAGCACCGGCATCCAGTCCAGCGTGCTGCAGCACCACTTCGCCCACGCCCACGCCGTGCTGGCCGAGAACGGCCACTTCGGCCCGGCCATCTGCCTGGCCCTGGACGGCACCGGCTACGGCACCACCGCCGGGGGCCAGGGCTTCAGCGCCAACTGGAGCATCTGGGGCGGGGAATGCCTGCTGGTGGACAACAAGGATTTGAAGCACGTGCGCCTGGCGCACCTGGCCGAGTTCAGCCTGCCGGGCGGCGAGGCCGCCGTGCGCGAGCCCTGGCGGCTGGCCCAGGCCCTGCTGTGGGAGCTGGACATCGAGTTCAGCGGCCAGGACGACACCCCGCCCTGGCCCTGGCTTGTGGAGCACGAGCAGGCCAGCCGCTTCCTGCCCCAGATCTTGAACAAGAACCTGAACTGCCCGCTAACCTCCAGCTGCGGCAGGCTCTTCGACGCCGTTTCCGCCATGCTGGGCCTGTGCCCGGTGATGACCTACGAGGGCCAGGCGGCCATGATGCTGGAGCGCGCCCAGGACCTGTCCATCCCGCTGGCCGAGGCCGCCGTGTACCCCTGCCCGGTGATGAAGTCCGACCCGGGCCACCGCCCCGCCGGGGCCAAGGAGGAGCAGCAGCCCCGCGAACTGGACGTCTACACCATGTTCCGCGCGCTGCTCGCCGACATGCAGGCCGGAACTCCGGTGCCCGTCGTGGCCCGGCGCTTCCACGCCAGCCTCATCACCGGCCTGGCCGACCTGGCCGCGCGCTTCGCCACGCGCCTGGGCCTGGCGCACGTGGGCCTCTCCGGCGGCTGCATGCAGAATTTGACCTTGGCCGTGGAACTGCCCCAGGCCCTGCGCGACCGCGGGCTGACCCCCCTCACCCATCGCCACCTGCCGCCCAACGACGCCTGCGTGTCGCTGGGCCAGGCCGTGTACGGCCAGCGCCTGCTGGCCCTGCGCCAGGAGCGCGGATGCTAGAAGACACCAACGCGCGGGGCCAGGCCCTGCGCACCCTCACGCTCAGAAAGGGCGAGGACCGCCGCCTGCTGGCCGGGCACCTGTGGGTGTTCAGCAACGAGGTGGACGTGGCCAGGACCCCGCTCACGGCCTTCGCCCCCGGCGAGTGCGCCCGCGTGGAGAACGCCCAGGGCCGCCCGCTGGGCAGCGCCTACGTCAATCCCGGCGCGCTCATCGCCGCGCGCATCTATTGCCAGACCGCCACCCGCCCCCTGGACGGCGAACTGCTGCGCCTGCGCCTGGAATCCGCCCTGCGGCTGCGCCAGGCGCTGTTCCCCACCCCGCACTACCGACTGGTGTTCGGCGAGGCCGACCTGCTGCCCGGGCTGGTGGTGGACCGCTTCGGCGACATTCTTTCGGTGCAGATCGGCACCGCGGGCATGGAGCGGCTGCGGGACGAGATCATCGCCGCGCTCACGGAGCTGCTCTCCCCCGCCGGAATCCTGCTCAAGAACGACCTGGCCGCGCGCGAGCTGGAGGGCCTGCCCCGGGCGGTGGAGGTGGCCGCGGGCAGCGTGCCCGAGGACTGCGAGATCGAGGAGAACGGCTGCCGCTACGTGTTCCCGCTGGCGGGCGGGCAGAAGACCGGCTGGTTCTACGACATGCGCCAGACCAGGGCCGAGGCCGCGAGCCTGGCCCCGGGCCGCCACGTGCTGGACGTGTTCAGCTACGCCGGGGGCCTGGGCGTGGCCTGCACCCGCGCCGGGGCCGAAAGCGCAACCTGCCTGGACGCCTCGGAAACCGCGCTGGCCTATGCGCTGAGGGCCGCCGAGCTCTCCGGCGTGGGCGGCAAGGTCGGCGCCATGCGGGGCGACGCCGCCGACGTGCTGCGCGGCCTCAAGGCCGAGGGCAGGCGCTTCGGCCTGGTGAGCGTGGATCCCCCGGCCTTCGTGAAGCGCCGCAAGGACCTGGAAAAGGGCCTGACGGCCTACCGCACCGTGAACCGCCACGCCCTGGAGCTGTGCGAGGACGGCGGCTTCTTCCTGGCCTGCTCCTGCTCCCAGCACGTGGACCGCGACACCCTGCGCAAGACGCTCTGCGGGGCCGCGCGCGACGCCGGGGTGCGGCTGGCCATCCTGCGCCAGTGCCACCAGGCGGCGGACCACCCCATCCACCCCGCCATGCCCGAGACCGAATACCTCAAGGGCTTCCTGTGCCGGGTGGAGCGCCCCAGGCGCGGGGAGTAGCCATCTTCCGCCCATCCTGTTGACATGACAGGCATCCTGGCGCAAACTGGAACCAAACCTGCGGGCCTTGGTCGGAATTGCGCGATCCGGCCCGGAGAGAGTCGAGGACACTGGCCATGATCGTGCTGGACATCCACACGCTGTTCATCAGCTACGTCATCTGCAGCGTCACTATGGTGGTGCTGCTCCTGGTGTCGTACCGCAGCGAGCGGCCCACCAGCGTGGCCCTGTGGATGATCTGGCTCACGCTCAAGGCCGGGGGGCTCATCCTCTACGCCCTGCGCGGCCAGATCTCGCCCTGGCTGTCCATCGTCGTGGCCAACATGTGCATCACCGGGGCGCTGTCCTGCGCGCTGGGGGCCATGCAGACGTTCTTCCAGCGGCCCCTGCGCCCGGCGCTCATGGCCGCGCCCGTGGCCGCCTCGATCCTCGTCACCACCCTGCTGCTGGACACGGCCTTCCCGCGCATCCAGGCCATCAACGTCCTGCTGGCGCTGCAAAGCGCCATGGTGGCCCTGGCGGTGATGCGCGGCAGGCCCGCGGGCGACCTCACCAGCCTCTTCGTCAGCGTGCCCTTCGCGGTGAACGCCGCCACCATCGCCGCCCGCTCGGTCAGCATCGCCATGGAGCCGGAGTACCACCTGCTCACCTCCAACGCGCCGCAGACCGCCACCTTCCTCATGCTGCTCGTCACGCAGATCGCCTCGTCCTTCGGCTTCGTGCTCATGCTGCGCGAACGCGCCGAGAGCGAAATCAAGAACATGGCCCTGCACGACTCCCTCACCGGCTGCCTGAACCGGCGCAGCTACGAGCTCATCGTGCAGAAGGAGCTGGCCCGCACCAACCGCGGCGGCGCCACCTTGAGCCTGCTGCTCATGGACATCGACCACTTCAAGCAGGTCAACGACACCTTCGGCCACGTGGCGGGCGACGGGGTGCTGCGCGACCTGGTGCGCCGCACCGAGCGCGTGCTGCGCAGCCAGGACTTCATCTTCCGCTACGGGGGCGAGGAGTTCTGCATCCTGCTGCCGCGCACCGGCTACCACGAGTCCATGGCCATCGCCGAACGCATCCGCCAGAACATCGCCTCGGACCACGCCGTCCACGACGGCACGGCCATCCGCTATACGGTGAGCATCGGCGTGACCAAGACGTCGGACGGCGGGCTGGAACAGCGCACCCGGCTGTTCCGGCAGGCCGACCAGGCCATGTACGCGGCCAAGCAGGGCGGGCGCAACCGGGTGGTGCACTTCGACGACCTGAACCAGGACGTCGGTCTCGAGAGCCAGACCTCGTAAGCCCAGGCGCGAGGCCAAGCAAAAGGGCGGCCCCCCGGAGGGAGCCGCCCTTTTTGTTCGAAACCGCGACGGGGACTAGTTGCCGTGGCCCGCGTGGGGGTCGGCGGCGGGAGCCGAAGCGGCGGGAGCGCCAGCGGGACCGGCCGGGGCCTGGGCAGCGGCGCCGTGGCCCGCGTGGCCGCCCTGACCGTCAGCCTTGCCCTGCATCATGGGGCAGGACATGCCGCCCTGGCCCATCATGCCCTTTCCGCCCATCATTCCGCCCATCATGCCGCCCTGGCCGCCCATCATGCCATGGCCCATGACCGGGGTGCGCAGGCCGGTCTTCTTGACCATCTGCGCGCGGAACTTGGCGTTCTCGGTGAGCATCTTGGCCTCCAGGTCGGCGATGTCGCGGATGGCGGCGCGGGCCTTGGCGGACTCGCCCTCACCGGCGGCGTTCAGCGCCTCCAGCTCCATGCCCTTGGCGTACAGGCTCTGGTGCAGGGGGGCCAGGGCCTGGGCGTGGGCGGCCATGAGCGTGCGGGCGATCTCCTGCTTCTCCGGGCTCAGCGAGGCCAGGGCCATGCCGCCCTGCTGGCCGTGCGCGCGCATGCCGTGTCCGGCGGCGGGAGCCGGGGCCGCGGGGGCGGGCTTGGCGGCGGGCTCGGCGGCCAGGGCCAGGGAGGAGGTCAGGACCAGCGCGGCGGCGGTGGCGGTCAGGGTGCGAGCGAAGGTACGGGGAAGGCGGTTCATGGCGTGTCTCCTAGAAGGTTGTTTCGGTCCCCCCCAAGAAAGGGACGGGCCGGTCTGGTTTGGTTTAAGCCGGGCGGCGCGTAAAGCCGGAACTATAGGCTAGCGCGCAAACTCCACGATGGTGGCCGCGCGGCCATGGCCGGAATGGCCGCCGTGGGAGCCGGTGTCACCACCGGGTTCGGCGGGCTTGGCGGGGTCGACGGCCAGGGCCAGCGAGGCGCTGAGGGCCAGGATAGCGAGGGTGGCGGCAAGGATGCGGCGTAAGCGGTTCATGTGTCCTCCAAAGGGTATGTTCGGGCGAAATGGCGATGCGCACCTCGCCCGTGACAGTCTCCTGATGAGCATGCACTGTGCCAAACAAAATTCCACGCTATTCCAGCACACTAAATAGTCTCTAGACTTTTTCGATGCAGAAATCTGCACATATCCGACGAAAATAGTCTGATTACCGAAGTGCAACGTGCATTGAATTGCACAACCAGGGCAGGCCGCCTCCCCTAGCGAACCCTGCGCAACCACAAACAATTTTATAACACCCTAAACATATTTGGTTTATTTTTTCTGCCTGGCAGATGCCTACAAATTTGAACAGATAGCGTTCCGGAACACAGTTGACGCAATATTGTTGCTTGCATCCCGCGCCACGCCGTGTAGTGTTGCATAAGACCACCCCTTCGCCTGGACCTCATCTCCGGGCGGCAGCCCGGAATCGCCAGTCCGGAAAGGAGGAGGCCATGGACCTGAGAGGAAAGCGCGTATTCACCGGCAGGATGCAGCTCGTGTCCGGCTGGGAGCTTCGGCCCTTCGCTGTGCGCGGAGCCGACGGCTCCTACGCCCCCTGCCTGGCGGCGCGAAAACACGCTCCAGGCAGCCCGCCCAGCACCATCAAACTGGAGCGCACCTGCGCCAACAAGGAAGAAGCCTTCGAGCTGGCCTTCGCCAGGGGCCTGGCCCTGGTGGGCGGCTCGTAACGCCGGTTCGTCCTCCCTCTCCCTCCGGAGGCCGCCGGTTGCCGCGCCACACGGCGGCCGCGGCCTCCACTCCCCCGGCGAGAGCCAACCCCCTCGCGCCGGGACCGCCAGCCGCCCGAAACACTGTTCGGGCCTCCATGAACCAGCCCCCCTGGCCATGCCGGGCGGGGCTTTTCCTTGAAGAGGCGGGGGCGCGGGAGCTTGCCCCGGGGCGGCTCGTGATTATTTTCACAGCATCAGGTCCCGCCAGAGTGGCGCAGGTTCACGGGCTGCCGCAAGCCCGTCGCTTCTGAAACCCGCAAGGAGGTTTGGTCATGTTGAGACAGTGGCTGCCCATGCCGCGCAGGCGTTCGGAAGATGCGCAGCATCCCATGGGCATCGCGGAGATGCTGGAGGACTTCTGGCAGAGGCCCGCCGGGTTCCCGTCCATGCTGGCGGGGTTCCAGAACAGTCCGTTCCGGGGCTGGGAGAGCTTCCCGGCGGTGAACGTCTCCGAGACCGACAAGGAGATCCGCGTGGAGGCCGAGCTGCCCGGCCTGGAGTCCGGCGATGTGGACATCAGCCTGGAGCGCGACGTGCTCGTCATTCGTGGCGAGAAGAAGTTCCAGGGCGAGGAGAAGAAGGAGAGCTACCACCGCATCGAGCGCAGCTACGGCAGCTTCACCCGCGCCGTGCCGCTGCCCGCCCCGGTGGAGTCCGAGGGAGTCAAGGCCAGGTTCGAAAAGGGCGTTCTGCGCGTGACCCTGCCCAAGGCCGAGCCCGGCAAGCCCGCGCGCAAGATCACCATCGAAGGCTAGCAGACAGGGCCGAGCACCATACCGGAGGCGACAGAGGGATCATTCAACGCCAGAGGTGAGTCCAATGAAGGCTATGCCCAGCACGACGAACAAGTCCAGGAAGTCCAGCCCCATGTCCACGGCCAGCGCCAAGGCGCGCAAGGGCTCCGGCCCCACCGAGGCCATGCTGGCCAGGGTCGAGTCCGCGCGCCTGGAACAGCGCCAGAGCGGGCACTTCGACTGCTTCGCCAGGGCCATGAGCGGCTTCTGCGACCAGGGCGAGTGCATGTACCGCGACGAGTGCCTGGCCATTTCCGGCAGGATGGCCTAGAGGACGACCGCAAAAAGCCCCCGCCCGGCGAACACCGGACGGGGGCTTCATCGTTACTGGCGAATTGCCTTTCAAAGGAGCTGTTTCTCAAGGGACGAATTTTGTTCCCTGGCGAGGAAAGGATCGGGCCGGGCGCGGGGACAGCACTCTGACGGTGCGGCCCCGCGCCCGGCCCGGAACATGACGATGCCCAGGGGGCAAAAGACGCCCTTGAGCAACAGCTCCTAGAAGCTTACGCGCTTCACGCCCGGAATGGCCATGAGCTTTTCGCGCACTTCCTCGGTGGGCTCCTGGTGGACGACGTACACGGTCTGCACGCTGTCGGACAGGAAACGGGAGTTGTTCTCGCGGATGTTCACGCCCAGGTCGCCCAGGGCGGTGCCGAACTTGCCGAACATGCCCGGCTTGTCCTCGTGGGTGATGAACAGGGCGTAGATGCGCTTGCCCTCCTCCTCCACGGTCTCGCCCACGTTCACGGAGTTGCCGAAGTCGCCGCGGCGCAGGTACTTGGTCACCACCTCGGCGATTTCCAGGCCGGTCTTGCGCACGGCGTTGTGGGTGGAAGCGCCCAGGTGCGCGCTCATGACGATGTTGTCCAGCTCGTGCAGGGAGCAGGCGAAGGCCTCGCCCTCGCGCTTGGGCTCCTTCTCGAAGCAGTCCAGGGCCGCGCCGGCGATGACGCCGTTCTTGAGCGCGTTGTAGAGGGCGGCCTCCTGCACGTTGCTGCCGCGCGAGGCGTTGATGAGATACGCCGTGGGCTTCATCAGCGCCAGCTCGCGCTCGGTGATGATGGCGTTCTTGCCGCCGGTGTGCAGGCTGATGAAGTCCGAGGTCTTGAGGACTTCATCGATGCTGTCCAGGTACTCCACGTTGGAGTCCTCGAAGTGGTACAGGTCGTAGCCCACCACCTTCATGCCGATGCCCAGGGCCTTGCCCGCCAGGCACTGGCCGATGCGGCCGCAGCCGATGATGCCCAGCGTCTTGCCGAACAGCTCGTTGCCCTGGAAGCGCTTCTTGTGCCAGGTGCCGCCCATGAGCGTGCGGTGGGCCATGGGCACCTTGCGGGCCACGGCGAACATCAGGCCCAGGGCGTGCTCGGCGGTGGCGTTGGTGTTGCCGTTGGGCGCGAACTTGACGATGACGCCCATCTCCTTGGCGGCTTCAAGGTCGATGTTGTCGGTGCCCACGCCGCCGCGGCCCACGATCTTGAGCTTGCCGCCGTTTTTCGTCCCGGCCTCCAGCACCTCGCGGGTAACCTTGGTGGCGCTGCGGACCAGCAGGGCGTCGAAGGTGCCGATCTCGCCCAGCAGGTCTTCGGTGCTGCGTTTCTCGGTCTCCACGGTGAAGCCTTCCTTCTTCAGGTAGGCCACGGCCTCCGGCGGCAGGCCGTCATTGGCAAGAATGCGCATATCGTCTCTCCCCCTCAGGATTTATTTCAGCAGTTCGGGCTTCAGGGCCTCAAGGTAGGCCGCCAGCATGTCCGGGGTCACGTCGCCCATGTGGCCAAGGCGCAGCAGCACCCGCTGGCCCTTCTCCTCCAGGTCGGTGTTCAGCTTGCCGTAGCCGGGGTCGAACAGGTAGCCCTTGGCGCGCATGGCTTCCTTGACCTTCTTGAGCGCGGCGACGGTCATGCCCGCGGGCACGCGCACCGCGGTGACGGTGGGGGAGCGGTGGCCCTCCGGGGCCAGCAGTTCGAAGCCGGGCAGGCTCCCAACGAACTCGTGCACCATGCCCTGCATCTTCAGGTGGCGGGCAAAACGGTTGGCGATGCCCTCCTCGGTGACGATGTGGTCGATCTGCACGGCCATCTGGTTGGCCAGGGTCGTGTTGGGGGTGGTGAGCGTCTGGCTCTTCTCCGCCCGGCCCAGCTGGGCCACGATGTCGGTGGCGAAGCCCTTGTTCTTCACGCCCTTGGCCTTCTCGATGGCCTCGGCGTTCACGAACAGGATGCCGAAGCCCGCGGGCAGCGCCAGGGACTTCTGGGTGCTGGTGGCGTAGGTGGCGGCCCCGGAGTTGTCCAGGCCGATCTCCGCCCCGCCGAAGATGCTCACGCCGTCCACCAGGGGCAGCGCGCCGTGCTTGCGGATGAGCGCGCACACGGCCTTCATGTCGTTCATCACGCCGGTGCTGGTCTCGTTGTGGGTGAAGGTGACGCAAGACGGCTTGTGCTCGGTGAGCGCGGCCTCCAGCTTGGCCAGGTCGATGGCCTCGCCCGGGGCGAACTTGAGCTGAACGGCCTTCTTGCCGTTGACCACGGCCATCTTGTGGTACAGGTCGCCGAAGGCGCCCACGGAGACGTTGAGCACGGTCTCGTCGTCGGCCACGAGCGAGCGCACGGTGGCTTCCATGGCGTTGGAGCCGGAGCCGTTGAAGATGATGACGCGCCAGTTCTCGCCAGCGCCGGCCAGCTGCTTCAGGCCGGACATGATGGGGCCGAAGCGCTTGTTGTTCTCGGAGTCGCGGTGTCCGAACTCGGGCAGCATGCCCGCCTCGCGGATCTCGGGACGAATGAACGTCGGGCCGGTGATGAACAGCTGCAGCTCGGCAAAGTCCTGGATGCTCATGGGCGGATCACCTCGTTGGTAGAAGAATGTTCGGCGCGGCGCATGAGGGGCGTCGCATGATGGAACGAAGTCCATACCTTCACAAGCCCCGGCTGTAAAGTATCCCCGCCCCTTCCGGCCTCGTGGCCCGTTCGGGCTTCATGGAAATCCGCACGGGAGCACTGCCGCCGCCGCACTTGCCTTCCCCCCCTCCCGGTCCTATACTGCACCCCTCGCGACGACACGAAAACTCCCGCAACAAACCCCACAGCCCGCCCGGAGCTGACGCACAATGCCTCTTATCGGCCCGCATATTTCCATTTCCGACGAACGCATCCTGACCCGTGTCCTTGGACTGACCGCCAGCGCCGAGGAGGGCGGCTACGAGCAGTGGCCCGCCGAGGTGCGCGAACTGGCCATGAGCCTGGCCGCCGAACTCTTCCTGGTGCGCTACAACCCCTTTGTGGACGCGAACCTGGTGCGCCAGAGCGTGGACCGCAAGCTGTCCATCGCCCGCCCGAGCCTTTCCGGCGAGTTCCCGCGCGTGCTGGCCGGGGCCGTGGCCGGGTTCTGGGAACGCTACGACGAGGACCGCTCCTTCGCCGCCAAGCTCAAGGAGCGGCTGGCGGCCTTCCTGCCCATGGACTGCATCGGCGAGGCGGCCAACACGCGCATCGAATGCGCCACCGACGCCACCGACCTGCGCCTGGAGCTGCCGCTGTTCGTGCTGTTCCCGGAAACCACCTCCCAGGTGCGGCTCATCGTGCGCCTGGCGGGTGAAATGGCCTTCGGCATCATCCCGCGCGGCGGCGGCACCGGCCTCACCGGCGGGGCCATCCCCATGTTCGCGCGCACCGTGGTGCTCTCCCTGGCCCGGTTCAAGAAGATCATCGACGTGGACCCCGACCGCATGCTGCTCACCGCGCAGGCGGGCGTCATCACCCAGGACGCCATGAAGGCCGCTGCGGAGCAGGACCTGCTGTTCACCGTGGACCCGGCCTCCAAGGCCGGCTCCACCCTGGGCGGCAACATCGCCGAGAACTCCGGCGGGCCGTTCGCCTTCGAATACGGCACCACCATCGACAACATCGCCTGGTTCGAAATGGTGACCCCGAAGGGCGAGGTCATCACCGTGCGCCGCAAGGACCACCCCGGCCACAAGATCTTCGAGGGCGAGAGCGCGGTGTTCGAGCTCCTGGACGAGCAGGGCGCGATCACCGACGTCGTGACCCTCTCCGGCAACGAGGTGCGCGGCGCGGGCCTGGGCAAGGACGTGTCCAACAAGTACCTGGGCGGCCTGCCCGGCGTGCAGAAGGAGGGCGTGGACGGCATCATCACCACCTGCGCCTTCACCCTGCACAACAAGCCCAAGTATTCCCGCGTGCTGGTGCTGGAGTTCTTCGGCCGCAGCATGAAGAACGCCATGTACGTCATCGGCGACGTGGTGGCCCTGCGCGACACCATCCGCGACCAAGGCGACCTGGTGAAGATCAGCGCGCTGGAGGAATTCGGCACCAAGTACGTGCAGGCCATCGAGTACAAGAAGAAATCCGAGCAGTACGAGGGCGACCCCATCAGCGTGCTCATCCTCCAGCTCGACAGCGACCACGAGGACGCCCTTTCCGACGCCGTGGACGCGGTGCTGGCCATCGCCAAGCCCTACCCCGGCGTGGACATCTTCGCCGCGCGCGACGAACGCGAGGCCGAGCTGTTCTGGGAGGACCGCCACAAGCTCTCGGCCATCGCCAAGCGCACCTCCGGCTTCAAGGTCAACGAGGACGTGGTCATCCCCATGCGGGCCATCCCCGGCTTCGCGGAGTTCCTGGAGAACCTGAACCTGCGCTACATGGCCAAGGCCGCGCGCAAGGCGCTGCTCAAGGTGCGCGAGATGCCGGGCATCCCCGCCGACACGCTGATGAACGACCCGGACATCGAGTTCGGGCTGGACCGCTGCATGTTCATCCTGAAAAAGCGCACCGATGCCAGCGAGCTCTCCGACGAGGAGCTGGCCAGCGGCGTGCGCCTGCTCTTCCACGAGCTGAAGGACCGCTACCCGCGCCAGGAGCGCGAGATCGAGGCCATCTACCAGGAGGCCCAGGCCAAGCGCATCGTCATCGCCAACCACATGCACGCGGGCGACGGCAACTGCCACGTCAACGTGCCGGTGAACTCCAACGATCCCGAGATGATGGCCCAGGCCTTCGAGGCCGTGGACGAGGTCTTCGCCGAGGTGCTGAAGCTGGGCGGCGAGATCAGCGGCGAGCACGGCATCGGCATTACAAAAATCGCCTTCCTGTCCCAGGCCAAGATCGACGCCCTGGCCAAGTACAAGAAGCTGGTGGACCCCGCCGACGTGCTGAACCCCGGCAAGCTGACCCGCCGCGAGCTGCCCGTGGAGCCCTACACCTTCTCCTTCAACCGGCTCATCAACGATTTGCAGAAGACCGCGCTGAAGGACAAGGAGACGCTCATCGAACTGCTGCGCAACGTGCAGACCTGCACCCGCTGCGGCAAGTGCAAGCAGGTGTGCCCCATGTACAGCCCGGCCCGCGGCCTGCTGTACCACCCGCGCAACAAGAACCTGAGCCTGGGCGCGCTCACCGAGGCCCTCTACTACTCCCAGGTGCAGGGCGGCGAGCCCTCCTCCGAGCTGCTGGACGAGCTGCGGCGCATCCTGGAGCACTGCACGGCCTGCGGCAAGTGCGCCGGGGTCTGCCCCGTCAAGATCGACAGCTCCAAGAACGCGCTGCAGATCCGCTCGTTCCTGGAATACAAGGGCAAGGGCGGCCATCCCATCAAGACTGCCCTGCTCACCCACCTGGCCGAGGACCCGTCGAACCGGCTGCCCAAGGTGGCCAAGTTCCTGTCGCTGGGCCAGGCCGCGGCCAACAGCGTGCTCGGTTTCGTGCCCGGCCACTTCAGGAAACGGTTGGAAAGCCCGGCCCTGCAAGGCCCCGGCCCGCTCATCGACCTGCGCAACCTGGCCCAGGAGCTGAACCTCGGCGAGCACTCGCTGTTCCGCAGGCCGGAGGCCGCCTTCGACGAGACCGTGCTGTACTTCCCGGGCTGCGGTGCGGGCCTGTTCAGCCACGACATCGGGCTGGCCGGGGTGTACCTGCTGCTGAAGAGCGGCGTGAACGTGGTGCTGCCCGACCGGCACCTGTGCTGCGGCTACCCGCTCCTGGCCAGCGGCTGCACCGAGGCCTACGGCGCCAACCGCCACCGCACCATCCAGGCCATCCTGGACCTGCTCATCGCCACCGGCAAGGCGGGCATGAAGGCCACCACGCTGGTCACATCCTGCGGCACCTGCCGGGAAAGCATCGAGACCTACGACTTCAGCCAGGAACTCTCCGAGCCGCTGAAGCACCAGGACATCGTGCAGTTCCTTCTGGGTCGGCTCCATATCCCCAACAAGGAGGACGAAGTCCTCTACCACGCGGCCTGCCACGTGGAATGGGTGGGCGTGCACAAGGTCAAGGCCCCGAACATCTACCGCAAGGCCCTGGCCGAGGCCACCGGGGCCAGCGTGCGCCTGTCGCCCGGCTGCTGCGGCGAGTCCGGCCTGGGCGCGCTGACCAGCCCGGCCATTTACAACCGCATCCGCGACCGCAAGAAGGAGCAGCTGGCCAGCGACCTGGCCCGGCCCGACTCCAAGCGCCCGGACAAGAACACCCCGGTGCTCGTGGGCTGCCCCTCGTGCAAGATCGGCGTGAAGCGCTGCCTGATGCAGATGCACCGGCCCAACGACGTGATGCACACCACCGAGTACCTGGCCGAGCGCCTGGGCGGCCCGAAGTGGCGGAAGGAGCTGAGGCGCATGGTCGACAAGGGCGAGCAGAAGGGCAAGATGGTGCTTGTGGACGCGGGGAAATAGCGTGGATTTGAGCCAGCTCGAAGCCACGCTGCGCGCCCATCTGGTCGAGCGCCTGAACGCCCACGGGTCCGACAGCGCCCACGACCTGCTGCACCTGGAGCGCGTGGTGGCCACGGCCAGGCGCATCGGGCCGGAGGAAGGGGCGGACATGGCCGTGGTCATCCCCGCCGCGTGGCTGCACGACTACGTGGTGGTGCCCAAGGACGACCCGCGCCGCTCCCAGGCCTCGCGCCTGGCGGCGGTGGCCGCACGCGACTATCTCGCCTCCATCAATTATCCGGCCCACCTGCTCGACAACATCGCCCACGCCATCGAGGCCCACAGCTTCAGCGCGGGCATTCCGGCCACCACCCTGGAAGCGAAAGTTGTTCAGGACGCCGACCGGCTGGACGGCATCGGGGCCATCGGCATCGCCCGCTGCCTGGTCACCGGCGGGGCCATGAACCGCGCACTCTACAGCGCCGACGACCCCTTCTGCGCCACCCGCCAGCCCGACGACGCCCGGTTCACCATCGACCACTTCTACTCCAAGCTCTTCAAGACCGCCGCGAGCATGCAGACCGGGGCGGGGAGACGCGAGGCGGAGCGGCGGGTCGAGGTGATGAAGAGGTGGCTGGCGGAGCTGGGGAGGGAGATAGGTCAGCCCTGTTGACACCAGCCCCCCTTTCGCCCAAACTCCGCCCGGTCTGAGCAGGCACGGCCTGCGCAGGCATTGGAGCGGCCCGTCATGAGAGTCCTCGGCATAGATTTCGGCACCAGGCGCGTAGGCTTGGCAATCAGCGACCCCGAGGGCCGCATGGCCTTTCCGCGCCCGGCAATCGAAAGGAAGGAAGGCAGCACCCGCGACGCCCTGTTCGCCGCGCTGGTGAAGCTCATAGAAGAGGAGCGCGTCGAGGCCGTCGTGATCGGCCTGCCGCTGACCCTGGAAGGCGACGACAGTCTGACCACGCGCCAGGCCCGCAACTTCGCCGAGAGCCTGGGCCGGCGCATCACCCAACCCATCCACCTCGCGGACGAGCGGTTTTCCTCCGCCGCCGCAGAGGAAGAGCTCAAGGAGGCCGGTCTGTGCAGCCGGAAGAGAAAGAACCATCTGGACAGCCAGGCGGCGGTGCTGATCCTGGAAAGCTGGCTCAGCCGAAACGTGGATCGGTCCTGAAGACCATCCTCTGGGCCCTCTTCGGGCTGCTCCTTGTCGCCGCGCTGGTTTCCGGCGCGCTCATCGAGACGTACCTCGGCCCCATGGACCGCGCGCCCGGCAAGGAACGCGTGGTGCTCATCAAGCCCGGCACCACCCTGCCCGCCCTCGCCCGCCAGCTGGAGGCCGAGGGGCTCATCAAGAACGCCTACGCCCTGGTGGCGCTGGCCAGGTTCCAGGGCTACGCCAACGGCCCGCGCGCGGGCGAGTTCCTGCTCAGCACCGCCTGGCCCCCGCGCGAGATCCTGCGCGTCATCACCACAACGCCCGGCATCCTGCACAAGGTCGTGGTGCGCGAGGGCCTGCCCTGGTGGGCCGTGGCCAAGCTTTTCGAGGCCGAAGGGCTGGCCGACAGCGCCGGGTTCGAGCGCGCCCTGCGCGACCCCGCCCTGCTGGCCAAGTACGGCATTCCCGGCGCCAGCGCCGAGGGCTACCTGTTCCCCGAGACCTACCAGCTCTCGCGCGGGTTCGTGGACGGCGCGCCCGCCGTGGTCGAGGCCATGCTCAAGGAATTCGCCAAACAGGCCCAGAAGCTCTGGCCCACCGGCCTGCCCGCCGCCGAGGAACTCAAGCGCATCGTCATCCTGGCGTCCCTGGTCGAGCGCGAGACCGGCGACGCCTCCGAACGCGCCCGCATCGCCGGGGTGTTCCTCAACCGCCTGGCCCAGAACATGCGCCTGCAGTGCGACCCCACCACCATCTACGGCCTGGGGCCCTCCTTCAACGGCGACCTGACCCGCGCCAACCTCGAAGACCGCGCCAATCCCTACAACACCTACGCCAACGCGGGCCTGCCGCCCGGGCCCATCTGCTCGCCGGGGCTGGATTCCCTGCGCGCGGCCCTGAACCCCGAACGCCACGACTACGTCTACTTCGTGGCCAAGGGCGACGGCTCGCACGAGTTTTCCCGCACGCTGGACGAGCACAACCGCGCCGTGACGCGCTACCAGCGCCACCGCGACAAGGACACCTACCGGTCCACCAAGAAGTAGATGGGTGTAATCGGGGGCGGGAGGGGGAACTCTTTGGAAAGAGTTCCCC